>CAYTXW010000011.1:3802-23557 GCA_964441575.1 uncultured Oscillospiraceae bacterium
CTGACGCTGGAGGCCCAGCACTATATCAATCTGAATACCGGCGGCGTGACGGCCCGGGTATTTGAACGCACCGCGCAAGTGGACCTCTATGAGATCACAGAGGGCCGGGACGTGGCCGCCTTGGATGAAATTGTCATTTCCGAGGGCTACGCTGTGGAAAATCAGATTTCCATCGGCAGCCGTATGCGGATCGGCCAGACTGAATACGAGGTTGTGGGCTTCCTGCAGCGGCCCGACTACTTATACATGCTGGAAAATGAGGACGATTCCTACAAAAACATCTCCACCTTCTATCTCTGCTACATGAGCGACGCCGCCTTTGCGGCGCTGGAGGCCACCAGCGTCCAGTACCTGGTCCGCTATGGCGAATCCTCCGACGTTATGGCGTTCCGGCAGGCCATCCATGAACGGTACTATATGCGCGCTTACAGCGCCGCAGGAGATAATCCCCGCATCACCATGGTAGATCAGCAGGCGGAGATGTTTGTTGTGATGGCGTATCTGCTTCTGTGCATTCTGCCTCTGATCGCCGTGGCGCTGGTCAGCATCATCATCAGCCGGAAGGTCAAGCAGGAGCAGCGCATGATCGGCACCCTGTCGGCCCTGGGCTACAAAAAGGGCCGGCTCATGGGGCATTATGCGGGTTTTGCCGTGCTGCCGGGGCTGGCAGGCGGCATTCTGACGGCCGTAATCTCGGCCCTGACCGCCCAGCCTCTCAGCGAAGTCGGGCTTCAGGACTATGAGCCGATGCGGGTTGTGGGCCATTTGAAACCCTTAGACGCAGCCCTGGGCGTGGCGATTCCCACAGTCATGTACGCACTGGCGGCCCTTCTGTCCGTGCGGCGGCTGCTGCGGCAAAACACCGTTCTGCTGCTCAATGGAAATGCAGGCGGCGGGAAAAAGCGTCTCAAGCGGATGCTAGCGGGCCGGAAGCTGTCCTTCCGCACCAAATTCGCCCTGCGGTCCCTGCTGGGCAATCCGGCGAGAAGCTTTGTGGTACTGCTGGGCGTGTTCCTTGGCTGTCTGATTATGCTGCTGGGGCTGGGGCTTTTTGACTCCATCGGGCATATGAGCAGCGTCGCGGTGGACGCGTTGGGCAGCTTTGAGCATGAGTACATTCTGGGCGAGCTGTTGGAGGAAAACCCCTACGGTGGGGAGACCATGCTGGTTTCCGCCATGGAAACCGCTGAGGGTCAGTCCCTCTCCGTCATCGGAGCCGCCCCCGGAAACCCCTATCTCCATCTCAAAGACTCGGACGGGAACCCGGTGTCTATTGACAACGGCTATTATATCACCAGTCTGGCCGCCTATGCCTACGGCTGGCGAGCGGGCGATCAGCTGATGCTGTATAATCCGCTGTCGCTGGAAGAAAGCCGGATCACCGTTGCCGGTATCATTCAGAACAATGTGCAGAAATGCATCGTCACCTCCCAGGCCCTGGCCGCTGCGCTGACGGGTCTGGAGGAGGACCGCTTCAACTGCATCGTCAGCGGCGAAGCCCTGCCCATTCCGGAAGCCAAAATTGCAGAGGAAATTCAGCCCTCCGACATTCTGGATCAGGTCAAGACCATGACCAGTCAAATGGGGCTTCTTCTGGACATCATTATCGGCCTTGGCGTCATCATCTGCATTGCCGCCGTGTATGTGGCAGTCAATATGATGGTGACGGAGAACCGCGGCAACATCTCCATGCTGAAGGTGCTGGGCTACCGGGACCGAGAGATCAACCGCATTGTGCTGCAAGTCCATCATATTCTGCTGCCCATCGGCATTCTGCTGTCCATTCCCGTCACATATCTGGCCTGCAATCTGTTTTTCAGGCTGATGGTGGACTACGGCGTCATGCTGGTGAACGCCCACATTGACCCTTCCAGCTATCTGCTCGCCATCGGATTGACCGTTCTGTGCTACTTTGCCTCCCTGTGGCTCATGCGCGGCAAGGTCAAGCGGGTGGACATGATCGAAAGTCTGAAGGACGGCAGAGAGTAACCGCCGGAAACCCGCAGTCCTTGATAGGATACCCCCATAAGAGACAGTGAAACAGAAAAACTGTCACTTATGGGGGTATCCTATCAGACATGTAGTAGGGTGTAAAGTCTAAAACTTTAGGTTTGCACCGCACCCTCGTGCCCCCTCTTAGGGGGCTCCGCGAAGCGGTGGGGGTTGTAGCAAGTTTGCAATTTTACCGTATGATCGTACCGTTCTGTTGTCCAACAACCCCCAGTCTGCCCTTCGGGCAGCCAGCCCCCTCGGAGGGGGCACGAGGTGTGCCTCTTAAAGTTTTAGAATTTACAGTCTAGTAGGGGCGTATAGCTTTCTTTCAGACCGCTTTTTATTCCGATGTATCAAACACCAGCACCGGGGTTCCGATGTCGATGTTCTCATGGATGACCGCCATGGCATCCTCCGGGGTGTTGACGCAGCCGTGGGACCCGTTTCGGGTGTAGAGGTCATCGCCGAATTCCGTGCGCCAGGAGGCGTCGTGGATGCCGTAGAGCTTACCGATAAAGCCGACCCAATATTTGACGAAGACGCTGAAATCCGGGCCGATAAGCCAGCAGTCCGTGTCCTTGTTCTCAACGGTATAGTACCCTGTGGGCGTATCCGTCCAGTTCCGGTAGCCGGTGACAACGTCCGTGTGGACCACCAGCTCCCCGTCCTTATAATAGGTCATCTGCTGGTTGGCAATGTCCACCTCCACATAAGTATCGGCAATATCAAAAGGCTCTCCGCTCTCATCCGTACAGAGCGTGGGAACCTGGATGGCCCCGCTCTGCAGGTTCAGCAGCGCCTCCGTCAGCACCTCGCCCAGACCCTCGGTATCCACAGCATAATCACAGATCAGAAAATCAAGGTCGACCGGACCGGAGACATAGGAATCAAATCGGTAGGGCTGGTTTTCCATCCGATGGCTCTCCGTGTAGGTCGCAAGGAAGTCGCTGAACGCGGGCTGGATTTCCAGCACACCGTCCTCGTTGACCTGAACCAGGGAGGACAGAGTGTCCGAGGACAAGGCCTGACTCTCGCCATGGAACTCCAGGGTCAGGCTCATGCGGTCCAGCCGCTCGGAGAGCAGTTCGGCAAAATCAAAGTTTCCGGTTTCCACTGTCACCTCCGGCTGCCGGTAACAGCCGGATTCCGTCAGCTCCAGGGTCAGAACCGACGGGCCTTTGCGGTTGATCTCCAGCGACGAGGCCCAGGACCGGATCAGATCTTCGAGCTTTTCCTCCGAAATGGCGTTGCCCGGAACCTCCGGGATGATCTGAAACACGCCTTCCTCAAAGCGGACCTCCGCATTCTGCGGCGCTTCCCGGGACTGCCGGTTCAAATCCGAAAGCACAATCTCCGTGTTCAAGTGGTCGGCCGGAACAGCCAAGGCCGTCACCTGGGGGTGGATTTCCCTGCTCCAGGCCTTCCTCTCCGCGGTGGACAGAGCGGAAAAGGCGCTTGGCTCCATCCGGTCTGTCTCGCTATACAGGGCATTCAGGCCGGACTGCACATCCTCCCACAGGCCCAGGTCCTCCAGCGTATAGACGCCGGTTTTGACGCCGTCCTCCGTCACGGTCAGCGTGCTGCCCTGGGCGTTATAGAACAGCTGCATATACTGGCTGTAAACAGCCGTGTGGTCTGCCTCCAGGCGGTCCTTCTGACTCAAATAAAGGAACAACGCCGCAAAGGCCGCAGCCAGAAGGACAACGGCCAGCACCAGAAGAATGATTCGAGATTTTCGCATATTCCTTCCCCTCCAAGCGTCAAAATCTGACATCTTTATCATACATGCTTTTTCGGCAAAATGCAAATGCGATATGACGATTTGAAGAGAATGTGTCAAATAATCTTTGGCAAGCGGTATTTCAGAACATCCGGCGATTTTATGTTAAGGCAGTGCCGCGCAAATGCCTTAAATTTTTCCCGAAATTCTCAGATTTCCGTCAGAATTTTCCGAATTTCATCGGGAGTAAAGTCATAAACTGTGTCACAGAACTGGCATTCAATGTGGACGGTTTCCTCCTCCTCCGCAATTTTCTCCAGCTCCTTCCGGCCCAGGCTGATGAGGGTAGCCGTTACCCGGTCCCGGGAGCAGTAGCACTTGTAGCGCACCTGCGTGGTCTCCAAAATTTCCAGATTTGAGCCTTCCAACACCATTTCCAACAGTCCCTGCGCACTGCATCCGCGGTCCAGCAGCGACGTCACTGCTCCGGTCTTTTGAATCCCCGCCTCCATGCGGTCAATGACCGTATCCGGCGCGCCGGGCAGCAGCTGAATGAGATATCCGCCGGCGGCCCGGACGCTCTGATCCGTATCCACCAGCACTCCCAGGGCGCAGGCTGTGGGGGTCTGTTCGCTCTGGGCAAAATATTCCGTAATATCCTCGGCAATTTCGCCGGAAACCAGCTCCACGCTGCCCACATACGGCTCCTTCATCTGCAAATCCCGGATGACCGTCAGCATCCCGTTGGTTCCAACCGCCGCACCCACATCCAGCTTGCCCCGATACTTCTCCAGCAAACTGATCTGAGGATTTTGGACATAGCCCCGGACATTTCCCACAGCGTCCGCCACGGCCAGCACCGTTCCCAGCGGTCCGCCGCCCTTGATCTGCAAGGTAATGGAGCCGTTTTCCACCTTCTGCATATTGCCCATCATGGAGGCGGCTGTCAAAAGCCGTCCCAGGGCCACAGTCGCCGTGGGAAACGTCTTATGGATCTGCCGCGCCCGCTCCGCTATATCCGTTGTTGTGACCGCCACGGCCTTTACAAATCCATCCGCCGTTATGGCGCGCACTAGTTCACCCAAGTGAAAGCTCCTTTCTATGGAGACGTCCCCCTTTGGGGACAAGCATGATCGTATCGCTTTTTTTCTTCTATCCGTCAGAACCCTATGCCGTTTCCATTCCTCCTGCGGCGGCAAAGGGAACTGCCGGGACATTCTATTTTGATTATATCAAAAGACGGGGCGCAATGCAACCACGCCGTATCCGGGAATCGGCCGATGCGCTTCCGCAGGCCGGGAATGGTCCTTGTGGTCCCGGGCTCAGCGCACTGGTGGCCTCATCCTTTCATTGAGGAAATCCACTCTGCTGTGTCCAGGTCCCTGTAGGGATACAGCCGCTCCCATCTGCCGGAGGCCTCATTATACCGGACGGAGCTTCTGTGGTTTGCGAGAAAATTGACGATCTCGTAGACGTCCACCCATATCTCGCTGTTGCATTCCTTCTGGCTCTCGTCGAAAATCAGCTGGAGGCCGAAGTGCAGATGGACAATCTCAATGTTGTTGACATTCTCCTTGGTGGAATAGCCCGTGCGCCCCATGAAGCCGATGACGTCTCCGGCCCGGACCGTATCGCCCACCTCCAGGCCAGGGGCAAAGGGCGTATCCTTTCGCAGATGGGCATAATAGTAATACCGCTGCCGGTCAAAAGAGCGAATTCCCACGCGCCAGCCGCCGTACTGATTCCAGCCCAGCGCCTCCACCGTGCCGCCCTCCACGGCAATAATCGGCGTTCCCAGGCTGCCCAGCAGATCGTTGCCCAGATGCCGGCGCTGAAAGCCATAGCTCCTGCTGACGCCGAAATCATCATAGTGGGAATAGTCATAGTCCGCCGCAATGGGAGAAAACGCCTTGACGCCGTAGGCGGTCTCCCAGGTTCCGTCCCGCTTCCGGATGGCATAGGTTCCCACCAGGCCCCGCAGAACTGCGCCATAGGCTTCGCGGTAATATAAATAGTATTTGTATTGATCTCCCAGAAGCGTCTGGGGCGGCTGATCTCCGGCTAGTTCCTTCGCAGCCTTGTCCACGGCGGCGGCGGTAAACTTTCCGCTGCCGTGCCGTGTGGCGGCCAGCGCCAGAATGTCGATCCAATGAACCACCCGATCCTGCTCCCGGTACTGCTGCTCCAGCGCCAGCGCCCGCTCCATGGCGCTGCACGATACGTCAAAATCCACCCAATGGATGTAGTCCCCCTCCGCCGCAGCCGCAGGCGCCGTCAGAAGGGACAAGATCAAAAGCAAACACAATGCCTTCCGTTTCACACGACCACCTCCCGGCTATTGTGTGAAACGGAGGGCCTTTCTAGTCTGGTAATTTTTATTCGAGGTCCCGCCTGATGCCCGCCGCAATTTTGTAAATATCTTCCATTGTACAGATGGCGGAGATTTTCTCCTTATAATAATTGCTGTGGGCCACGCCCCGGAGGTACCAGGCAAAGTGCTTTCTGGCTTCCAGACAGGCAATATGCTCGCCCTTGTCCGCCCTGGCCAGCTCAAATTGCCGGAGTGCCGTATCCACCCGGTCGGAAAGGGGCGGCAGCGCCGGAACCGGTTCCCCCGCCAGCGCGGCCTTCACCTGCTGGAAGACCCAGGGGTTTCCAAAGGCGCTGCGTCCGATCATGACCAGATCGGCCCCGGTGCGCTTGCGGCAGCGGACGGCCTCATCCGGGCCAAAGACATCGCCGTTGGCAATGACCGGAATGGACACGGCCTGTTTCACAGCGCGAATGGTATCCCAGTCCGCCATGCCGGAATAGAGCATGGATCTGGTTCGGCCATGGACGGCGATGGCGGCCGCGCCGTTGTCCTCCAAAATTTGAGCCAGCTCCACCACGTTGACGCTGCCCCGGTCCCATCCAATTCGGGTCTTGACCGTCACCGGCACGTCCACCGCGCCGCAGACAGCCCGAACGATCTGCCCCGCCAGAGCCGGGTTTTTCATCAGGGCGCAGCCATCGCCGTTGTTCACAATTTTCGGCATGGGGCAGCCCATATTCAAATCGATAAAATCACAGCCGGAATGGTGCAGGGCCAACTGGGCCGCCTGGGCCATGAGTGCCGGATCGTTCCCAAAAATCTGCACACCGCACAGGCCCAGGGGCGTTTTTTTCAATAGCCCCAAACTTTTCCTATCCTGATAGATCAGCGCACGGGAGGATACCATCTCCGTCACCGTCACCGCCGCGCCCAACTCCGCACAGATCGTGCGGTAAGCATAGTCCGTCACACCCGCCATTGGCGCCAGAACCGTCAGCCCGTTTGTCTCTAGCTTGCCGATTTTCAAGAACTCCACCTCGTTTCCAGCCGATTGTACCATAAAAACACCGCACCGGCAATCAAAAATCTGTTTCCGCTATTTTCCGCGATATTCTTTGGAAAATTCGCGCACAATATTGCCAAAGGAGCGATGAAATCATGGGAACTCTCCACCGCGGCAAGCAAAGCATTGCCTTTGACCAGCATCCCGCGATTCTGGCCAGCAGCGCCATTGCCGGAAAAAAAGAGCAGGAAGGACCCCTTTCTGCCTACTTTGACTATGTCAGCACCGATACAAAATTCAAGCAAAAATCCTGGGAAAAGGCCGAGAGCAAAATGCAGGAGCTGGCCCTGGACACAGCCCGGAAAAAGGCGGGAATCCACGATCAGGAGATCGACGCCCTGTTTGCCGGAGATCTGCTGAACCAATGTATCAGCTCCAGCTTTTCCGTGCGGGATACCGGAATCCCATTCCTGGGGCTGTATGGAGCCTGCTCTACCATGGCAGAGGCCCTGTGTCTGGCAGGCATGGCGGTCAACAGCGGCTACGCCCGAATTGCCGCCGCCATGACCTCGTCCCATTTTGCCTCCGCAGAGCGGCAATACCGCTTCCCGCTGGGCTACGGCGGGCAGCGAACCCCCACGGCCCAGTGGACCGTCACCGGCTCCGGCTGTGTGCTGCTGGGCCAGCGGGAAGCCGGACCTTATCTGAACGCCGCGACCATCGGGTCCGTCATCGATTACGGAATCAAGGACGCAAACAACATGGGAGCGGCCATGGCCCCTGCGGCCTATCACACGCTTCGTACCCATTTTGACGATCTGCGACTGTCCCCTTCCGACTATGATCTGATCGTCACCGGCGATTTGGGCATGGTCGGCAAGGAGATCCTGATTGACTTCTTCCGGCGGGATGGGGTCAGCATTGGCGGCGTCTATAATGACTGCGGCGTCATGATCTTTGACCTGGAAAAGCAGGATGTCCACGCAGGCGGGTCCGGCTGCGGCTGCGGCGCGGCGGTCCTGTGCGGCTATATTCTGCGCCGGATGGCCAAAGGGCAGCTGCGCCATGTCCTGTTCTGCGGCACCGGCGCGCTGCTGTCGCCTCTGTCCACTCAGCAGGGCGAATCCATTCCATCGGTGTGTCACGCGATTTCCATCGGCGTGGAAAGGAGGTAGCATGGACTATTTAAAAGCTTTTTTATTGGGCGGCATTCTCTGTGCCATCGGCCAGATTCTCATTGACAAAACCAAGCTGACGCCCGCCCGCATTCTGGTCCTCTATGTGGTGTCCGGCGTGGTCCTGGGCGCACTGGGCCTTTATCAGCCCCTGATCGACTGGGGCGGCGCAGGCGCTTCCATTCCCTTGACCGGCTTCGGCAGCACCCTGGCCAAGGGCGTCAAGGAGGCCGTTGAGGAGGACGGGCTGCTGGGCGTTGTCATCGGCGGCGTCAAGGCGGCCGCCGGGGGGATCACCGCCGCCGTGGTCTTCGGCTATCTTGCGGCGCTACTGTGCAAGCCGAAGGATAAATCCTAGTATCAAACCGTGAAAACCGGCCATACTAATCCCGCGAAACCCAATCCAAACAATTTTAAAGGAGGAAACTCTTATGAGTCAGAGTCAGAATCAGAACCAGAAGCAGAATCAGAATCAGAACCAGAATCAGAGCCAGAACCAGAATCAGAATCAGAACCAGAATCAGAATCAGAACCAGAACCGCAGATAATCTGCGCTTTCCAGCGGCAGCGAGGCTGAACGCCCAATCCGGGGCTTCGGCCTCGCTGTTGCTTTTCCGCCCGCTGCAGTTTTTTTATCCTGCGACTGGAAATATCGAGCGCAGTGTGTTACTATAATATAGTATGATCCATCATCTCACTAGGAGGCTGTTCTATGACCTATTTATCCTCGATCTTTCTTGGCTTGATCCAGGGCTTGGCGGAGTTTTTGCCGATCTCCAGCTCCGGACATCTGGCAATTTTTCAAAATATTTTTAATATGGTCGGCCCGGAGGCTGACGATCTGTTCTTTGACGTGCTGCTTCATCTGGGTACCCTGGCGGCTGTATTTGTGGCCTATTGGAAGGACATCAAGGCGCTGATTCTGGAGTTTTTCACCATGATCCATTTGCGGAAGCTTCCGGCCGGACAAAAGCCGGACCGTCTGAGCCGCCGGATGATTGCCTTTCTCATCATCGCAACGCTGCCCTTGGTGCTGATTATGCCGGTCAAGGACAAGGTGGATGGGCTTTACAGCAACACCTTCTTTATCGGCTTCGCTCTGCTGGTCACAGGCTCGCTGCTGTTCCTGTCCGACCATATCAGCCACGGCAACAAGGACCTGAAAAGCGCTTCCCTGCTGGACATTGTGATTGTGGGCATCGGGCAGGCTCTGGCTGTGGTACCCGGCCTGTCGCGGTCCGGCACCACCATCTCCGCAGGACTGGTCCGGGGCTTTGACCGGGAATTCGCAGTGCGGTTCTCCTTCTTGCTGTCCATTCCGGCGGTGCTGGGCGCCAATATTTTATCCCTGATCGACGCCATTCAGGAGGGAATCGACTGGTCGCTGATGCCGGTGTACCTGGCCGGTGTGGCCACCGCCGCGATTTTCGGATACTTAGCCATCCGCCTACTCAAGTACATCTCTCAGAAGGGCAGCTTCGGCGGCTTCGCCTATTACTGCTGGGGCGCGGGCCTTGTGACGCTGCTGCTGTCTCTCGTTGGCAAATAAAGGAGTCTTATCCCATGACGCAAAATAGAAAAAGTTCGACCGGCTCGAAATCCTCTGCCAAATCGAAAACCTCCCGGACATCCGCCAGCCGGAAAAAGCCGATCCGCAGAGAGGTGGGGGCCTTTGTCTGCCTGTTTCTGGCGGTCCTCTGTCTGCTGAGCCTGTTCCGGGTTGACGCGGTCTTTATCACCGCGATTTCCCACCTGCTGCGGGGGCTGCTAGGTGCGGGGCTTTACATCATGCCCTTTGCCCTTCTGCTGGACTTTGTCATTCTGCTGTTCCATGACGGCCGCCCCGTGTGTCTGCGGGTGTGCAGTACCTTTACGGTGGCCCTGTGCGTGGGCATGCTGTTCCATCTGCTGGGCCATACCGCCGACATCGACTGGGAGCTTCCCATGGTAGCCGCCCTTTGGACCAGCGGAATCGAGGGGACCTCGGGCGGCGTAATCGCCGGCTTCCTGGCCATGTTCTTGGAACTGATTATCAGTAAAATCGGCGCAGTGCTGTTTTCAATCCTGCTGCTGCTTCTGACGCTGCTTTACAGCTTCAACATGACAATATCCGGTCTGATCCGGGCTATTAAAAACCGCCCCCGTCCGGAATATGCGCCGCCGGTGAAGGACCATGCCGATCCGGCGGAGGTGCTGGTCAATCATGTGGCGCAGAAGCAGGTCCAGCGGACCGAACGCAAGCGGTCCGCCATTTCCGAATTTGATCTGCCGGTGGACGAGCCGCCCGCGCTGAAAAAGGCCAAGGAGCCTGCGAAGAAGGAAAAGGCCGAAGCGAAGAAGCCCCCTGTGCCGGAGGCGGCGCCGGAGCCGGAGCCGAAGTCAACGCAAGAGGATCGGTTCCTGAAAAATCTGGATTTGCCGCCTCTGATTGTTCCCAAGCAGGAACAGTCGCCGGAGCCGGAGTCTGCCTCTCTGCCCGATCCGCCCAAGGCTGAGCCGGACCCCAAAAAGTCCCAGTTCGACACCGCTGTGGCCGAGGCCATGAAGCCCCTGGCGCCGATGACGCCTCCGCTCCCGGAAGTGGAGGAATTTAAAAAAGTAAAAAAAGAGGACGCCCAGCTGGAGGCGGCCAAGATTGCCACAGAGATTGCCCAAGCCGGTGAGCAGCAGCAGATCTATGCCTTCCCCCCTGTCAGTCTGCTGAACGCAGGAGACGGCGCAGCTGTGGACGGCACGGAGGAAATGCGGGTCAACGCAGATCGTCTGAATGACACACTGGCCAGCTTCGGTATCGACGCCCATATTATCAACGTGATCCGCGGTCCCTCCGTCACGCGGTATGAGCTGGAGCTGGACCGCGGCGTGAAGCTCAGCAAGATTACCAGTCTGGCGGATGACATCGCCCTGTCGCTGGGCGCTACCGGTGTGCGCATCTCCGCCATTCCCGACAAAATCTCCGTGGTGGGCATTGAGGTACCCAACAAGCTGGTCTCCACGGTCCATATTCACGATGTCATCGACTCGCTGGAATTCCACAAGAGCAAATCCCGCCTCTCCTTTGCCGTGGGCAAAGACATCAGCGGAAAGTGCATCATTGGCGATATCGCCAAACTGCCGCATATGCTCATTGCCGGTACCACCGGCTCCGGCAAGTCCGTGTGCATGAACAGTCTGATTATCTCTCTACTCTACAAGGCTAAGCCCGAGGAGGTCCGGCTCATCATGGTAGACCCCAAGATGGTGGAGCTTGGCATCTACAACGGCATTCCCCATCTGCTGATTCCCGTGGTAACTGACCCGAAAAAGGCCGCAGGCGCTCTGCAGTGGGCCGTGACGGAGATGTTGAAGCGCTACCGGCTCATGGCCGATGCAGGCGTTCGGGACCTCGACTCTTACAACAAGACCTGTGCCACATCCGAGGACCGCAAGCCGCTGGAGCGGATTGTGGTAGTCATTGACGAGCTGGCGGACCTGATGCTGGTGGCGGCAAAGGAAGTGGAGGAAGCCATCTGCCGCGTGGCGCAGATGGGCCGCGCCTCCGGGATTCATCTGGTCATCGCCACACAGCGTCCCTCGGCAGACGTCATCACCGGCCTGATGAAGGCCAACATTCCTTCGCGAATCGCCTTCGCCGTGGCCTCCGCCATGGAGTCCCGCATCATCCTGGACACCGGCGGAGCGGAGAAGCTGGTAGGAAAGGGAGACATGCTCTATGCCCCTCTGGGCCAGGGCAAGCCCAAGCGGGTCCAGGGCTGCTTTATCACCGACGACGAGGTACAGGCCGTGGTGGACTTCATCAAGAAAAACGCCGTCGCCGATTATGACGACAGCGTCATGGCCGAGATTGATCAGAAGGCCGAGCAAAGCGGCAAATCCGGCGGCAGCACGGTCAGCGCCGCCGTGGAAACGGCCGGAGACGGAGACGAGCTGCTGCCCGCCGCCGTGGACGTTATCCTGGAAACGGGGCAGGCCTCTGTGTCCATGCTCCAGCGCCGGTTGAAGCTGGGCTATGCCCGCGCCGCCCGGATCGTGGACGAGATGGAGGAAAAAGGCATCGTTGGTCCCTTTGAGGGTTCCAAGCCCCGCCAGCTGCTGATTACCAAGGAGCAATGGCAGCAAATGCAGGGCCTCTCCCCCACGCCGGCGGACGGCAATCCTCCGGTGGAGGAGGAAATCCCCTGACACAGAAATCCAGATAGAGAATCCAAAATGGGCGGCCCCGGGCCGCCCATTTTAGCAATTTGATTCAAGCACGGCCGCAGTTCTTTCCATACAGGATCATCAGACCCTTTAGCAGAAGCTGGTCATCCTGGATGATGCGCCGCTTACAGTATGGGATCACCAGCTTGGCGTGGCCGCCGGTGCTGACCACGGTGCAGCGCCGGCCGATTTCCTCTTCGATTCGTTCAATGGCGCCGTCCAGAGTGGAGGCACAGCCCAGAATAATGCCGCTGCGCATACAGTCCACCGTGTTTCGGCCAATGGCCTGCTTGGGCGGGTCCAGGCTGATTTGCGGCAACTGGGATGTTTTGGAGGACAGGGCCTCCATGGAGATCATCAGACCCGGCATAATCATACCGCCGATGAACTGCCGATTTTGATCGACAACCGAGATGGTGGTGGCAGTCCCCATGTCAATGATAATCAGCGGACACGGATAGTGATGCACCGCCGCCACAGCGTCTGTCACGCGGTCGCTGCCAAGCTGACTGCTGTCTTCCAGCCGAAGCACCAGGCCGGTTTTCAGACCGGGGCCGACAATCAGCGGGCGGCTGCCGGTCAGCCGTTCTATGGCCGCCGCAAACCGGTTGGTGATTGAGGGAACAACCGATGAAATAATGCTGCCCTCAAATGTCTCGCCGGAACAGCCGTTCAGTTCCAGCACGGTTTTAATCAGCACGGCGAACTCCAGGGCGGATGCGTTTCGGTTGGTGGAAAGACGCTCCACAAACTGAATCTTCTCTCCCGAAAAGCAGCCGATGGCAATGGTGCTGTTTCCGATATCTGCCGCAAGTACCATGTTTTTATCTCCCCAGCAGCTTGGCTTTTTCCAGAATCTTGCTGACAATTCCGGTAATCACCGTGGACGTGACCATTTCAAACACGGCGTTGACGCCCACAAAGGTGCAGATAAACAAAAGGATGTTCCGCCCGTCAATCAGACCCTGGAGATACTCTGTGTGTCCAAAGAGCAGAACCAGCGCCCCCATAAACAGGACTGTGTTCAGAAAGGCGGCGCAGAAGCCGGTCACAAAGCCCGCAACCGTGTGATTAATGGCCTTTCGCACCCCTCGATAGATATAGGCAATCAGCAGGCCGGTAAGAACACGCGGCACAAAGCGCTGAAGAAAGGCAAAGACCGGATTGATTCCGAACAGGACGGCTCCCATCTGGCTGACGCCGCCGATGCCGATGCATTGCAGAAAGCTTGTAATCCCGAAGACGCCGCCGGTGATGCCGCCGCCCAGCGGCCCCAGCGCGATGGCGGCGATGGCCACAGGGATCATGTTCAGTGTTGCTGCCAGCGGGCCGATGTTCAGATACCCCAGCGGAGTATACGACATTGCCAGCAGCAGTGCGGTCAGCAGTCCCAGTAGCGTCAGCTCTCTGGGCTTCAAACCTTGTTTCATTTTTGTTTCCTCCTTAAAAATATTGTTACCGTTCTCCGCAGGAAAGATATTGTTACCTTTCTCCCGCAGGAGATACCGTACAACTGCCAGCATTATACCACAGCGGTACACAAAATGCATATATCTTTTTTCATGTTTTTGTGGTAAAATAGCCTCACTATAGACAAAGGAGCGTTTGCTTTGCTAAAGGGAAAAACCGCCGTACTGGCTGTATCCGGCAGCATTGCCGCCTACAAGATCGCAAATCTGGCGCGAATGCTGAAAAAGCGGGGCTGCAATGTGCAGATTCTGATGACGCGGAACGCCACACAGTTTATCAATCCCATCACCTTTGAGACCTTGACCGGCAACAAGTGCCTGATCGACACTTTTGACCGGAATTTCCAATACAGCGTGGAGCATGTGGCTCTGGCCAAGCAGGCGGATGTGGTCATGGTCGCCCCAGCTTCCGCCAATGTGATCGGCAAGCTCGCGGGCGGAATTGCCGACGATATGCTGACCACCACGGTCATGGCCTGCACCTGCAAGAAGATCGTGGCCCCGGCCATGAATCATAACATGTATCACAACCCCATTGTGCAGGACAATCTGCAAAAGCTGGAACGGTTTGGATATGAGATCGTGACGCCCGCCACAGGAATGCTGGCCAACGGCGACATCGGCGATGGCCGGATGCCGGACGAGGAAACCCTGCTGTGGTATATTCTCCGGGAAATTGCCTGTGAGAAGGACCTTCGCGGCAAAAAGGTTCTGGTGACGGCAGGGGCCACCCGGGAAGCCATCGACCCGGTGCGGTTCATCACCAATCATTCCTCCGGAAAAATGGGCTTCGCTCTGGCCGAGGCCGCCATGCTCCGGGGCGCGGAGGTGACGGTGGCCGCCGCCCACACGGAGGTTCAGGTCTGCCCCTTCGTCCGCGTTATCCGGGTTCGCTCGGCAGAGGACATGTTCCGGGCAGTGACGGAAATTTCTGCGGATTATGACATTATTCTCAAGGCCGCCGCCGTCTCGGATTACACGCCGGTCCACGCGGCGGATTCCAAGCTGAAGAAGTCCGACCAGACTATGCAGCTTCTGCTGAAACGCACACCGGATATTCTGCAGTATCTGGGTGAGCACAAGCCCCGGGGCCAATTCCTGTGCGGCTTCTCCATGGAAACCGACCAGGTTCTGGAGAACTCTCGGAAAAAGCTCGCCGCCAAGAACTGCGACCTGATCTGCGCCAACAGTCTGCGCATGGCCGGCGCGGGATTTGGGACCGACACCAATGTGATTACGCTGATTTCCCGGGACGCGGAGCTGGAGCTGCCGCAGATGACCAAGCGGGAGGCGGCACACCGAATTCTGGATTTTATTCTGAAGGAAATGGATGAAGACGGCAAGGATGGCATATCCCGATAAAAGATTGCCGGTTTTTCCGGCTTGGAATTGCCGCATTCCGCAGTGGAAAATTCGGCTCGTATGCGTTATAATAGAATATAATCTCATAAACTGACGGAACCACCATGCAGGAGGAATATCCATGCCTACAAACACCTATGAAAGTCCTCTGTCCAGCCGCTATGCCAGCCGGGAGATGCTCTATACCTTCTCCCCGGACAAGAAGTTCACCACCTGGCGGCGGCTTTGGATTGCGCTGGCCCGGGCAGAGATGCAGCTGGGGCTGCCCATCACCCAGGAGCAGATCGATGAGATGGAGGCCCACAAGGACGAAATCAACTACGCCGCCGCTGCCGCCTATGAAAAGCAGCTGCGCCACGACGTCATGGCCCACATCCACGCCTACGGCGACCAGTGTCCCAAGGCCATGCCCATCATCCATCTGGGCGCCACCAGCTGTTATGTGGGCGACAACACCGACGTGATTCTCATGCGGGAGGGGCTTTTGATTCTGCGCAAAAAGCTGGTGAATTTGATAGACCGGCTGTCCGGATTCGCGGATCAGTACAAAGCGCTGCCGACCCTGGGCTTTACGCATTTTCAGCCCGCCCAGCTGACCACCGTGGGCAAGCGGGCCACCCTGTGGATAAACGATCTGGTCATGGACTTGGAGGAACTGAATTATCGTATTGACAGTCTCCAGTTCCGGGGCGTCAAGGGTACCACCGGCACCCAGGCCAGCTTTCTGGAGCTGTTCGGCGGCGACCATGAGAAAGTACGCCGTCTGGAAAAGCTGGTCTCCCAGGAGATGGGCTTTGAGAAGGTCGTGCCTGTCTGCGGCCAGACCTATTCCAGGAAGATGGACGCCAATGTGCTGGCCACCCTGTCGGCCATTGCCCAATCCGCCGGAAAGTTTGCCACCGATCTCCGGCTGCTGTCCCACCTGAAGGAGGTGGAGGAGCCGTTTCAGGAAAAACAGATCGGTTCCTCCGCCATGCCCTACAAGCGCAATCCCATGCGCTGCGAGCGCATCTGTTCTCTGGCCCGGTATGTGATCTCTGATGCTCTCAATCCGGCCTTTACCGCCTACAACCAGTGGTTTGAGCGGACGCTGGACGATTCGGCCAACAAGCGGATTTCTATTCCGGAGGCATTTCTGGCCGTGGACGCTATTTTGCAGATTTACCTCAATGTCATCGATGGCTTGAAGGTCTACCCCAAGGTCATCGAGAAGCATCTGCGGGAGGAGCTGCCCTTTATGGCCACAGAGAACATTATGATGGACGCGGTCAAGCGCGGCGGCGACCGTCAGGCGCTCCATGAGCGTATCCGAATCCACTCTGTGGCCGCAGGCAAGGTCATCAAGGAGGAGGGCGGCGCCAACGATCTCATTGACCGCATTGCCGCCGATCCCATGTTTGGCCTGACCAAGGACGAGATCCTGGCCCATATGGACCCATCGGCCTATATTGGCCGCTGCCCGGAGCAGGTGACGGAGTTTATCCTACAGGTGATCGATCCCATTCGGACGCAGTACCGAAGCCTGCTGAACGATGACCAGCCGGAACTGGCGGTTTAAGCACGTATTTTTTACAACGCGGACAGTGCGCCAGTGTCCGTTCGATTGGGTGTCGGCGGACACCGGCGATGTCCACGCTCTATAACCCACAGAAGGAGAAATCAATTATGGAAAAATTTGATGTCATTGTCATCGGCGGGGGTCCCGGCGGCTATCTCTGCGCAGAGCGCGCAGCCCAGGGCGGCTTGAAGGCTGCGGTCATTGAAAAGCGCTGGATGGGCGGCACCTGCCTCAACGAGGGCTGCGTCCCCACCAAGAGTCTGCTGTACTGCGCCAAGCAGTTTGCCGCCGCCAAGCATGGCGCGGACTATGGCGTTTCGGCGGAAAACGTGTCTATCAACCACGCCAAGGTCGTGCAGCGCAAGGACCGGGTTGTCAAGGCCCTGGTGACGGGCGTGAAGGCCACAATGAAGAACCTCAATATCCCTGTCTATATGGCCGAGGCCAAGGTGCAGGGCAAGGGTGAAGACGGCTCCTTCCGGGTTTATGCCGGGGAAGAACTGCTCTCTGCCGACCGTCTGGTGATCGCCACCGGCTCTGTCACCGCCGTGCCGCCGGTTCCCGGTCTGAAAGAGGGCCTGGAATCCGGCTTCGTGTTGACAAACCGGGAGGTTCTGGATTTGAAGGAGCTGCCCCGGTCCATCGTGTGCATGGGCGGCGGCGTCATCGGTCTGGAAATGGCCTGCTACTTTGCCACCGTCGGCGTCAAGGTCACGATTATTGAAATGATGCCCAAGATTGCCGGTCCCACGGATCAGGAAATCTGCGACAGTCTGATGAAGACCTATAAGAAAGAGGGCATGGAATTTAAGCTCTCCGCTAAGCTGCTGGAGGTGGGCGAGGACTCCGTCACCTATGAGGATGCCGAGGGCAAGCATGTGCTGGCCTGCGACAAGGTGCTGCTGTCCGCCGGACGCCGGGCCAATGTGGCCGGTCTCAACCTGGAGGCGCTGGGCGTTCAGACCGAGCGCGGCGCTGTAGTGACGGACGAGCATCTCTGTACCAATGTACCCGGCGTCTATGCCGTGGGCGACTGCAACGGCAAGCTGATGCTGGCCCACACCGCCTACCGGGAGGCCGAGGTTGCCGTAAACCATATGCTGGGCGTGGAGGACGAAATGCGCTATGACGCCATTCCCTCCGTCATATACACCAACCCCGAGGTCGCCGCCGTGGGCGAGACCAAGGAAAGTGCGGAGAAGAAGGGTCTGAATGTCAAGGCGGTTAAGGTCTCCATGCGGACCTCTGGCCGCTATCTGGCTGAGAACATCGGGGGGGACGGCTTCTGCAAGCTGGTCTATGACCTGGACCGCCAGTGCCTTGTAGGTGTGCAGATGATCGGCAACTATTCCTCCGAGATCATCTACGGCGCGGCCCTGATGCTGGAGACCAAGCTGCCTCTGAGCCAGCTGAAAAAGCTGGTCTTCCCCCATCCCTCTGTTTGCGAGGTGATCCGGGAAGGACTCTTTATGCTCTAATCCGGAAAGGATCTGTCAGTTCCCCATGAATTTTCAAAACATCAAGGCCGCCATTTTCGACCTGGACGGTACGCTGCTGGATACGCTGGGCGATATCACCGCCAGTGCCAACACCGCGCTGGCGCAGTTCGGCCTGCCGACCCATTCCGTTCGGGAGTTTCAAGCCTTTGTGGGCCACGGCAGTCTGACGATGTTCCATAACGCGACGCCGGACGGTACGCCGGAGAAAACCATTCGAAAGGCGCTGGCCGCATACCTTGCCTGGTATCCGGAGCATTGTCTGGTTCATACCCAGTATTTCCCCGGCGTACAGACGTTTTTGCATGCCCTGACCCATGCGGGAATTCGAGTCGCTGTGGTTTCCAATAAGACGGAGACCACGGGACTGAAAATTATACATCATTACTTTCCCGAGGTTCCCTGGAGCTTCATCTGGGGCAACAACAACAGCCGCCCGCTTAAGCCCTCTCCGGCATCCGGAAGGCTGGCCTGTGAGGTCCTGAAGCTGCATCCGGATGAGATTCTGTTTGTCGGCGACGGCGACACAGACATGGAGTTTGCCTCCAACGTGGGCTTCCTGGCCGCCGGCGTCACCTGGGGCTACCGCAGCCGCCGGCAGCTGATTGCCGCCGGTGCGGATTTCCTGTCTGACAGCTTCCCGGAGCTGCAGGCAGCGCTGGGGCTGCCCGCGCCGCCCCAATAAACACCAGCCGGACCATGCATGCCGCCTGCAAAACGAAACCTGCGTTTCTCGAAGCCCTTTCGAAGCAGGAGCCGGAATCCCGTACCCGGGTCATCACACAGCTGACCCGGACTCTGCACAACGTGTGCCGGTAACCGGCCCCTCCCGCGTCAGTCGGAAAACAGCCTCCTCGCGCTCCCTCATAGGAACGCAAGGGGGCTGCAGACATTTTTACCGTATCCCCGTGCCGCTGCGGGACTTCAAGCGTGTGCCTTGAGCCATTGCAGCATATCCTGCCGCCCCTCCTGGCTCAGCGGGAATATCTGCTCGGCCTCGATCTCGCTTTTTTCATAGCGGAAGGGACCGTGCCAATATTCGGCCTTCATGGAACTGGCCGCCATGTCCACCTCCTTGGGATTTTTCATGGTGATGTCTGGCGTGATTTTAAAGCGAAGATTTCCCCAACTGCCGGTAAAGACATTGTTGTTCTCAAAGGTGCGCAGCGTGGGCAAAAACAGATCCTCCAAGGGAACCGCCTCCTTTTGCTCTATTGTAGCAAAAAGGGGCGGTTCTGTCAAAAGCATCCGGCCTTGACAGAACCGCACATATGTGTCAAGTAAATAGTGGGACTGCCTCTTATGATCCCGGAGAACCATTTTGAGGCAGCCCCTTTTTCCGTTAGAGCAGGCCGGGCATCCCGTGCTTCGCATTCCGAATTCACATTTTCAGTTTCAACCTGTATTTTGGCCCGAGTTTGCCACTTCCGGCACAAATTAATCAAAAAAATTTCCTTATTTTGCAA
>CAYTXW010000012.1:0-4737 GCA_964441575.1 uncultured Oscillospiraceae bacterium
CCTCCGCCGTCGGCTACCAGCCCACCCTGGCCACGGAAATGTGCGCCCTGCAGGAGCGCATTACCTCCACGAAGGAAGGCTCCATCACCTCCGTCCAGGCCGTCTATGTTCCGGCCGATGACCTGACCGACCCGGCCCCCGCCACCACCTTTGCCCACCTGGACGCCACCACGGTTCTGGACCGCAGCATCGCGTCCCTGGGCATTTACCCCGCTGTGGACCCCCTGGCCTCTACCTCCCGCATTCTGTCCCCGGAGATTCTGGGCCAGGAGCATTACGAGGTGGCCCGTGCGGTCCAGCAGATCTTGCAGCGCTACAAGGAGCTGCAGGATATCATTGCCATCATGGGCATGGACGAGCTGTCGGAGCAGGACAAGCTGACCGTGGGCCGCGCCCGGAAAATTCAGCGTTTCCTGTCCCAGCCCTTCAGTGTGGCCGAGCAGTTCACCGGCTATAAGGGCAAGTATGTTCCCCTGAAAGAGACCATCCGCGGCTTCAAGGAGATCATTGAAGGCCTGCATGACGACATTCCCGAGTCCGCTTTCCTGTTTGCCGGAACCATTGACGAGGTTGTGGCCAAAGCAAAGGGTGAGCGGGTATGACATACCATTTGCAGATTGTAACCCCCGACGGCCTGTTCTTTGACGGCCAGGCAGAGCGCCTGCTGGTGCCGACAGTCACCGGTCCTATTTCCATCCTGGCCCGGCATATCAATTATCTGTCCGTTCTGGGCATGGGCTATGCGAAAGTGACCACCGAGGCAGGGGAGCGGTATGCGGCCTGTATCGGCGGCATGGTGTCCGTTACCGGCAATGAAACCAAGGTGGTAGCCACCACCTTCGAGTGGGCCGATGAAATCGACGTACCCCGCGCCCAGGCCGCCCTGGAGCGGGCCCAGACGCTTCTGGCCCAGCCGGACCTGGACAAGCAGACCAGGCAGACGCTTCAGGCCCGCCTAAAACGCGCCCAGGTCCGCCTGAGCGCCGCAGAAAAGGCAAAAGCATAAGGATCCAAAAGCCGCAGAAGGCCCGTCACGCCTTCTGCGGCTCTTTTTAAATGGAGAATGGCTGCGTCCCCTTTGGGACGGATGAAAAATACCTATTCCGCCGAAATCAAATAATAATACACAGGCTGGCCGCCGGGCAGTAGATTGATCTCCGCGTTGGGGCAGGCTTCGGTGAACAGGCGCAGGGCATCCTGGGCCTCCGCTTCGGCGATGTCCGCGCCGTAGAAGATGTTGATAAACTCGCTTCCGGCCTCCGCCGCCTTTTGGGCCATCTGGGACAGCAGACTGTACAGATCCGGTGTGGCGTCCAGTAGGCCGCTGTTGTACAGGCCCAGATAGTCGCCCTCGTGGATGTCCCGGCCGTCAAAGTCGGAGTTCCGGGCGGCGTAGGTGATCTGCATGGTGGTGACGCCGGAAAGCGCCTCCGTCATGGCGGCGGTGTTGGCGGCCTCGTCCTGTTCTGGATCAAAGCTCAGCATGGCCGTGATGCCCTCGGGTACCGTCTTGCTGGGGATGACAATGACCTGCTTCTGCGTCAGAGGTATGGTCTGCTCGGCGGCCATGATGATGTTTTTGTTGTTGGGCAGCACATAGACAATCTCCGCCGGAGTGCGGTTGATCTGCTTGAGAATGTCCTCGGTGGAGGGGTTCATGGTCTGCCCGCCCTCAATGATGCCGTCTACGCCCAAATCCTTGAACACGGAGGCCAGTCCCGCACCGGCGCAGACGGAAACCATGCCGTATTTCTTTTCGGGCGCCGCCGTGTCCGGATTGGCTTCTCTTTCCAGCGCGGCCTCCACCATGTCCAGATCGTCGGTACTCTGGGGCTTCCGGCCTGCGGACATGTCCTCGTACTGGGTGCGCATATTCTCAATCTTGGCCAGTTCCAGAGTGCCGTACTTCTGGGCCTCTGTCAGCGCCGCGCCGGGGATGTCGGTATGGACATGGACCTTGAAGGCGCTGTCATCCTCGCCGATGACCAAGCTGTCGCCAATACCGCTGAGAAAGGCCCGGAACGGTTCAATGGACTTGTTGCCGGTCCTGCGTACAATAAACACCGTATCAAAGGTAAACGTAATATCCTCATCGGTCAGGGCGGCGAAATCGGCGGCTTCCCTGGTCTCGCCTACGGGGGCCTCAATATCCTTGCCTTGGAGGCTGGCCAGCATGCCCTCCAGAATGACGAGGAAGCCCATGCCGCCGGCGTCCACAACGCCCGCCTTTTTCAGCACCGGGTTCTGGTTCACGGTCTCGGCCAGGGCGGCCTTGGCCGCCTCAATGGTGCAGAGCAAGGTGGCTTCCAGATCCGGCTCCTCTGCGGCGGACTCTGCGGCGGCCGCGCCGGACAGACGGGAGACCGTCAGAATGGTACCCTCGGCGGGCTTCATGACAGCCTTGTAGGCGGCCTCCACACCGGCGTTCAGCGCATCGGCAAAGGCCATGCCGTCAGCACTCTCCGCACCCTTGAGGGATTTGGAAAAGCCCCGGAACAGCAGGGACAGAATAACGCCGGAGTTGCCCCGGGCGCCCCGCAGCATGGCTGAGGCGGTGAGATCGGCGGCCTTTGTCAGGGTGATTTCCCCAGCTTTCCGCAGATCGTCGGCGGCGCTGCTGAGCGTCATGCTCATATTGGTTCCGGTGTCGCCGTCAGGCACCGGGAACACGTTCAACTCGTTGATCTTCTGCTTTTGAATTTCAATGGCAGCGGCGGCGGAGAGAATCATCTTCCGGTATACCGTGCCGTTCATGGTTTGTTTCAAAGTTGCTGCACCTCCATGTGTGATTTCACACTAGTCCGTAGTGATGGAATCCACATAAACGTTCACAGCCTTGACAGGCGTACCGGTGGATTTTGTGACATTATATTTGACCTCGCTGATGATGGACGCGCCGATGGCGGCGATGTTTACGCCACGGTCCACCATGATGTGCAGATCGATAGCGATGGAGCCATCCTCGCAGAAAACGACCTTGACGCCCTTGCTCATGGCCTCCCGCCGGAGCAGATGGACCAGGCCGTCCGTCATGGAGCGCACGACCATGCCCTTGACGCCGAAACAGTTGGTGGCGGCATGGCCGGCAATATTGGTATAGACCGCGCTGTCCACGGCCACGAGGCCACGGTCTGTGGAGAGACGAATCATATGGGAAACCTCCTTGTTCTGACAATTCGTGATTCTGTTTAATCCTATTGTATCCTATTTTTAGGGAAAGCACAAGTGTTTTGTTTTACGGCTGCTCCAACGCGCATTTGGCGGGAAATTTATGAAAAATCCAAAAAACACTTGCAAAATGGATGAAGATATGGTATGATACCCAGGCGAAATGACTGATAGGGGCTTTTGCCCTTTTAACAAACAAGAAAGAGGTGAACAAGATGAAGGAAGGCATCCATCCCAATTATACGCAGACAACCATTCGTTGTGCGTGCGGCGAAGTGATTGAGACCGGTTCCACAAAGAAGGATATCCGCGTTGAAATCTGCTCCAAGTGTCACCCTTTCTATACCGGCAAGCAGAAGCTGGTTGACACTGGTGGACGTGTGGATCGTTTTAACAAGAAATACGGTCTGAAGTAATCGCCTACGCCCGCACCGAACCGGTGCGGGCGTTTTCCATACTTGTGAAAAATTTGGAGAAATGATGGAAAATTTGCAACAAACCGTCGCGGAAACCGCAGTACTCTGCGGCCTGAACGCCGGGATTTTTACCCCGGACGAAAACGCCACCGAAGCTACCCTGGACGAGCTGGAGGCCCTCCTGGAGACCGCCGGCGGCCAGTGCGCGGCCAAGGTCCTGCAAAGCCGTCCCGCCCCTGATCCCCACAGCTTCCTGGGGGAGGGTAAGGTCCAGGAGATCAAGGAGCTGCTGGCATCCACCGAGGCCAACATGGTCATCCTGGACAACGACCTGACCCCCTCGCAGAATCGGACTCTGGAGCAGATGACCGGCGTAAAGGTCATAGACCGCAGCGCGCTGATTTTGGATATCTTTGCTCAGCGGGCCAAGACCCGGGAGGGACGCCTCCAGGTGGAGCTGGCCCAGTATCAATATCTGCTGCCCCGGCTGACGGGCATGTGGACCCACCTGGAGCGGCAGGAAGGCAGCATCGGCACCCGCGGCCCCGGCGAGACCCAGCTGGAAACGGACCGCCGCCTGATTCGCCGCCGCATCACCCGCCTGGAGGCAGAGCTGCGGGAGGTCCGCAAGATCCGGGCGGTCCAACGGGAGCGGCGCATCAGGAATGCCGTCCCTGTGGTGGCCCTTGTGGGCTATACCAACGCGGGAAAGTCCACGCTCTTAAATCGCCTGACCGGCGCGGGGGTTCCGGCCAACAACCGGCTGTTTGACACACTGGATACCACGACCCGGCAGCTGACCGTGTCCGATACCATGGATGTACTGCTGTCGGATACCGTCGGCTTCATCGCCAAGCTGCCCCATCATCTGGTGGAGGCGTTTAAAGCCACACTGGAGGAGCTGGAGTATGCCGATCTGCTGCTGCATATCATTGACGCGGGGGACCCGGAGCGAGAGGCCCACATCGCCGTGGTGGACAAGCTGATCGCCCAGCTGGCCAAGCCCGGAATTCCGGTCATCGAGTGCTATAACAAGTGCGATACCGTGGCGGAGGACGACATTCCCCGGGGCGAAAACCGTCTGGCGATTTCCGCCAAGGAGGGGACGGGCCTGGAGGCGCTGCTTTCCCGGATTGAAAAGAACCTGAACCGC
>CAYTXW010000012.1:4837-23473 GCA_964441575.1 uncultured Oscillospiraceae bacterium
GAGAGAGAATGGACGAATACCTGATTCCTACCCGGGCCTCGGAGGCGGAGTTTGTGGAGAAGCGGTCCCGTTTTATCGGCCGCATTTGGCCCACGGAGACGGAGGCCGAGGCGCTGTGCTGCATCAAAAAAATGCGGGAGCAGCACTGGGACGCCACTCATAATGTTTACGCCTATATCATCAAGGACGGCCCCACGCGCTTTTCCGATGATGGAGAGCCGGGCGGCACTGCCGGGATGCCCACGCTCCAGGTGCTGCAGCGGGAGGCGCTGTTCAACGTCTGCTGCGTCGTGACCCGGTATTTCGGGGGCGTCCTGCTGGGCGCGGGCGGTCTGGTTCGGGCCTATGCCAAGAGCGCCAAACTTGCGGTGGATGCGGCGGGAAAATCGAAAAAGCGGGTCTGGGATGTGATCTATCTGCCGGTCCCGTACAGCTGGTATGAGCGGATCAAGCTGGAGGTGGCCGCCTTCGGCGGCGTTATCCGGGAAACGCAGTTCGGCGCGGATGTGGAACTGGAGATTCTGACGCCTCGGGGACAGACCCGGGATTTCCTGGCCCGCGTACTGGATTTGTCCGCCGGGACCCTGGAGGGCCTGATTTCCGGCCAGACGGACATTGCGCTTCCGGTGGAACTGTAATTTTTCGAAAAAAGTTCTCAAATCCGAAAACTTTTCGACACATTTTTGCTGTATGAAAAAAGAGGTGATTTCATGACTGTCCGCGCACATCTGGAACAGATGGAATACCAGATTCTGGCCCCGGAAGCCCAGAAATCCGCTGAGACCAAGGGCCGCGCCTTTGCCGAGGAGGAAAGCGAGGTTCGCACCTGCTATCAGCGAGACACGGACCGCATCATCCACAGCAAATCCTTCCGCCGCCTGATGCACAAGACACAGGTCTTTTTGCAGCCGGAAGGAGACCATTACCGCACCCGCATGACCCATACCCTGGAGGTCAGCCGCATTGCCAGAACCATTGCCCGCGCTCTGCGGCTCAATGAGGATCTGACCGAGGCAGCGGCCCTGGGACATGACCTGGGGCATACGCCGTTCGGCCATGCCGGAGAGGTGGCCCTGTCCGAGGTCATGGGCGCACCCTTCCGCCACAATGAGCAGTCCCTGCGGGTGGTGGACCGGCTGGAAAAGGACGGCCGGGGACTGAATTTGACCTATGAGGTCCGCATGGCCATTGTGGGACATACAGGCCCGCAGATCCCGGAAACTTTGGAGGGACAAATCGTTCGAGTGTCGGACCGCATCGCCTATATCAATCACGATTTGGATGATGCTATGCGGGCGGGCATCCTGACGGACCGGGATATTCCCCGGGAAATCTCGTATGTTTTGGGAGAGAACCACCGGGAACGGATTAATACCCTGGTGATGGACATGGTGTCCCACACGATGGAGACCGGAATGCTGGGAATGCGCCCGGAGGTGGCCAAGGCCATGGACGATCTGCGGAACTTCCTGTTTGAGCGGGTCTACCGCAATCCCGTGGCCAAGGGGGAGGAATCCAAGGCCCGCGGGATGCTGCAAGCCCTTTACACCTATTATAGCATGCACCCGGAAAAGCTGCCGGCGGACTTCGTCCCCCAGCTGGATTTTGAGGGAATGCCCCGTGTTATCTGCGACTATATCGCGGGCATGACCGACAAGTATGCAGTGGCAAAATATGAGGAGCTTTTTATCCCGTCCGGCTGGCATGCAAGAAGCTGACGGCGGCGGGGCAAGCGAACCCGGCGGAAAAATCGGATGGTTTATGGAAAGGAGGTTCCCATGGCGTTTCCCGCGTCTTTTTTGGATGAATTAGCGGCCCGTAATCCCATTGAGGATGTGGTGAGCCAGTATGTGGCCTTGACCCGCCGGGGGAGCAACCTTTTTGGACTTTGCCCCTTTCACAGTGAGAAGACGGCGTCTTTCTCCGTGGCGCCGGATAAGGGCATCTATTACTGCTTCGGCTGCCACAAGGGCGGCGGGCCGGTCAATTTTATTATGGAAATCGAAAACCTCGACTATCCCGACGCCGTTCGCTTTCTGGCCAAGCGGGCCGGAATGGAGGTCCCGGAGGACGGAGAATACCGGTCTACATACAAAAAACAGGAACGCCTGCGGAACCTCTGTAAGGATGCGGCCCGGTATTTCCACAGCCGGCTTCTGGACGAGGCAGGCCGGCCTGCGCGGGAATATCTGGCGCGGCGGGGTCTGACCAAGCAGACTGTGACCCGGTTCGGCCTGGGCTTTGCGCCGGATGGCTGGTCCGGCCTGATGGATACCATGACGAAAAAAGGGTATACCAAGGAGGAACTGCTGGACGCGGGTCTGGTGAGCAAAAACCAGAAGGGAAATCTCTACGACCGGTTCCGCAACCGGCTTATGTTTCCCATCATCGACGTCCGGGACAATATCATCGGCTTCGGCGGACGGGTGATGGACGATTCCAAGCCCAAATATCTCAATTCGCCTGAGTCCATGATTTTCAACAAGCGGAAAAACCTGTTTGCTCTCAATGTGGCCAAAAAGAGCAAGCAGGGCCACATCATTTTGACCGAGGGCTACATGGACGCCATTTCTCTGCACCAGTACGGCTTTGACTGTGCGGTGGCGTCCCTGGGAACCGCGCTGACGGAGGAACACGCCCAGATCCTGGCCAAATATACCAACCAGGTGATTCTGACCTATGACGGCGACGAGGCCGGTCAGAACGCCACCCGCCGGGCTATTCCCATGCTGGAGCGGGCCGGGCTCCAGGTCAAGGTGCTCCGGATGCAAGGGGCCAAGGACCCGGATGAATTTTTAAAAAAATATGGGGCCGACAAATTCAAGGTTTTGCTGGAGCGTTCGGAGAATCACGCGGAATACCGGCTCCTGAGTCTGCAAAACCGGTATGATCTGACCGTGGACGAGCAGCGGATTCAGTTCCTGAAGGAGGCCGCCGAGCTGGTGGCGTCTCTGTCCAACGCAGTGGAGCGGGAGATCTATGGCGCCCGCGCCGCCGAAGCGGCGGGGATTACGCCCGAGGCCATGAAGGTGGAGGTGGACAAGGCATATAGCCGTCGCACGGCCCGGGAGAAGAAAAAGCAGGAGCGGACGGACCTGGACGTGGTGGCCCAGCGGCAGCCCAAGGAAAAGAGCATTCGCTACGACAATGTCTCCTCCGCCGCGGCAGAGGAGGGCATTCTGCGCCAGGTTCTGCTGGAGCCGCAGGCGCTGGAGGGCTTGCAGCTGCTGCCGGAGCAGTTTTCCTCGCCGGTGTTGGGCAAGGCTTTCAGACTTTTGAGACAGCGCTATGACGCGGGGCTTTCCGTGGAGCTGCGGGCCCTGGAGCAGGAAATGACTCCGGCGGAGATGAACCTTTTGACCGATGTGGTTTCCCGGCAGGGGGAACTGGTTTCCGAGCAGGCGCTCAGCGACTATGTGACCGTGGTCCGGGACAATTATGAGAAAACGGTGCGGTCTGGGGATAAAATGGATGCCATGCGGGCCATGCAGGCACGTATGAAAGAGAAAAAGGCATATTGTAAGGAGGATAACCGATGGAAAAAATAATGGAGCAGCTGGCAAAAATGGACCTGACAGAGGGCAACAGCAAAATGCTGTCGGAGATGCTGGCGGAATCGAAGAAAACAGGAAAGGTATCCTCCAAACGGCTGATTGATCTGCTAGACGCCATGGATGCCACGGAGACGCAGACGGAGCAGGTGTACGATCTTTTGGAGTCCAACGGCATTGAGATCGATGTGGGCGACGTGCTGGAAATTCTCAATCCGCCTATGGATACGCCCACGGAGGATGAGCTGCAATCGCTGGAGCAGGAACCGCTGGCGACGTCTGAGGATGAGCTGGAGGAAGCACCCGCTTCCGGCGCAGTGAAGATGGACGATCCCATTCGGATGTATTTGAAGGAGATCGGCAAGATCAAGCTCCTGACGCCGGAGGAGGAGATGGAAATTGCCCAGCGGATGGCCCAGGGAGACAAGGAAGCCTGCCGCCAGATGACGGAGGCCAATCTCCGCCTGGTGGTGTCCATTGCCAAGCGGTATGTGGGCCGTGGGATGCAGCTGCTGGATCTGATTCAGGAGGGCAATCTGGGCCTTCTGAAGGCCGTGGAGAAGTTTGACTATACCAAGGGCTATAAGTTTTCCACCTATGCTACCTGGTGGATTCGCCAGGCCATCACCCGCGCCATCGCGGACCAGGCCCGGACGATCCGCATTCCCGTCCATATGGTGGAAAGCATCAACCGGGTCATTCGCACGTCCCACTCCATGGTTCAGACGCTGGGCCGGGAGCCGACGGCGGAGGAGATTGCCCAGGAGATGCATATGGATGTCAGTAAGGTGGCGGAGATTCTGAAGGTTGCGCAGGAGCCGGTTTCTCTGGAGACGCCCATCGGCGAGGAGGAGGACAGCCATCTGGGCGATTTTATCCAGGACGAGGAAATCTCCCAGCCTGACGAGGCGGCATCCTACACGCTTCTGCGGGAGCAGCTGGAGGAGGTTCTGCGGACTCTGACGCCCCGAGAGGAGCAGGTGCTGCGGATGCGGTTCGGCCTGACCGACGGAAGAAGCCACACGCTGGAGGAAGTGGGCAAGGAATTCGACGTGACGCGGGAGCGTATTCGCCAGATCGAGTGCAAAGCCCTCCGGAAGCTGCGCCATCCCTCCCGCAGTAAAAAGCTCCGTGACTTCCTGAACTGAGGCAAATTGGAAAAAAACACTTGACAACGCCGGAAAATTCCGTATCATAGGAGCGTAGCCTCTTGCCGCGCTGGCAGGTGCGCACTGTATCATTTTTCCGAAGCGGAACACAATAAACGGAGGAATATGTCATGTTTGAGAAAATCGCAAAGTATCTGTCAGAACAGCTGGACATGTCTGTAGAGGACATCACGCCGGATACGACCTTTGAAAGCCTGGGCGTTGATTCTTTGGATACCGTGGAAATGGTTATGGACCTGGAGGAAGAGCTGGGCGTGGAGCTGGAGCTGGAAGAAAAGGTCGCCACGGTGGGCGATCTGGTCAAGTTTATCGAGAGCAAGATGGATTGATCTCGAAGCCTACAATTTCATATTTGCATTGTCACGGGTTCGGCCTGTGGCAAGGCTGCACGAGTCGGGGAGATAGCGGTGCCTTGTAACCTGCAATCCGCTACAGCAGGGATGAATTCCTAACCGAGGGTGTGCGCTGTATCGTCTGACCCATGTAAGCGGTGTTGAGGATTTGGTCTTACGCAACGAGGTCCCGTGAACCATGTCAGGCGGGGAACCGAGCAGCATTAAGCGGGTCGCCGCGTGTGCCGTGAGGTAGCCGTTTCTGAGCTGGCTGCGCGGGTAACGGGTATAGCGTACATTCGAAGAAAGGTGTGCAGTCTTGCCATGGGCCGAACTTTGGCATGATGGGAGAAAAGAATTGACAGATGCGAATCAAGAAAATGCATGTCATTGCGATACCCGCAGGGCGTGCCTCGCAGGAGCGAACAAATTTTTGAAGTTTGACGTATAAACGGATATCCGTATAATAGGGGGACACAAGGCCCGTTTCCGACGCCGGAACCTTACAAAATCGTAAGATTCCGGCGTCGTTTTGTAAGGTAAATCGATGGTGCCAGGGCGAAATCCATGCTATCATGATCCCGTCGGGACCGGAGATTGACAAAAGTATGTCAGGGTATTATACTGGGCGTACGATTGAGCTAACACGCGCCGCAGACCCGAACTGGAATTCTTAATCAAACCTTAACCCTTTTCCATATTTAATGTTAATCGGCTTTTCGCTAAAATAGAGGCATCTCAGAAAGCGTTTTTCGTATGAAGAAGGGGAAGACTATGACAGAGAAGCAGAAAAAATGGCTCACGGCTGCCGGAATAGCGGTGTTTGTGCTGCTATCTGCCGCTGTCTGCTGGTTTGTGGGCCGGCCCCTGGTGCGGTTTGTCTCGGAGCCGGAGCGGTTTCAGGCCTGGGTGGATGCCTACGGAATTTGCGGGCGGCTGATCTTTGTGGGCATGGTGGTGCTGCAGGTTTTCGTGGCCTTCATTCCCGGCGAGCCGCTGGAGATCGGCGCGGGCTATGCCTTTGGGGCCGTGGAGGGTACGCTCCTGTGCATCGCCGGGACAACCCTGGGTGGCCTACTGGTCTTCGGGTTTGTCCGCCGCTTTGGTATGCGGGCGGTGGAGGTCTTTATCCCCCGGGAGAAGATCGACTCGCTGCGCTTTCTGCGCAATTCCAAGCGGATATTCTGGTTTACGGCCCTGGTCTTCCTGCTGCCGGGGACCCCCAAGGACGTGCTGTCCTACTGCGTGGGCCTGACCCGCATCCGGCTCAGGCAATGGCTGCTGATTACCTGCCTGTGCCGCATTCCCTCCGTCATCACATCCACCATTGGCGGAGACGCCCTGGGTGCCGGACAGCTGCCGGCGGCCGCCTGTGTCTTTGCTGTTACGGTCTGCCTGAGCCTTGCGGGCCTTCTTCTCTACAAACGCCTGTGCAAGTCCAAGGAGGAAAAATCGTATGGAAATGATTAAAATCATCAATTTTTCTTTTACGCTGTTATTCACTCTTTGCTATGCGTATCAATTTGTCTATCTGGCGGTTCCGTTGGTTAAAAGGGACAAGCCCCATGGCGCCGTCCGGCGGCACCGGTATGCCGTTTTGATCTCCGCCCGCAATGAAGAGGCTGTCCTCGGCCATCTGCTGGAGAGCATTCAGCGGCAGGACTATCCGGCGGAGTTCATCACCACCTTTGTGGTGGCCGACAACTGCACCGACGCCACGGCACAGGTGGCCAGAAGCTATGGGGCCGTGGTCTATGAACGGTTCAATCGGTCGCAGGTGGGAAAAGGCTACGCGCTGGATTTCTTGCTTCGGCACATCCAGCGGGATTATGGCTCGGAATTTGACGGCTTCTTCGTCTTCGATGCCGACAATCTTCTGGAACAGGACTATATCACCCAGATGAACCGGACCTTTTCCGACGGATATTCCATTATCACCAGCTACCGGAATTCAAAGAACTACGGCGACAACTGGATCTCCGCAGGCTATGCCCTGTGGTTCCTGCGGGAGGCGGAATTTCTGAACCACGCCAGAATGCTTGTGGGCGCCAGCTGCGGCGTCTCCGGCACAGGCTTTCTGTTCAGCCGTCAAATTCTTGAAAGGCACGGCGGCTGGCACTTTTATCTGCTGACGGAGGATATCGAGTTCACGGTGGCCAATATTCTGGCGGGAGAGCGAGTGGGCTACTGCAAGGACGCCGTGCTGTACGACGAGCAGCCCGTCACCTTCCGCCAATCCTGCCGCCAGCGGATGCGCTGGGCCAAGGGGTATTTGCAGGTTTTCCGAATCTATGGCAGAAGGCTTCTTCGGGGCATCGGCGGGAAAAACGGCTTCTCCTGCTTTGACATGACCATGGCCATCATGCCCGCCATTTTGCTGACGGTTGCGAGCCTCTGCGTCAATGCAGCGGCGGCTGTGCTTGGCGTCCTGGCCGGGCGGAGCCTTTGGATTGCCGTATGGTCCGCAGCGGAAATGCTGGTGAGTACTTATCTGCTCATGCTCTTTCTGGGCATGGTAACAACGGCGACCCAGTGGCGCAAGATCTATACAACCACGGCAAAAAAACTCCTGTATACATTGACCTTTCCGGTGTTTATGATGACCTATGTACCCATCTCCTTTGTGGCCATCTTCAAAAAGGTGGAGTGGAAGCCCATCGAACACAAGGTTTCCGTCTCCCTGTCTGAGGTTCAGGGCAGATAATCCCGGGAATCCCGCGTGATTTTGCCATTGCAGGAAAACCGGCGCTGTGTTATACTGGTAAAAAAACATAGGAGGACGCATATGAAGAAGCTTGTCGGAAGAATCAGCCTGCTCCTGGCGGTCAGTCTGATGATAACAGTATTTGCGGGCGCGGCGGTAAAAACGAAGGAATATGAGTTGAGCAACGGAAAAGTGACGATCTCCCTGCCCGCCGATTGGAAGGTGGACACTACGCAGGATCAAACCGGCATTCTCCTGCGGCGCGTGGAGGCAGAAGCCGGTCAGGTGCAGCTTACGGTGGAAAAACGGACCGTATACGAATTGACAGACGTGCAGCAGACATCCTCCGTGCAGAGCGCGGCGGTGGGAAAACAGTCTTCTGATAGCACCGTATTGACCGGTGTGGACATCCAGGCTTCTGAAAGCACCGTATTGAACGGAGTGGACTTCCAAACCTATTTTGAAAGCATCGAACAGGATGGAAAGACCCTGGACCGCCGTTCCTATTGGACAGACAACGCCGGGACCGAATATCGGTTTATCTTTGAAAAAACCGGTCTGTTTTCCGAGGCGGACGTGACGGAAATCGAAACGATTATGGCAAGCGTTAAGGTCCAATGGGAGATTCGGCAGCCGCAGACTGTGACACGGGACTTTCTGGATGTCAAGGGACACTGGGCGGAGGAGAGCATCACCAAGGTTAAGGAGTTGGGCCTGTTTTCCGGCACCGGCGAAAATACCTTCAGCCCCAATGTGGGAATGACCCGTGCCATGCTGGTGCAGGTACTGCACCGTATGGCCGGAGAGCCGGAAGCGGGTTCTGCCCGGTTCACCGATGTGGCAGAGGATGCCTGGTACGCCAAGGCAGTGGCCTGGGCGGCAGAGAATGGCATTGTGGAAGGCGCGGATGGCCTGTTTCGGCCAAACGACCTGGTGACACGCCAGGAACTGGCCGCCATCCTGTACCGCTATGACGCAGGAGAAGCGGAGACGGCAGAAGACGCGCTGGATGCGTTCGCAGATGCGGAGAATATCGCATCTTGGGCAAAGACCTCCATGGCCTGGGCCGTGGAGCAGGGCCTGCTGCAAGGAAGTAACGGAAGCCTTCTGCCGGCCAAGACCGCGACCCGCGCCGAAGTGGCCACCATTCTGGTGCGGTATCTGGACGTAGAATAAGGAACAGCAAACCGGCCTCGGGGAAACCCGGGGCCGGTTTTGATAGGTAAGAGGTAAGAGTGAAGAGTGAAGAAGTGAGGTGTCCGCTTCGCGGACGGATTTGAATTTTTAGTACGCACCCCTCGCGCCCCCTCTGAGGGGGCTGCCGAACGAAGTGAGGCTGGGGGTTGTTGGACAACAGAGCGGTACGAACATACGGTAAAATCTGTTGTCGATACAACCCCCTGCTGTGCATGGGCATCCGTAAGGCAGCAAGCTGCCAACGGCTGCCTCAAGGCCGCCCTGCGGGCGCCCAGCCCCCTAAAGAGGGGGCACGAGGGATTGCATTAGAATTTCAATCGGTCCGCGTCAGCGGACACCATCATTGTCAATTGTCCATTGTCTATTAAAACAGCACGATTCCATACCGGTACCACAAACGTTTGACCGGGGAGACGGCTTGTAGGGCTTGGATTTTTGCGTCCAGGGCCGTTTGCAGCTGGGACAGTTCCGCTTCCGTCAGCTTGTGCTGGCTGAATCGGGCCTTTTCCGCCAGGGACAGGAGGTCCTCTGCGGGGGGATTGCCGTCTGCCTTGGAGAGGCGGACTAGCCAGCGCCACAAGGTCAGAGCGCGGCGGTTGGGGTACCCATGATGGCAGCGGTCCTTCCGGCGCTGCAAAACCAGCCGGCGCCGCAGAACGGTCAGCCCTGCCAGGGCCGGGACGGCCAGCAGCCACAGCCATTTGCCGGAGGGGCGGCTTCGCGTCATGACATTGGAATCGCCGGATGGAACGGCTTCCGGCGTCTCATCCAGGGGCTGCGTCTGCGGCTTCGTGCCGGGAGAATCCTCGGACGGGTCGGAATTGGTGGAGTACTCCGGCGATTCCTGCGTGTCGGCATCCGTGTCTGCGTCTGCGTCCGGGGTTTGAATCGGTTCGCTATCGGGAGAAGTGGTGACTTCCTCCGAATCCGGCTCCGATGTGGTTTGGCTCTCCGCAGGCGTCGGGTCCAGTGGGAGCCACCCAATTCCATCGACATAATACTCCACCCAGGCATGGGCGTTCTCGTCGGTGACAGAATTCCACTGATTCGGCTGGCCGGACACGGCGTAGCCGGTCACATACCGGGCGGGAATCTGCAAGGCCCGCAGCAGCAGGACCGTGGCGGAGGCAAAATGGACGCAGTAACCCCGCTGACTCTGCTGGAGGAAATAAAGGACGAAATCCTCCCCCGCAGGGACGCGGGGAGTGTCGCGGTCATAGACGGCGCTGCTCTGCACATAGGCGGCAATCTGTTGGGGTGTGGAGGACTCCGTCAGTCCGGCCTGACCGGCAATTTCCAGCAGCGCCGGCAGCAGCGTCTCCGGAACCTGGACGTAATGGTCCGACACATAGGCATCGTAGTCCGCTGTGGTCCGGCTTACGCGGCCATAGGACATCTGATAATAATAGAGCTGATCGGAATTGCTGATATAAGCATCGTCCACCGCCTCCCCATCGGCTGGAATGGAGGGGAGGAAATAGGTGGTGAAGAGCATCGGCTCCAGGCTGCTGACCTGAAGCTCCAGACTCTCGTTTCCGTCCGTGGCGGAAATCTGGGGATTTTCCGCAAAGCGCTGGAGCAGGAATTCCTGCTGCGGCACAGCGGACCAAGCGTTGTCCGCATAGATGCCCAGGGAAACGCCGCGCAGATAGAAAATCATGTTGGAGGACCGGTATTGCAGGACCTCCTGCCCCGTTGTCACCCGGGGACCGACCTGACTCAGATCGACTGTCTGCAGGCTGCTGTTCCACGCGGGGGTGCTGACAGAGGGGGCAGTTTCAGCGTCCCTGGACGGAAAGCTGACCTTGGACTCTGCCAGAGCCTGTAGCGTATTGGACCAGGCTGCCCGCTCATAGGCTGCAGGAGGCCAAAGCACCGTAATGGCAGCCACCAAAATCATGGTGGGCAGCACCAGCCACCAGGCCAGACGGCTGCCCTCCGCCGGATTGCGCGTCCGGACGCTCTGACTCAGCAGCAGCAGGAGCAGAACGCCGGTCAGCAGGATCAGCCAAAGCACCGGCGCGAGATCCACGAGGATCAGGCAGAGAAGCAGCACCGGCATACAGGCCAGCAACACCAGCAGGGCGCTGCCCTCCCGGGCTGTGACCCAGGCGGTGAGCCAGGCCAGCGGAACAGCCAGCAGCAGCAGGAAGATTGTGGGGTCCCCGCCCTCTTCGCCGAAAACCGGAAAGGCGGAATAGGCCAGAGAATACTGAACGGAGATCGCATGGAGAAGACTCCATAGGCTCGCCGTTACCGGACTGCGGAACCAGAAAATCAGCGCAAGCAGCACCACGCCCAGGGCGGCGGAGAACAGCCCCGTGCGGCGAAACCACATGGCGCCCGCGCCGACGGCCGCAATGCCACAGGACCCGGCCAGCAGTACGAGGGGGCTGCTTGGAAGATAAAAGGCGTCCACCAGGCACATCAGACAGGAAAAGGCGACCAGCGCTGCGGTCAGAAAGGCCAGCAGGAAGGTGGAAACCGTCATGCGCGTCTGTTTCATGGCGCTCCCTCCTGCTCCGGCTGAATGTGATAGCGCCAGGAGGCGCTGGTGAACTTGCGGCTGCGCAGAGAGGGCGTGTCCGGGCGCAGAGGCGTCCGGAGCAGGCGGCGCAGCAGCGCCTGCAGGTCCTCCGGCTCCTCCATGGATGCGGAAGCGATCTGACAGTCTGTCGGGTCCACCCAGAGAATCTGGTGGGGCGTGTCGTGTTCCAGAAGCCATTGGGACATCCAGACCAGCTGCTCCAAGGTGGCGTCCACGGTCTGGGGCGCACCGTGGAGGTCAAAGGTCAAAAGCGTCAGGCCGCGAATCGGTTCCTGGGCCTCCCGCACAATCATACGGTCCGTTTTGGCGGAGAGCTTCCAGTGGATATCCCGCATACAGTCGCCGGGGCGGTAGTCACGCAGTTCATGCTCCTCGGAGAAGCCGCCGCCGGGCTTGGGCTGACGGCGGCGGGCCACAAACTGGGACAGATTGGGTAGCCGGTCCGGTTCTGCCGGAACAGGATAGACCGTCACCTCCACGGGATTTGGCGAACGGACCGGCAGGAAGAACAGGCCGAGGTAATCATAAACCCGGCCCTTTTCCACGGAGCAGACCAGCACCCCGCAGTGGGAGGTGTCCAGCGGCACGTACCAGCTGTCATGCCCCGGCACATGCTGCAGGAGGGACTGACGCTCCCCGGTCATCCGGGAGGTGACAATCAGACGGAAGCGGCACTGGGGCATGGGCAGGAAGCCGTTGACGCCCCGGAGCGTGACAAAAATCTGATCGCCTCTGGAGCAGCCGGGAACCGCGTCCAGATACAGACGGATTCGGACCATGGCCAGAATGCTGACCAGCAGGGAGAAACCCGGCAGACAGACGGCCAGGACCAGCAGAAACCAGGAATACCACCCGAAATAATAGGTGTGAAACACCACCGCGCCGCCCAGGGCGGCCAAATAGATCAGCCAATGCTTCCACATAGTCAGCGCAGACGGGGCGCGGCGGTCTTGCGCAGAATGTCCTGCAGCAGATGACCGGCGCTGATATCCCGGGCCTCGGCCTCGGGAGCCAGCAGCAGACGGTGGCTGATGGTATCCACAAAGACGGTCTGCACGTCGTCCGGCGTCACATAGTCCCGGCCCTTGAGCATGGCAACAGCCTTGGACATGGAGGCCATGGACAGTGTGGCCCGGGGGCTGGCCCCACGGAGGATCATGGGATCGGACCGGGTGGCGGAAATCAGCGCCACCATGTAATCCACCACCTCCGGCTTGATATACACCTGATCCGCCTGGTCCTGCAGGGAGAGCAGCTCCTGCCGGGCGATGACCTGACGCACCAGGTCCAGCGGGTTGCCGCTCTGACGGTTCAGTACCAGCTCCCGCTCATCCTGGGGAGCGGGGTAGCCAATGGACAGGCGGATGGTAAACCGGTCCATCTGGCTGTCCGGCAGCAGCTGGGTGCCGGAAGCGCCGGTGGGATTCTGCGTGGCAATGACAAAAAAGGGCCGGGGCAGGGCATGGGTCTGTCCGTCCACCGTGACCTGCCCTTCCTCCATGGCCTCCAGCAGGGCGGACTGAGTCCGGGAGGTGGCTCGGTTCAGCTCATCGGCCAGGAATACGTTTGTCAGCACCGCGCCGGGCTGATAGACCATAGCCCCGGTTTCCTTCTGATAGATGGAGTAGCCGGTGATGTCCGAGGGCAGCACGTCCGGCGTAAACTGAACCCGTCCATATTCCAGCCCCAAGGCCTTGGAAAAGGCCAGGGCCATGGTGGTTTTGCCCACGCCGGGAATGTCCTCCAGGAGGATGTGGCCCCGGGCCAGAATGGTGGTCAGGACCCAGAGAAGCGTCCGGTCCTTGCCCACAATGACCTTTTTCACTTCTCCAATGATTTGACTGATAGAACCCATAGCGTTCTCCTTGTGTGCGATTAGAATGGAGATTTCGACGACTCTTTATATAAGACGACAAAATTGCATCCAAGTTGCATCCGATTGGGAGGAATTTTTTATTGCGGCTCCATGGCGCTGTGGAGCGTGTCGCTGACAGCGTCGCGGAAAATGCTGCCCGCCTGGGTGTGAACGGTCTGCATGGAGGCGGCGGCCATGTTGACGGGTACGTTCCCGCTCATGGAGACGTCCAGGTCGAAGATCAGCTTGGTCTCCTTATCCGAGGTGTCGCCGCCCCGCTTGAGCAATCCCGGCCCCACATGAAGTTTCACGAGACAACCGCCGGGAATGGCGGCCTCCATGTCCTGAGTGCAGCGGTGGAACGCCTGCTCCGGCACGTCCTCCTCACAGAGAAGGCCCAGATAGGCGGGCTTCAACAGATCCTTCCAGGGAGTACCCTCCAGCTCCAGGTCCCGCCGGGAAAAGGCGTTTAGATATCTCAGGCCCACCCGCTCAAAGTAGGCGGGCTTGTAGACCCGGATAAAGGTGGCCAGAGGCTTATCCATCATACGGGCAAATTCCTCCCACCGGTCATAGCGGGCGCAGCTCAGGGAGATAAAGTCCTGCGTCAGATTGATGCGGAAGCGTCCGTCAGCGGTGAGAAACTGGTAGTTGGTCACGGGCTTGGGCTGCTCCAGCCGCGGCGGCTGGCCGGGAATCTGCGTCAGCTTGACCGGCAGCTGATCCTGCCGGGGCTGATACTTGGGAAACACGTCCCGAATGGCCTCCTGAAGCTCCACCGGCGGATTGACACCGATGGACAGAATGGTGGGGAACCGCAGCTGGCAGATGACCTCAGCCAGCTGATTTTTTGTATAGATACAGCGTTCTTCCTGAGAAAACATGGGACGACATCCTTTCCGATCATATTCAAAGCTATTATACTTTAGAAATGAAAAAATGACAATGAAAATCAAGCATGGAATCAATTATCAATGCAGTCCGCCGCTGCCTGCGGCGGGCTGTTCGAAGCCTGCTTCCCATTCTCAGCCGCCAAAACGCCCCGCGCCGCATAGCACTGCGGGCGCGGGGCAATGCGTTTTATATTACATCAGGCTGCAAACCAGGTCGGTGTATTCCGTGGGGTCGTCCAGGGGCAGATCGGCGATCAGCAGAGCCTGGTTGTAGAGAAGCTTGGCGTAGCGTTCCGCCTTCTCCTTGTCCTGCTCCATGGCGGTTTTCAGGGCTGCAAAGGCAGGATGGTCGGCGTTCAGCTCCAGAATACGGCCGGATTCATAGCTGAATTCCGGGTTGACCCGCTTCATGTATTTCTCCATTTCAAAGCTCATACCGGCGTCCGGCACCAGGCAGACCGGGTGAGAGCGGAGGGTATGGCTGATGCGGACCTCCTTGACCTTGTCGTCCAGAGTCTCCTTGATGAAGTCCAGCACATCCTTGGCGTTCTCCTGGCTTTCCTCGGCCTTTTTCTTTTCCTCGTCGGTCTCCAGGCCCAGGTCCTCCATGGCCACATTGCGGAATTCCTTTTCCTGGAACTTGATAAGGGTCTGGGGAATGAATTCGTCCACATCCTCGGTGAAAAACAGAATGTCATAGCCCTTGTCCCGAACAGTCTCGGCCTGGGGCAGCCGGGCCAGATGGGTTCGGCTCTCACCGGCGGCGAAGTAGATGTACTTCTGCTCCTCCGGCATGGCGTCCACATATTCCTTGAGGGTAATCAGCTTGTTCTCCTTTCCGGACCAGAACACCAGCAGCTCCTGCAGCAGATCCTTGTGCATTCCATAGTCTGCCACAATGCCGTATTTCAGCTGGCGTCCAAAGGCGGCGAAGAATTTCTCGTACTTCTCACGGTCGTTGGTCAGCATCTTCACCAGCTCGGCCTTGATTTTCTTCTCCAGATTGGAAGCGATGATTTTCAGCTGCCGGTCGTGCTGGAGCATTTCACGGGAAATGTTCAGGCTCAGATCCTGGGAGTCCACCACGCCCTTGACAAAGCGGAAGTGCTCCGGCAGAAGATCGGCACAGTTTTCCATAATCAACACGCCGGAGGAATAGAGCTGCAGGCCCTTTTTGTACTCCTTGGTGTAGTAGTCATAGGGGGTGCGGCTGGGGATGAACAGCATGGCCTTATAGGTCACGTTGCCCTCCACGCTGATGTGAATGGTGGCCAGCGGGTCCTCAAAATCGAAGAATTTGTCCTTATAGAACTGATTGTATTCTTCCTCCTTGATTTCCTTCTTGTTCCGATGCCACAGGGGAACCATGGAGTTGAAGACCTCTGTCTCCACCACGGTTTCATACTCCGGCTCCGGCTCTTCCTCGCCCTCCTTCGGCTCCGGCTGCTCCTTCAGCTTTTGATTCTCCACTTCCATCTTGATGGGGTAGCGGATGTAGTCGGAATACTTCTTCACCAGGTTCCGCAGCTCATAGGTTTGCAGGAAGCGCTCATACTTCTCGTCCTCGGTATCGCTTTTCAGCTTCATAATGACGTCGGTGCCGGCCGTCTCCTTTTCACAGGGGGTCATGGTGTATCCGTCCGCGCCGGAGGACTGCCACATCCAGGCTTCGTCGCTGCCGTATTTTTTGGAGATCACGGTCACGGCCTCAGACACCATAAAGGCGGAGTAGAAGCCCACGCCGAACTGGCCGATGATGTCCACATCGGCCTTCTCATCCAGGTCCTTCTTGAACTGCAGGGACCCGCTCTTGGCGATGGTACCCAGATTATCCTCCATTTCCTCCTTGCTCATGCCAATGCCGTTGTCGGACACGGTCAGCAGCTTGTATTTGGGGTCGGCCTTGAGCCAAATGGCGAAATCATCCCGGTTCAGGCCCACGTTCTGGTCCGTCAGAGACAGATAGGCCAGCTTGTCAATGGCGTCCGAGGCGTTGGAAATGATCTCTCGCAGGAAGATCTCCTGATTGGTGTAGATCGAGTTGATCATCAGGTTCAACAGCCGCTTGCTCTCCGCCTGAAATTCCTTTTTTTCTGATTCCATTTATAACACGTCCTTTTATCTTCATTAAATTTTAGACAAGCCTAAGGTTGGCACTCTTGACTCTTGAGTGCTAACCCCATTATAGTGCCTTGTTCCGATTTTGCAAGAGAATTCACAAAAAATTTTCAAATCGGGGAATTTGCCGCCATTTTGCCATGTACTTACTTTTGCAAAAACGGCGGCGATGTGCTAGTATATAGAAAAGCTGATTTGAAAAGAGGAATTCCATGCTGTATAAGACCCATGGGCCGGAGGAAACGGAGCGCCTGGGACAGCGCCTGGCTATGGCCCTGCGGCCCGGCGATGTCGTCGCTTATTACGGAGACTTGGGGGCCGGAAAGACGGCCTTTACCCGCGGTCTGGCCCGGGGGCTTGGCGTCCGGGAGACCGTCACCAGCCCAACGTATACGATTGTCAATGAATATCTGTCCGGGGATATGCCCCTGTTCCATTTTGATATGTACCGGCTCAGCTCTGCGGAGGAGCTGTTTGACATTGGCTGGGAGGACTATCTGGCCCAGGATGGCGTCTGCGCCGTGGAGTGGAGCGAGCATGTGGAGGAGGCCCTGGAGGGCGCCATCCGCGTCTCCATCCGGCGTACCGGCGACTGGGACCGGGAAATTACCATTGAGGGAGGGAACGCCCATGCGGATATTGGCCTTTGAAACCTCCGCCAAGGCGGCCAGCGTGGCGCTGCTGCAGGACGGAAGGCTGGTGGGGGAATATACCCAGAACAGCGGCCAAACTCATAGCCGGACCCTGATGAAAATGGCAGAGGATCTTCTCAGAAACTGTGATTTGACTGCCCAGACGGTGGACGCCGTGGCCTGTGCCGCCGGTCCTGGCAGCTTCACTGGCATTCGCATTGGAGTGGCTGCCGCCAAGGGTTTCGCCTGGGGCCGGGAGCTGCCATGCTACGGCGTCTCCACGCTGGAGGCCATGGCCCGCGGCGTGGCGGTGGCCGACGGCGTGATCTGCGCGGCCATGGATGCCCGCCGCAGCCAGGTCTATACAGCCCTGTTTCAGGTGGAGCGGGGCATGATGACGCGCCTGCTGCCGGACAGCGCCATTTCCGTAGAGGAGCTGGGAGAAGCGCTTAAAAATTTTCAGCAGTCTGTTTTTTTTGTTGGAGATGGCGCGGAACTGTGTTATAATAAATTGAGTTTCCGGAGGGGCAGTCACATTCTGCTGCCGGAGCATCTGCGGATGCAGCGCGCTGCCGGCGTGGCGCTGCTGGCCTGGGAGCAGGCCTGCAGGGGAGAAACCCCTTCCGGCCGGGAGCTGACGCCCAATTATCTGCGTCTGAGCCAGGCCGAGCGGGAACGGTTCAAAAAACAAAACATTGATTGAGAGGTATTGTCTATGGGAACTGTACATGTATTAAATCATCCACTGCTGCAGCACAAGGTCTCGATTCTGCGAGACAAGAACACTGGCGTCAAGGAATTTCGGGAGATTGTCGGTGAAATTGCGGCCCTGATGTGCTATGAGGCCACCAGAAATCTGCCCACAGAGGAGCGGATGGTTGAAACGCCCATGGCTATGGCCAAGGTTCAGGTCCTGACGGGTAAAAAGCTGGCCATTGTCCCGATTCTCCGTGCGGGTCTTGGAATGGTAGATACCATCATTGATCTGGTCCCCTCTGCCAAGGTCGGCCATATCGGCCTGTACCGGGACCCGAAAACGCATGAGCCGGTGAAGTACTACTGCAAGATGCCGCCGGATATCTCCGAGCGCCAGGTGTTTGTGGTGGACCCCATGCTGGCCACCGGCGGTTCTGCCTCCGACGCCATTACCTTTATCAAGGAGTACGGCTGCAAGTCCATCACGTTGATGAACATCATCGCCGCGCCGGTGGGAATTGAGAAGGTTCAAAGGGATCATCCCGACGTGGATCTGTTTGTGGCCGCCGTGGATGAATGCCTCAATGAAAACGCATATATTATTCCCGGATTGGGCGATGCGGGAGACCGGATTTTCGGCACGAAGTGACCCTTCCGAAGCCCGGTGTTTATTTTGTATTTATTTTGGAAAGGAAGAAATCATTATGATCTATTCTACCGAAGTTCAGCATATGTGTCCTGTTGCCAAGGGCGCATATCATGGCCCGGCACCCATTCCCGAGGAGGGCAAGTGGGTCCAGGCAAAGGAAATCGGAGACATCTCCGGCTTTACCCATGGCATCGGCTGGTGCGCACCGCAGCAGGGCTGCTGCAAGCTGACCCTGAATGTGAAGAACGGCATCATCGAGGAGGCGCTGGTGGAGACCATCGGCTGCTCCGGC
>CAYTXW010000013.1:0-23468 GCA_964441575.1 uncultured Oscillospiraceae bacterium
GCGCAGCGAGGCTCTTAGCGCGTAGCTTCCTGCGGAATGGCCTCGCAATGACATGATGGAAGGAACCACGTCAGAGGAAGGGGCGCCATGTAACGGCGGCGATGCAGCGTTTTACGGATACGATGTGCCATATAGCCGAAAAGAACAAAGGGATTTACAGGACGGGGATTCCCTTTCTCGGCTTCCACATTCTTTTGAACCGCTGTAGGGCCTTGACAACCCGCCATATCCGGCTTAAAATTGAAAGTGACAAAAAAATTGTCGGATTGGAGTACAGCATGGCAGAAAAAGCGGGAAAAAACAGAAGCGACTATAAGCGGGTCAACCGCGGACTGGTGCTGAAAATGGTGGCCACCGGGGAATGCACCACCCGGGTGGATCTGGTGCGCCGCACAGGTCTAAGCAAAATGGCAATTTCCAACATTGTTTCCGAGATGATTCAGCAGGATCTGCTGGTGGAAACCAGCCCCGTGCAGAGTGAGGAGCTGGGCCGCCGCCCCATGTGTCTGGCCATTTCACCCAAAGCGCCTAAAATCATCGGCCTGGTGATCCACCGGGACCGCTGTGAGGCGGTCCTCTGCGATTTGAACCTCCACATTTTAAAGCGGGAGCTTCTTCCCATGCAGGAGGGTATGGACCAGGAACGGCTGATTTATATAGCCTATCAGCTGCTGGACACGGTGCTGCTGGACGCGGAGAATGTGATCGGAATCGGCCTGGCCTCCGTCGGTCCCATCAGTGTGCAGGCCGGTATGATCCTGAAGCCCTACTTCTTTTACGGCATTGAGAATGTGCAGATTGTGAAAGTCCTGGAGGAGCGCTACCATCTGCCCGTCTTTTTTGACCACGACAACCAGAGCGCCGTCCTGGTGGAGTACCTCTACGGCAGCGGGCGCGGATACAAGGATGTGCTGTTTGTGGGCGTCGGCACCGGCGTGGGCTGCGGCATCATCAGCAACGGGCAGCTGTTCTGCAACCAGCGGGGTCTGCCGCCGGAGCTGGGACACGTCAGCATTGACGTCAACGGACGGCCCTGCAAATGCGGCAACCGGGGCTGCATCGAGCTGTATCTGCGGACGCCGGAGCTTTTGAAAAAACTCCGCTATCACACAGGAAAGTATTACAGCTATGAGGCATTCAGCCGGATGCGGGGAGACGAAAATGTAGAGCGGGTCTTCCTGGACGCTGTCACCAAGCTGGCCACGGCCCTGGTCAGCACCATCAACATTCTCAACAGTCAGCTGATTATCCTGGGAAACGACAGCGTCTATTGGTCCGACGATTATGTGAACCTTCTGGAGCAGCAGGTCAATGAGCGCCGGTTTGTGGAATGGGACAGCCCGGTATTAGTAAAGAGAGCGTACTTTATGAGAGACGCCGCCCTGATGGGCGCTGCCTGCAATGTGGCTGCGCAGATTTTTGAAGGAAATCTGTTGTTTACAGACTGACGGAACAGGCGGGGTCAAAGGCGCGAATTGCGCAAATAACAGCGCGGTCGGGCGGTCCAAAGCCCGCCGCGGACAGTTGCGGGCCGGGGCGGAAGAGTGAACCGGCGTTTTGGCCCGTCTCCGTTCGGAATCCGGGAAAATCCGAACGTTTTCCAAATCATTCAAATTTCATTTTGCACTCAGAAATGTGTGTCCTTGCAAGGCCCTGCGGTAATCCTGCGAGGACGCACTTTTTTGCGCTCGTTTTGAGGCGGCTCCTTTCGCAAACCAAAAAAATCTACAAAATGCACAGTATAAAAAACGACAATTTAGTAAATTGAAATTATAATTTAGATTTTTCCAGCTATTATCTGCAAAATTGGATAAAATCGAAACAAATCAGATGTCAAATTCAGCTCTGAATCTAGGAAATATTCACAAATCTGGCGGGGGATTTCTGGGATAGTCCGGCAAAATATGCAAATTTTACGGTTGACAGGACGGCGCGGATATGCTAACCTATGATTAAATAGTAAACTCAGTGTCCTAAAGGAGGCGCATTCATGCATGGATCTCTTTAGCATCGGAGAAATGGTGATTGATTTTATTCCCGGCAGCGAGCCGGCCAGCTATATTCGGAAAGCAGGCGGCGCGCCCGCCAATGTGGCCATTGCAATGGCCAAAAACGGACTGGAGGCCGGAATGTGCTGCTCCGTGGGAGAGGATGCGTTCGGCAGCTTTTTAATGGATACGCTGCGGGAGAACCATGTGCGCGTTCTAAATCCCCGGCCCTGTGCAGAGGCGATTACCACCATGGCGTTTGTCACCCTGGACGCGGATGGAGATCGCAGCTTCACCTTTGCCCGGAAGCCCGGCGCGGATATGATGCTGACGGAGGCGGATGTAAAGGAAGCGGATGTGGCGGAAGCCGTCATTGTCCACGCCGGTTCCTGCTCCCTGTCCGCCTCTCCTGAGGCCGAAGCCACGGTCCGCGCACTCCGCCTGGGCCGTGAAAAGGGCAAGCTGGTCAGCTTTGATGTGAACTACCGCAATGTGATGTGGAACGACGACCAGGCCGCCTGCGCGGCAAAGGTGTTTGAAATTCTCCCCTATGTGGACATTCTGAAAATCTCCGAGGAAGAGGTGGAGATGATGGGCGGCGAGGCCCATCTGTTCCGGCTCATGGAGCAGTACGGCCTGACGCTGGTGGTGGAGACCCTGGGGTCCCGGGGCGCCAGATGCTTCTTCCGGGGGGAGACCATAGAGGCACCCGGGCGCAAGGCCGTCTGTGTGGACGCCACCGGTGCGGGCGATGCCTTTTGGGGCGGCTTCCTGTCCAGCCTGCGGATTCAGGGCGTCAGTCAGGCCAACCAGCTGACACGGGAGATTCTCAAACGGGCCATGACCTATGGCAACGTGGGCGGCTGGATCTGTGTCCAGAGCAAGGGCGCCATTGAGTCTCTGCCGACCCGGGCGCAGATTGAGCAGTATTTATAATGGAGGTTTTTCCGGATGGATACAATTTGGAACAAGCCCTGTACCTATTCCCCGTCTCTGATCTGTCTGGACCTGTGTAACCTGGAAAGCCAGGTGAGGCAGGTGGAGCAGGCCGGCATTGAGATGCTCCATGTGGACATTCTGGACGGCCATTTCAGCCCCAGTATGCCGCTGGGCCTGGATACGGTCCGTCAGCTGCGGGCCAAGACCGGACTGGCCTTTGACTGCCATGTCATGGTAACGGAGCAGGATTATTTTGTGAACGAGCTTCTGGATATCGGTGTGCAGCAGATTGTGTTCCACGCCGAAACCCAGCCCCATATAGACGGAATGCTGAACCGCATTCACGCCCAGGGCGTTCGGGCCGGTGTGGCTTTGAAGCCCTCCACTCCCCTGTCCACGCTGGAATATGTGCTGGAAAAGTGCGATACCGTGCTTCTGATGCTCATCAATCCCGGCTACGCGTTCCTGAAGGGAGAGAAGCAGGTGGCCTACGCGGATCGCAAGATCCGAGAGCTGCGGAAGATGATCGATGACCGCGGCCTGGACACCAAGATCGAGCTGGACGGCCGCATCTCGCCGGACAACATCCGGGCCTATGGCAGGCGCACGGCAGAGCAGTTCGTTGTGGGCAGCACCTGCCTCAAGCGGGACCGCCTGCCCGAAAGTCTGGCAGATCTGGACCGCCTGCGCAGAGAAGTAATTGGAGGTTGATTTTCAATGAGCGAAGAATTTTCCAGACATTATCATGAAACCTGTGCCGCCGTCCTCAGTGAGCTGAGCCGCACCCTGGACAGCATTGACCCCGCGTCCCTGGAACGGCTGACCGACGAAATTCTGGCAGCTGATCAGGTATTTTTCATCGGCGTGGGCCGGGTAATGCTGAGTCTCCAGTCCGTTTGCAAACGGCTGGCCCATTTGGGCATTCGGACCCACTATGTGGGGGAGGTCACAGAGCCTTGCTTCACGGAAAAGGACCTGCTGATTGTCGGCTCCGGCTCCGGCAGCTCCATCTTCCCTTTGAACATTGCCAAGAAGGCCCGCGCCGCCGTCCCCGGCTGCAAAATCGTCCACATCGGCTCCAATCCCAACAGCGAAATGAAGAACATTGCGGATTTTATGGTCCGCATTCCGGTCCGCACCAAGTTCTATTTGGAGGACGAGATCGATTCCTGCCAGCCCATGACCTCCCTGTTTGAGCAGTCCCTGCTGCTGCTGGGCGACATTCTGGCCAAGATGCTCATTGAAAAGCAAAACCTGGACATGAAGGGTCTGTGGCAGTACCACGCCAATTTGGAGTAACGCGATGGATCGGGAAACACTTCTGAAAAAGGTCGGCTCCATGCAGCAGCTAGCCTATGTGCGGCCCCTCCAATATACCGAAGGCCGCAGTACCGGGCTTCGGGCCTTTGACGTCAAAAACGGCCCCCTGTCCTATCAGGTTCTGGCGGATAAGTGCCTGGATGTCAGCCAGTTTTCCTACAAGGGAATCAATTTCAATTTCCTCTCCAAGCCCGGCCTCCAGGGCCGGAATCACTATGATACCAACGGGGACGAGGCCTTGCGGAGTATTATGGGCGGCCTGTTCTTCACCGCCGGTCTGGAAAACATCTGCGCACCCTGCGCCGTGGACGGAAAGGATTATCCTATGCATGGCCGCATCCGCACCACCCCGGCGGAGCATCTTCGCAGTGACGCCGTCTGGGAAAACGGCAGATATGTCCTTCGAACCGGCGGAGAAATCCGCGAAGCCGAGCTGTTCGGCGAGAACATGGTCCTGCGGCGGTGCATCGAAACCTGCTATGGAGAAGCCTCCGTCACCGTCACCGACGAGATTGAAAACCAGGGATATCGGCCCGAGCCGCTGATGCTTCTTTACCATATCAACATGGGATACCCGCTTCTGGACGAAGGAACGGAGATTCTGCTGCCCACCCGCAGCGTCATCCCCCGGGATGAGGCGGCCCGGGGGCATGAGGACCGATGGAACGTCATGGACGCGCCCAAGGACAATGAGCCGGAATATGTGTTTATCCATGAGCCGGTTGCCGATGAAGCCGGTCGGGTGACGGTCTGCGTTCTCAATGACAAACTGGGCCTGGGTCTGCGGCTGACCTACACGGCGGCCCATCTGCCCCGGTTTATGGAGTGGAAATCCATTGCGTCCGGCGACTACGTCATCGGCCTGGAGCCGTCTAATTCCTCCGTCTATGGCCGCCCCTATCACGAGGCGCGGGGCAGCGTTCACCACCTGGCCCCCTTCGCCAGGGAAACCAACGTGCTGACCTTCACTGTCCTGGATGGGGCTGAAGCGCTGCAAAAGGCCCGTGCTGAAATTGCACGGCTGCAAGGATAAAAATAAATTCGCAAAGGAGTCTGATGCCACATGAAACGTTCGGAAATCAATGCCATTATCAAGGAATTTGAATCCATGCTTCAGGAATACAAGTTCGCCCTGCCACCCTTCCTGAGCTTTACCCCCGAGGAGTGGGAGACGAAGGGCCATGAGTATGACGAAATCCGCGATAATGCCCTGGGCTGGGACGTCACCGACTACGGAATGGGCGATTATAACAAGCTGGGCTTAGCCCTGATTACCATCCGCAACGGCAACGTACATAATTCCAAATACACCAAGACCTACGCCGAGAAGATTATGATGCTCCGCGAAGGCCAGATCTCCCCCAATCACTTCCACTGGAACAAGATGGAAGACATCATCAACCGGGGCGGCGGCAACGTGGTCTTCCAGCTGTGGAACGCCACCCCCGATGAGGATCTGGCTGACACCGATGTGGAGATCTGCCGGGACGGCCGCCGCTACATGGTCCCCGCCGGGTCCAAGATCGTCCTGAAGCCCGGCGAGAGCCTGTCTCTGTATCCCTACTATTACCATGAATTTACCATCGAGCCCGGCTCCGGCACGGCGCTGGTCGGCGAGGTCTCCATGTGCAATGACGACAACACCGACAACCGATTCTATAAGCCCCTGGGCCGCTTCCCCACCATCGAGGAGGATGAGCCGCCCTACCGTCTGCTCTGCAACGAGTATCCGGCGGCAAAGGATTGATACTGTTTTCAGCATGTTTTTTTCCGCTGTAGGCGGTTATTAAACAGAAAGGAGTCAACCAATGAGCGAATATGCTGTTTCTATGGAGCATATCAACAAATCCTTCCCCGGCGTCAAGGCTTTGGATGATGTACAGCTCCATCTGCGAACAGGCGAGGTCATGGCGCTGCTGGGAGAAAACGGCGCCGGTAAATCGACCTTGATGAAAATCCTCTCCGGCGTGTACACGAGAGACTCTGGCGACATCGAAATCTTTGGCAAAAAAGTGGAGGGAGACCTGAACACCAAGCAGGCGCAGGAGCTTGGCGTGGCCATCATCCACCAGGAGCTGAACATGTGCCTGCACCTGTCTGTGGCGGCAAACATGTTCCTGGGCCGGGAAATTCGCAAGGGTGGCAGACTGGATAAGGCCGAGATGAACCGGCAGGCTCGGGAGCAGCTGGCCAAGCTGGGCATTACGGACCTGGACCCCAACACCATTGTGGGCGAGCTGACCGTGGGCCGCCAGCAGATGGTGGAGATCGCCAAGGCGCTGCTGATTAACGCCCGGGTTCTGGTCATGGACGAGCCGTCCTCGGCGCTGTCCAACGCGGAGATCGTGGAGATGTTCCGCATTGTCCGGGAACTGCGGGAGCAGGGCTGTGCCATCGTCTACATCAGCCACCGCTTGCAGGAGCTGCACCACATTGTGGACCGAGTCACCATCATGCGCGACGGCAAGTACATCACCGAGGGCAAATTCACCGACTTCACCATGGAGCAGATCATCGCCAACATGGTGGGCCACGAAATCACCAACCAGTTCCCACGGGATACGGTACCCCGCGGCAAAAAGGCGCTGGAGGTCAAGCACCTGAGCGCCGGGCGGATGGTCAAGGACGTCAGCTTTGACGCCTATGAGGGCGAGGTTCTGGGCTTCTCCGGTCTGGTGGGCGCTGGCCGCACCGAAACCATGCGGGCCATCTTCGGCGCAGACCCCAAGGACGGCGGCGAGGTCATTCTGGACGGAAAGGCCCTGACCATTCACAGTCCCACCGACGCCATCCGTCAGGGCATTGTCCTGGCCCCCGAGGACCGGAAAAAGGACGGCCTCTGCACCAAGCTGACCATCCGCAACAACATCGCGCTTCCCAACCTGGATATTATCTGTTCCAAATTCCTGGGAAAAATTCGCCGGAGTACGGAAAATCAGATGATTGAAAAGGGGAGAAATTCCCTGACCATTAAAATGTCCAGCGCCGAGGCTCTGGCCGGCAGCCTGTCCGGCGGCAATCAACAGAAAATCGTCGTTGCCAAGTGGCTGGCCCGCGATTCCCGCGTCATCATCTTTGACGAGCCGACGCGTGGCATCGATGTGGCCGCAAAGGTAGAAATCTATGAGATTATCAACCAGCTGAAGAAGCAGGGCGTCGTGGTCATCATCGTTTCCAGCGAGCTGCCCGAGGTCATGGGAATTTCCGACCGGATTCTGGTCATGTGCAACGGCCGAATCACCGGTCAGGTGGACCCCAGAAACACCACTGAGGAAGAAATCATGACCTATGCCACGCAGTTTGGCGACAATGCCGTGGTTGAACCGAAATCGTAAGGAGTGTTAGGAAAATGCGTGAAAAACAAAGCCCGCTGAAGCGTTTTATGTCCATCAATGGGATCGCCTCTGTGCTGACCGCCTTTGCAGGCGTTGTCATCCTGATGATCGTCTTTACCATTATGAACCCCAACTTTATCAAGGGTGACAGCGTCATGACCCTGCTGCGGTCCATTGTCCCCTTCCTGCTGGTCGGCATCGGCCAGGGTTACGTCTGTATCACCGGCAACATTGACCTGTCCATCGGTTCGGTTCTGGCCATGAGCGCCATGATCTCCGCCACCATGGTCTGCAACGGCTCCAGCGTTCTGCTGGCCATTCTGGTCGCCTTTGTCTGCTGCATGGCCGTCGGCCTTGTCAACGGCATCCTGGTTGGCAAGTTCAAGCTGCCTCCCTTCATCGGCACCCTGGGTACCATGACCATCGCCCGCGGCATCGCCCAGCTGGCCAACGGCAACTATAACACCGACAACATCGGCAGCACCGGCGCCGCGCAGGTGTTCAAGAATGTCCTGTACTACGGCAAGAGCCTGGGCGTCTATAACGGCGTCTGGATTGCCATCGCCGTCTGGCTTGTATTCTTCTTCATCCTGACCTTCACCCGCAGCGGACGCCATATCTACGCCATCGGCTCCAATGTGGATGCTGCCCGCCTGTCCGGCGTCAACGTCTTTGCAACCACCACCAAGGCTTATCTGGTCTCCTCCTTCTGCTCCTTCCTGGCGGGCCTCATCACCATGGCCCAGTCCGGCATGGGCGATATGAGCGCCGGTATGAGCTATGAGATGTACGGCGTTGCGGCGGCCGTCATCGGCGGCATCTCCACCCTGGGCGGCAGCGGTCTGCTGGTAGGCGTCATCGCAGGCGCTTCCGTGTGGGCCATTCTCCAGTCCGGCCTGACCTTCGCCCATGTCCCGGTTGCATTCCGGAATATCATCATCGGCATCATCGTTGTGGTCTGTGTCCTGCTGGACGTCCTGCGCCGCAACGGCAGCAGCAAGCACCGCCGTGTTGCCAAAAAATCGGAAAAGGCCGCAAAATAATCTCCCCGTGAGAAATCTCCATTGTATGCTTAGAGGCGCTGCCTCTGCAAAAAATAAACAAAAAGGAGTAAAACAAAATGAAAAAGGTACTTGCAATGATCCTCGCACTGGTCATGGTGTTCGGTCTCGTTGCCTGCAGTAGTAGCAGCAGCAGCGACAGCGACACCATCCACATCAGCCTCATCACCATGGATCAGATGGACGTACACTGGGTCAAGCTGGAGAAAGCTGCCAGTGCCAAGGTGGAAGAACTGAAAAACGAAGGCAAAAACATCGAGTACGAGTGGCTGGCCCCCGAGAAGAAGGACAACGCCCAGCAGATTCAGCAGATTGAGACCGCAATCAACAACGGCGCTGACGTCATCATCATCTCCGTCAACGACTCCACCGCCTGCAACGATGCACTTCAGGCCGCTCTGGACAAGGGCATCAAGCTGATCTATGTGGATGCCACCGCGACCCTGGAGGCCTCCGCCACCTTCGCCACCGACAACTATGCCGCTGGTGTGGAAGCCGGCGAAACCATGCTGGGCTACCTGGAAGATAAGGGCGTGACCGAAGGCACCATCGGTCTGGTCTCCGCACAGGCTGGTGTGCAGTCCTGCATCGATCGTGTGGACGGCTTTGTCTCCGCCTTTGAAGGCACCAACTTTGAAATGAGCGAGGTCCAGTATTCCGACGGCGACGCCGTCAAGGCCCAGGATCTGACCAACGCGCTGATCTCCGACGGTGTGGTCGCTGTCTACGGCGCCAATGACGGCGCGACCAACGGCGCTGCCAACGCGGTCAAGGAAGCCAATGCCAACGGCAAGGACATCATCTGCGTGGGCTTCGATAACAGCTCCTCCAACCGCTCCCATGTGGAAGACGGCGAGCTGCTGGCCTTTATGGCGCAGAACCCCAACGTCATGGGCGAGAAGGCCATCGAGGCTGCCGTAGCTCTGATGGAAGGCACCACTCTGACCGAGACTCAGGTTGACACCGGTGTTTCCGTTGTCACCAAGGAAAATGTCGCCGACTTCAACGACTAATTCCAATCCATTCCATAAGTTTCAAACCTGGAAACCCAACCCAGTCCCCTGTGCCATGGCCATGGCACAGGGGACTTCCCATAGCTTCGCAGGCACTGCATTGTTCAAAGGCTCCGAAATAGACGCACGATTCCGGCCAAGCCCCGCCGGAATCGTAGCGAAAATATCAAATTTTGTATTGCTACCCAAGGGAAATTCGAGGTCGGCAAACGCGCTTTCGGTCCGCCCCGGGGCCCGGTACCTTTTGGCGCACCCTGTCGAACGGCCACGGCCGCTCCTGGCGGCTGATTTCGATCCAAAATGGTGTAAAATCTCCTCTTTTTTCTCCGCTTGCGAAACGTCCCAGCCCTCCACGCGGCCACTTCACATATGTCCCGCTTTCGTTTTACGCATAACAAAAGCGCGGTGCGATTGCATGGGAACGCATGGGAATCGATGAGCCACGATGGGACGCGATGGGGCATGATGAGTTTCCGTGCTTTCATCCATTGGCGTTGAGATAATTATAGCACCTCGCCGGTGCAGTCTTTGCAAAATTTTCTTGACAAATCCCGGCAAGTCTCCTATAATAATTTAGCCTGTCCAAACAGGCAGAGAATCCTTGCCACCGGCCCGACCGGTGGCCATACGTCCAAAAGGAGGTGCAACGAAATGGCAAAAATTTCCGGCAAGTATGAGGTCCTGTATATCATCGATCCCGCACAGGGAGAAGAAGGTATCGCAGCGCTCGTGGAAAAATTCAAAGCTCTCGTTGAAAGCAATGGTACTCTGACCAGCATCGACGAGTGGGGCAAGCGCCGTCTGGCCTACCCTATCAATGACCTGATGGAGGGTTATTATGTCCTGATGACCTTTGACGCGAAGCCCGAGTTCCCTGCGGAGCTTGACCGCGTCCTCAAGATCACCGACGGCATTATGCGCTCTCTGATCACCGATGTGGAAGTGTAAGGAGGCACGTTTATGCTGAACCATATTGTTCTCATGGGCCGTCTCACCCGTGATCCGGAACTTCGGCGCACTGGCAGCGGCATTGCTGTAGCAACCTTCTCCCTGGCCGTGGACCGTGATTTCGGCAACCGCGAAACCGGCGAGAAGGAGACGGACTTTATTGACATCGTCGCCTGGCGGAGTACTGCGGAGTTTGTCTCCAAGTATTTCAGCAAGGGCCGCATGGCAGTGGTTTCCGGTCGGCTTCAGATTCGGAACTGGAATGACAAGGACGGCAACAAGCGGCGCTCCGCCGAAGTTGTCGCCGACAACGTCTATTTCGGCGAAGGCCGGCGCGACAGCCAGCCCGGCGGCTTTGACCAGAGCTACAGTCAGCCCGCTTACAGCGGCCAGAGCTACGGCGGCTATAACCAGTCTACCCCCGCTCCCGCACCGGCACCGGCCCCGGCGTCTGATTTCGCCATGCTGGAAGACGATGACTCTGAGCTTCCGTTCTAATTGTTTTTTCACGATAACTGAGATAGGAGGATCCAAATGGCTAACGATAGAATGCGTCCCCGCAAGCGCAAAAAGGTTTGCAGCTTCTGCGTGGACAAGATCGAGCATATCGACTATAAGGACACTGCCAAGCTGCGTCGTTACCTGTCTGAGCGCGGCAAAATTCTGCCCCGCCGTACCACCGGTACCTGCGCTGCCCATCAGCGTCAGCTGACCGTCGCCATCAAGCGCGCCCGGCACATTGCCCTGTTGCCCTATGTGGCCGACTGATATTTAATCAAGCAGGAGGCTGCCCATTATTTGAGCAGCCGCCCTCTCACACCACCATGGGTACCGTTCGGTACACGGCGGTTTAATCGCATAAGTGCAGGGACTCGCAGTAGGTCGGGATTTCAAAGTATCCGGCCGCTGCGAGTCTTTTGCTTGTCATGGCGCGTGAGAAAACCACTTCCGGCAGCCGCCCAATATTCCTTTGGAAAGTTCCTATTTTTTCAGGCTTCTTCCGCCGCTTTCTGGTATAGCAGCGGAATTTTCTTCGCAGCCATTTATCGCTACAAATTTCCTGCCGAAACCGGAAACGGTTCCTGTTTCGGCAGGGAATCTTATATGATGCGATTTTTTAGTGCAACGCCGCGCATCAAGCGTTGAACAGCATCGTGGAACGGTCTGCCGTTCCGCCCTTTCTTCGCATCGGAACGCAGGCCGCGCCTGAAATTACCGGTTGACTTTCGATCATTTGATCGATATAATGATAATCGAACATTTATTCGATTTTAGAGGTGATTTCCATGCAGTCCGATCGGGTTTACGCGGCCATTGATTTAAAGTCCTATTACGCCTCCGCGGAATGTGTGGCCCGGGGACTGGACCCGCTGCATACCAATCTTGTGGTTGCGGACCGGACGCGGACGGAGAAAACCATCTGTCTGGCCGTGTCACCTTCCTTGAAGGCCTACGGCCTGCCCGGCAGGGCAAGGCTGTTTGAGGTGGTGCAGAAAGTCGATGAGCTGAACCGGTTCCGCAGGCAGATGGCGCCGGACCGGACACTGGAGGGCGCATCCTGTGACGCCCGGGCGCTGGCGGCAAATCCGGCCTTGGCAATTGACTACATCGTTGCAACGCCGCGTATGTCCTACTATGTGGAACGCAGTACCCAAATTTATCAAATCTATCTGAAATATATCGCGCCGGAGGACATCTATGTCTACTCCATTGATGAAGTGTTCATAGATCTGACGCCATATCTGCGGACCTACCAAACCACGCCGCAGGCGCTGGTAAAACGGCTGGTTCGGGAGGTCTGGCAGATCACAGGGATCACCGCCACGGCGGGAATCGGCACAAATCTGTATCTCAGCAAGATCGCCATGGACATTTTGGCAAAGCATATGGAACCGGACGAGAGCGGAATCCGGATGGCCGAATTGGACGAAACCCGCTACCGCGAGACGCTGTGGGCGCACCGCCCCCTTACCGATTTTTGGCGCATCGGCAGCCGGACCGCCAAAAAGCTGGAGCGGCACGGCATGTACACCATGGGAGATATCGCGGAGTGTTCCATCGGGAAGCCCGGCGCGTATCACAGCGAGTATTTGCTCTACAAGCTGTTTGGCGTCAATGCCGAGCTGCTGATCGACCACGCCTGGGGATGGGAGCCTTGCACGATCTCTGATATCAAGGCCTATCAGCCAAAATCCAGCAGTCTCAGCACCGGCCAGGTGCTGCCGCGCCCCTACGCCTTGGAGGAAGCCAAGCTCATTGTGCGGGAGATGACCGAAGCGCTGGTTCTGGACCTTGTGGAAAAGCAGCTGCTGACGGATCAGATCGTGCTGACCATTGGATACGACGCGGAAAATCTCAGCGACCCGCAGCGCGGCGCGTCCTATGCCGGCCCTGTTGTCCGGGATTTCTATGGACGCCCGATTCCCAAGCATGCCCACGGCACTGCCAACCTTGGAGGCTGGACCGCCTCTACCAAACATATCATAGCGGAGGTCCTGGCGCTGTTCGACCGAATTGCGGACCCGGATTTGCTTGTCCGGCGCATCACGATTGCCGCCGGTCACATCGCCCGGGATCGCGGCGAGGCAAATGCAGACAGCCTTCAGCTGGATTTGTTCACAGACTATGAAGCGCTGCAAAAAGAAGCCGCTTCTCTGGCGCGGGAAAAGCGGCGGCAGCAGGTGGAACTGCTGATCAAGAAGAAATACGGAAAGAATGCGATTCTCCGTGGTGTCAATCTGAAAGAGGCCAGCACAGCCATTGCGCGGAACAATCAGATCGGCGGACACAGAGCCTAGCGGACCGCGACCGCCGCGCCGGCAGCGGCGGTCTGGCAGTCAATCACAAATTTTAATATGAACAGCCTGCTTGTGCGCAGAAAGGAATCGTCATGTACAACACATCCGGAAATACCCGCTGCTATGCTTCCATCCTGCATCTCCCGCACCCAACATCTCCAACACATCCGCGCATGTCTGCCCGCAACCGTGCGGCGCAGTTTGCCGCGTTTGACGCCCTGGCCGGATACAGCGAGTCCATCCAGGAGGCCGCCGCCGCGCTTCTGGAAGGTCCCGCGCCAGCCGCAGAAGCTCTTGAGGCTACCGGAACTTGCGTGGAATTCGCATAAAATTCTTGATTTTTGGAGATCGTTCGATTATCCTTGTATGCGGAGTGCGGGGAACCGCAATTTCGTTTCCATTTCATCGTTTCTTTTTGAAGGAGCTTCCATATGGAATACAACATTTTAATGGACCTGGTGTCGGATATTGGCTGCCGGATGGCGATGGCCGGGGCGGAGACATACCGGATTGAGGAGAGCATCAACCGCATCCTTGGCGCGTATGGAATTGCATCCACAGTCTATTCTGTACCCAACAGCCTGTTTATCAGCATTTTAGCCGGCGATGATATGCCGCTGACGCGGCTGTGCCGTATTCGAAATCACGGCACAGACCTGGACGCGGTGGAGCGTTACAGCAACCTGAGCCGCCGGATCTGCGCGGAAAAGCCGCAGCCCCAGGAGGCCATGGTCTGGCTGCAGCAGACGGAGAACGGCAGAAAGCGCTATCCCTTTGCCGTGCGTCTGCTGGGCAATGTGCTGGCCGCCAGCGGCTTTGCCGTATTCTTCGGCGGCTCTCTTCGGGACAGTCTTTGCGCCGCAGGCTGCGGCCTGCTGCTGGGTATTTTCACCCATTTCCTGAGCCGGGTGAAGGCCAACGCCTTCTTTCAGAACATCGCCGCCGCCTTTGTCATGGCTCTGGCCGCCTACGCGGCCGCCGCGCTGGGCCTGCCCGACAATGTGAATACCAGCGTCATCGGCACCCTGATGCTGCTGGTCCCGGGACTGCTGTTCACCAACGCGCTTCGGGATATCATCTTCGGCGATACCAATTCCGGCGTCAACCGCATTGTGGAGGCGCTGCTGATTGCCTCCGCCACTGCCCTTGGCACCGGCGCGGCCTGGAACGCGGCAAAGGTCCTGTGGGGGCTGCCTGTCAGCGCGCCGGAGCTGTCCATTCCGCCGGTGCTGCAATGCCTGGTTGCCGTTGTTGCCTGCGCGGGCTTTGTGATTTACTTTAACATCCACGGCTCTGGCAATCTGCTGTGTGCTCTGGGCGGCGGAATCACCTGGGCCGTCTACTGTGTGGTGAGCGCCATCGGATGCGGCGAGATGCTCTGCTGCTTTCTTGCCACCATTGCGGCCTCCGTCTTTTCGGAGGTCATGGCGCGGGTGCGCAAATATCCGGCCATTTCCTATCTGGTCATCTCCGTTCTGCCGCTGATCCCCGGCGCCGGGATCTACTATACGGCCCAATATGCTGTCAGCGGCGATATGAGCGGCGCCGCCGCCTATGGGATGCATACCCTGGCCGTGGCCGGCGCCATGGCGGTGGGCATTCTGGTCGTCGTTACGGCGGTCCGGATGCTGCATGCGCCGCTGACCCGTCGGAAGGCGCGGCTGGAAGAAGCAAAAGAAAAGCGTTGACGACGGTCCTGTACAGACCCTCGCCAACAGCTTTCGCGGAAGCAGCCCCCCAAATCAGGGGACGCAATGGTATAAATAGACCTCTTCCAACCCAACGCCCCAGGTGGAAAGGGAAAATTCAGGCGGCAGAGAATCCCCCACCAGTCGCAGAACGAGTCCTTGCTGATTCTGCATCCATTTCCCGTATCCGTATTCCGCCTGGAAGCGTTCCGCTTCCTCCACGGTGCAGACCCGTTCCGCAACTTTCCCGGTGATGGAGGAGATCAGCTCCGATGGCGTTCCACTGGCCACAATTCTTCCCTTCTTCATCATCAGCACTTGATTGGCAATGCATTCCACATCAGATGCAATATGGGTGGACAAAAGAACAATGCGGCTCTGCGCCAGCGTGGCAATGTGACTTCGAATGTGAATTCGCTCCTGAGGATCGACGCCGGCAGTCGGCTCATCCAGAAGCAACAGGTCCGGCTTGCCAAGCAGTGCCTGTGCCAGCAATGCCCGTTGCCGCATCCCGCCCGAAAGGCGGCCCATTCGTTTATACGCCGCGTCCGTGAGGCCCACAACCGTCAGGAGCTCCTCTACCTGGCTTTTTAGCTCTTTTCGAGGGATTCCTTTGATCCGGCCCATATAATAAAGGAATTCCTTTGTAGACATTTCGCTGTAATACCCCTGCGCTTGAGGCATGTATCCCAGTTTTGACCGATAGTCGCGGCCAAGCGTTAAAATCTCTTTGCCGTTCCAGAGAATCCTTCCGCGATCTCTTGGAATGGTGTCGGTCAGCAGCTTGAACAGGGTGCTTTTCCCTGCGCCGTTTGCGCCAAGGATTCCATATATACCGGGCGTGAAGGAATAGGTAAAGCGGGACAATGCTGTAACGTTTCCGTATGATTTTGTCAGGTTTTTTACTTTAAAGGATAGTGCCATGGAACCCATTCTCCTAGTCAGAGACGATACGGAGAGAGCCTCTCCATACACAGGCGGATGCGAAATAGAGTGCCGGAACCAGAAGGAGGCAGCGCCCGAATGAGACCCACAGGCAGCCCATCTGCGTCTCCTCTGCCAGCCAGGCGACACAGGAAACTGACAAAGCCATGGATATGCCCAGTCTTTCCAAAAGAAATGGGCCGCACAGGGCTATGAGGCTGATTCCGGAGGATAGAAGATCCTGCTGGCAGAGTGTGGATACGATCAGAATAACGGCTCCGGCTGTCAGCAGATTGCAAAGCCGTCCAAGCATGAACCGGGCAATATACCAAAGCAGGATATGATTTCCCGGACCATCGCCGTAGGCAGAAAAGCTTACGGCATTGACCCATAGAGAGCCGAAGCCTCCTCCTTCCTGGATGTACCGCCAGAAATCGCATCCGCTCCAAACGGCCCAGACAAGCAGAAGAAGGGAGAGCACCATGGCAGTCTTTTTCCGCCATAGTGCGGATCGGCCCAAAGCAGTGCTCAATAGAACAGGCTTCATATGATGTTTCTTTTCCAGGCCAAACGTCAGCGGAATGATCAGGCACAGGGTGCAGAGGCAGAACAGTGCGGATCTTGTGCGGAAATCCTCCCCAAACTCGCCATAAATCTTCTCATAGGCGTTTTCATTAACCAGTTCAATTCTCTCAAGGCCGCGCTGCTTCAGCGACAGCAGATCCTGGTACCGTGCGGCAAGGGTAGAAAGCGCCCAGCAGCGGGCTTCCCGATAGGCGGCAGTCTGCACGTCGCCGCTTTGCGCCCATTTCTCGTATTCCGCTTCGGCTTGCGCTTCGGCATCCCGGATCGCAAGGAGCGTTTCTTCCTCCACAGGGCCTGCATATTCATCAACATAGTCGGAATAAAGCGCCTCCCGCTGGCTCTGGTCCAGGTAATCGGGGCCGTTTTGGAAAATCAGAAACAGTCCCGTCAGGAGAAACAGAATGCCCCCGGCTATGAGCAAAAGCTTCTTGTACTCATACCCGGTCAGGGTCAGAAGGCAGCCGGACAGATGGTGCTTCCTCTGCCCGCGTTTTTTCAGAAGCCCGGGCATCCGGCGGCGCCGACGGCTTTTATGCTTCCGGGGCAGCAGGCACAGCAGAATCAGGACTGCATTTCCGGCAAGAAGCACGACGGTGACGGCCGCCTTTTCGCTCCAGGGAAATCCGAAGAAGCTGTAATTGAGATACCGTGAGGCCACAGTCTTGACCGACAGCAAGTGAAATAAATTATAGGAAGCCAGCCAATATCCGGCATCGTTGATTTGAAATCTGCGGAACAGCCAGTATTCCATGGCCAAAAACAGGGCGCAGAGAAGTATGCCCAGCGGCTGCAGCTTGCAGCGGGACAGAATCAGCCAAAGCGCCAGACCGATGAAAAAAAGGCCGAGCATCTGCACAAGCGCAAACCAGCACAAAAAGCCCAGAACCGTCCCGGGAACAGCCCAGTTTTGCAGAATAGAAAGGTTCTGCGCGGGGAGACTCCAGCCAACAGGCTGCCGGTACAAAAGGCAGCCAAGGAGCAGCTGCCCGCCGGTTGCGGTCAAAACGCAGGCAAAGGCGCTGACCCCAAGAATCAGAACGCGCCAGAACGCCAGCACCCCTCTGCCGTCCGGCGTGGTGTACAGCAGCGGCTCCACGCCCTTCTGAATGGGATTCAGCATGGACAGGACGGTAAAAAAGAGAAACACAATTTGGATGAGCGTACCGGCCTCATATTCCACCACCGACGTCACAACATCGCCCGCAAAAAGCGCGGGTGTGACATCCTGAATGGAGCGGAAGTCCTTCGCCGTTTTTTCCGCGTTGCGGAATATAAATGTGCCGGGCTTGGAGAAAATGGGATTGCTCTGAATGGCGGCCGCCTGTTCGGCAATCTGGTCAATGCTCTCTTTGTACTGCAGCTGGTATGTCAGGCGCTCCTGCCAACGGCTCAGCGCCGTTTTCTCCGAGGTATCCGGCTTTTCCGTCTCGCCCGTCCGGAGTGCCTGGACACTTGCTTCGATTCCGGGGTATTGTTCCTGATAGATAGGAAGAATCTCCTCCAGGCTGCTCGGGTCCAAGCGCGCCAGAAATTCCGCCGCGTCCCAGGCTTTCAGCGCGGTCAGTTGATCCTCGGTCAGGGCCGCGCCCTCCTCCAGAGAATCAAGAGAGGCGAGCGTTTCCTGCCATTGGTTGGTCGCGGCCGCATAGGAAGCAATCGATCCCTGTGTACGGGTTTGCTGAGCCTGGCAGTAGAAAAACAGATTGGCGGCCAGACAGAGCAGCGCCGCCGCGATCCAGCGCTTGCTTGTAAAAACCCGTTTGAACTCCTGCATGGGTTATTCCACGCTGAGAAGCGCGGCAGAGCCGGAAGGGATGGCTTCCTTGTCGATGTACCATTGGGGCAGAAGCGAACCCCCACGCGGATAAAAGAATACATACCGCGGCGTGGACAGCAAAAACGCGGGATAGATCTGCCCCTCCGTGGGAATAAACTGCTGTAGATTTCCCTCGTAATCATAGATATACAGGCCGATTTTTTCCTCGGGAATGTAGGCATCGGGGCTGCCAACGCCCTGGATGACGAGGTCCGGATCGTTCAGACCGGGAATGGAATTTGTAAAGTACAAATACTGATCGTCATAATAACCGTCGCCAAATTCGTAGCTGGGATCGTAGTCCCGGTATTTCGTCTGCAGCATATCTGTCAGCGACATCGAATAGAAGCCGTCTCGGATGGCGTACCAATACAGGGTGTCGCCCTTCAGGGCAAAGGTGTTTATGCTGGTCCACTGGTCCACCAATGTATACGTTTCTCCGGTTTCTATGTTATAGCCCATCAGCGCCCAGCTCTCGCTGTCCGAGGCACGCGCACAGGCGAAAAGCCAGCCGTCCCGCAGCTCCGTCCCGGAATAAATGATCGCAGTGTTGTCCCTGCCGCCGAAAACGGGAAGGAATTCCGCTTTCGAATCCCGGAGGTCGGTCAGGTAAATTGCGCTGCTGGACCCATCCACAGTACTGTACGTCATCTCCAGTGCCAGGTAATCGCCATAAATCCGATAGGTAAATCCATAGTTGGAACCGTCAAGCAGGGAAATCGATCGGATCAGCTTTCGGTCCGTACCGTCCAGGCCCAATTCATACACCCCGTAGCCGCCGTCATCACCCTGTGCAATATAATAGAGCTTGTTGTCGGAGGCAAAGACAGATTGGTTGTTCAGATACGCCGTGCAGGAGCTGTTCCTGTGGTTGCAGTTTGGCCGAGTACACAGCAAAGACAATGGCGCGGATAAAGTACTGTCCAAAAATTTTAACTGTAAATTTTCAAAGAAGATATAGGCATCTTCTGTATACGCTGTACAGCCATGGGAAAAAATATACTGATTATAGTCAATTTCCGCATCCGCGCCGGAATCGCTGGTCTGACAGCCCTGCAAAAGGCCCAGGGTCAGGAGCAACGCAAGCACGAGCGGAATCCGTTTGTAAAATTTCATAAAAAACCCCTTTCCCGCAGTGGCTTTACGCCATTTTATTAGAGTTTCTGTGTCTTCCCTTCCGAATGAAATCTGTTCGCGGGAAACACCTCCTATTTTGAGAAGCGAGGAAGCATGGACGGCCAATCATAATGTTGTAATTTTAAATGCAGGATGTACATTTGCCCTTATATTATAAGTATATACCGGATTTTTATAAAAGCAACCCGTGCTGCCCATTGGAATTGTTAATTTTCTGTAAATTCAGTTCAAAATTTACATAGAAAATAATTGGAAATTCCATTTTGCCGCCTTTCCGGCCTCGGCTGTTCCTCCAGGCGATGCTGGCGCAGACCCGATTTTCCTCGCCAAAGCCCTCGGCCCCGCTCAAATGGACGCCGCGATATTTCGTTCCGGTTGCATGATATTGTTGCAACCGATCTGGCTTCGCACAGGAGTTTCCTCCTTCATTCGCGCTGAACAGACGTATAGAATTGCGGAAAGCTGCTTTTTTATACAGATGGGCGCAGCGCTGCAGAATCGAATGATGAACAAAGTAAGATTCAATAATCTGTTAAATTCTGCCTGATTTGAGGTCATTTTCAATAAATTTCAAAAAGATTCGTTGTACAAATTGTTCAGGTCTACAGAAGTGAGGGAAACCTCTTGACAAGGGGAACGAAATCGTATAAAATACAGCCATCTTCAAAAAGCCAATTGTAGCTGCCATGCCGGGTTCTCTATTCCTGTCTCCCTCCAACTTATCTGTCTCCTCGTTTTGCTTTTCCTTATTCTCCCGGCATGGCGGCTTGCAATTTCCTTCCCTCTTTTTTTTGTGTCCTGTTCCGGCGGGGTCCCGAGCTGTATTTACAGCCCGGGACTTTGCTGTTTTGCGTGTCCGGCTGGGTCTTGCACATCCGCCGGGGGATTGATATAATAAAACAATCGGATTTATTTCTGCAAGGAGGCGATCCCATGGATCGATCCGCCCCCATCGGTTTTTTTGATTCCGGGCTGGGCGGCATCAGCGTTCTGCGCGAGACAGCGCGGCTGCTGCCGCATGAGAACTATCTCTATTTTGGCGATTCACTTCACGCCCCCTACGGCGTCAAGCCGGTGGATGAGGTGGTGGATCTGAGCGCCTCGGCGGTGGAGTGGCTGATTGCCGAGGGAGTCAAGGCGATTGTTTTGGCTTGCAACACAGCCACATCGGCAGCGGCTGCGACGCTGCGGCAGCGCTATCCGCAGCTTCCCATTGTCGGCACCGAACCGGCCCTGAAGCCGGCGGTGGAGCGCTATCCGGGAGGCCGCATCCTGGTCATGGCCACGGCCATGACCCTGAAGGAGCAAAAATTCCTGGATCTGTGGGACCAGTTTCGGGATCGGGCGGAGATTCTGCCCGCGCCGTGCAGCGGCCTGGTGGAGTTTGTGGAGCAGGGCATCCTGGAGGGAGATGCTGTGGAGCAGTTTCTTCGGGAGCGGCTGCGGCCCTTCCTTTACACACCTGTGGACGCTGTGGTTCTGGGCTGCACCCACTATCCGTTCCTGCGGGAACCCATTCGAACTGTGGTGGGGCAGGATACGGCGCTTTTTGACAGCGCAGGCGGCGTGGCCCGACAGCTCCGTCACCGGCTGGAGGCGCTGGACCTTATAAATCTCCAGGACAGGCCGGGGACCATGACCTTCCAAAACTCCCTGGGCGGGCCGGAGATTCTGGCGCTGAGCAAGCGCCTGCTGCTCTGCTGATCGAGTGTCCGCTGAAGCAGGCGGATTTGAAATGTCCCCTTCGTCCCTTGTGGCGGACGGCCCCCGGACATCCCGTTCGAGCAGGAACCTGCAAAGCTATGCAAAGAGACGTGGAGATCCTGTGAAATCGTAAACGAGGCTGTATCATGAATGATAAAAGAATACGGTACTCTCCGGCATTTCACCGGCTGTAATACCGTTGGCTTCGGAAAGAACGGGGTGCGCCCATCGGAAACCCTAAATGATAACAAGTGCTGTGAAAACCTTGAAAAAGAACCTGGACATGGGAGCCGTTGGCTTCTTGTCCAGGTTTGCTCTTTGTTTTCGTTTCCCGGCGGGACAGATTCTGGACGGCGGTCCATGCGCCGTCTATTTCAACGCTCCATGCTTCTCTTTTTCTTCTGAAAAATCTTGCTCTCTGACAGGAGAAGTCCCCCCAGTGTCAGCAGCGTGCCCAGTCCCGTATAGATGGTAATGGGCTCATCGAGGACCAGCGCAGAGGTGACAACTGTAATGACGGGAATCAAATAGACATAGACGCTTGTTCTGATGGTTCCCAGCACTTTCAAAGCGAAATTCCAGGTGACAAAGCAGAGCGCGGATGCACCCAATCCCAGGAAGATTATATTGAAAAGATAGGTCGGGTTGGCAAACCGCATCAGATCCGGCGTAAAACCAGACAGAACCAGCGGGGGAAGCATAAACAGAATCCCGTAAAAGAAGATCCGTCTTGTGGTGAGAAGCGTGTTGTAGCCGAACGCGCCGATTTTCTTGGTCAGCACCGAGTAGAGCGCCCATACCATGGAGGACGCCAGCGCCAAAAGATCCCCTGTGGCGTTTACCTCCAGCCGGGAGCCGTTGAAGCTGATCAAAACGATGCCCACCATGGCGACGGCAAAGCCGATGAAAAAACCGGGCCGCAGCACGGTTTCCTCCTTCAAAAACAGGCGGCTGGCAATTGCCGTGAAAAACGGAGCGACGGAGGTGATAACGCCCACATTTGAGGCCATGGTGTAGGTCAGAGCAATGTTTTCCAGCAGATAGTACAGGCAAATGCCGCACAAACCAGCCCCCGCAAAGGTAAGCTCCTGCCGCCAACTTGTCCCCTTTAACCGATGCGGATAGACCACCAGCAGGGCCGCCAGCCCCATCACAAAGCGGAAAAATAAAATCTCCACGGGCTGGAAGGCCTCCAGCAGGATTTTTGTGGAAATGAATGTTGTCCCCCAAAGAAGGATCGTAAACAGGGCGGCCACCCGCCCGGCAAGTGTTTGATTCCTCATGCGTTGTTCCTCATAAGTCTTATTAAGATTTGCCGCCCGTATGAGCAGCAAGATCGCAGGTGCAGAGACCGACGGTGCCGGATTTTTGGCGGCAGACCGTTCAAAGAAAAACGGTACACGGCGTTTGGACCGTCATAACAAGCGTCTTTATGCGCACGAACGATCTATCATCAGGGCATCCAGGCGCAGAGGACAAAATCGGATAGATAGCTTGCCAGATGGTACTGCGCCCCTAAAGACTGAAGATAGTCCGTCACCTGCTTTTGCTTCAGGTTCTTGATATAGACGTCCACCTGGCGGCCTTCCTGCAGCGGATTTCCCACCTTGGTCTCCAGTTCTTCCTCGTTATTTACTGTCAGATCCTGCATCGTGTAGTAGTAGAGGGAGTCGTCCTCCGCCGCGGGATACTGCTCAGGTTCCCAGCTGTGGGTGCGGCGCATTTGCTGGTCGGAGGCGAAGAGATACGCCTTAGCGGAAGTCCCATCGTTGTCAGGAAACATGTCGTCAAATGTGCAGTCCACATGGTACCACTGTCCATCCAGCTCCACCATATTCCAGTTGTGGAGCGCCCCGCTGCCGTAGCCGCAGATCTGCGTACAGTTCATGCCCAGCATGGATGTCAGCATATCGAAAGCGTCCGCATAGCCCTGGCAGATGCTGTCCAAATTCATCATCGCCCCATAGGCTGTGATACCCAGGTCAAAGGTGAAGCTGGTGTTGAGCGCTTCCAGCAGTTCGTTATCATATTGGATATTGCCGGATAAGTAGTCATGAATCGCCACACACTTATCATAGTCCGTCATATCGTCCGTGATATTAGCCTCCAGCCAGGCTACTGCCGTGTCGTATAGCTCCAACTCCTCCCTGCTGAGCATGGACTCATCGTTGTTAAGATAGGCCCAGGCCACATTGTCGCCCGGATAGTAGGT
>CAYTXW010000014.1:0-18164 GCA_964441575.1 uncultured Oscillospiraceae bacterium
CTTTGGGAATTCACTGTTTATTCCGCCTCCACACAAAGACGCATTTGCGCATAAAGCTCCGGGCAGCGGTGCTTAATTGACAGAGGCTTGCGATCCTCTCCCACAAAGCAGTGGGTGGAGGTTCCTGTGGCGGACAGCTCGCCGCTGCGCTCAAAACGTACCTCATAGCGGAATGTCATGCGGGCACCGGTAAATTGTGTCAGAATGGCGCGGATGGACATGAGATCATCATAGCGGGCAGAAAGTAAATATTTACAGCTGACATCCACAACGGGAATGATAATGCCCGTTTTTTCGAATTCCCGGTAGTTAAATCCGATTTGATCCATAAAATCCAGGCGGGCCTCTTCAAACCACCGGATATAGTTGGAGTGATGGACAATGGCCATTTGATCGGTTTCATAGTAATTAACGTGGCGGAGATAGGGCTTCAGTTCCATAATATACCTTTCTATTTGTACCTACCCACAATGACGCTGGAATTTTGGCCGCCGAAGCCGAAAGCGTTGGACATGGCGCAGGAGATATCCGCGTATCGGGCCTGATTGGGAATGACGTCGATGTCACAGGTGGGATCGGGGGTGGCATAGTGAATTGTCGGCGGCAGGACGCCGGTTTCTACAGCCTTGACACAGGCGATGACCTCAACCACGCCGCCAGCCCCCATCATATGCCCGGTGGCTCCCTTGGTGGAGCTGACGGGTGGGATGTGATCGCCAAAGACCTTGCGGATGGAGGCAACCTCGATGCTGTCGCCCATAGGGGTGGAGGTTCCGTGGGCGTTGATGTATCCGATGTCGGCAGGGAATAACCCTGCCTTTTCCATGGCCTTTTTCATGCAGCCGATGGCGCCGATTCCGTTAGGATCCGGCGCTGTCACATGGTGGCCGTCGGTGTTGTTGGATGCACCCAGGACCACGCCGATGATTTTTGCGCCGCGCTGTAAGGCGTGTTCCTCTGTCTCCAGAATCAGCGCGCCGCCGCCCTCTCCCATGACAAATCCGTCCCGATGGAGATCAAAGGGGCGGGAGGCAGTCTCCGGGTCTTCGCTGCGGGATAACGCACGGGCGGAGGCCAGTCCGGCCATATTCACCGGGCAAATGGTACTCTCCGCGCCCATGGCGATCATGGCGTCGGCCTCGCCTGTTTGCAGCAGCATGCAGGCCAGATTGATAGCGTCACCGCCGGAGGAGCATGCCGTTTGCACCGTGAAGCACGGCCCGTGGATGCCATGGTGAATGGCCACCTGGGCGGCGGCAATGTTGCCAAGGGTTTTGGGGACAAAGCGAGGAGAGACACGGAGTCTTCCGGCTTCGTCGGCCTCATGCTGCGTCTCAGCAATGTGAGTGATTCCGGCCATGGCGGTCCCCAGCGTAATTCCCACGCGGTCCGGCTCGGCAGCCGGGTCCAGACCGCTTTGCCGGAGCGCTTCTTCCACAGCGGCGTAGCCAAACTGCATAAAGGGCACAGTCTCCCTTATCAGGGATTTGGGGAGCAGCGCTTCCGCGTGGAAGTCCTTGACCTCAGCGGCCAGCTTGATTGAAATATCCGAAGGATCAAACTGCCGGATGGGACCGATGCCGTTTTTCCCCGCGATTAGATTGTTCCAAAAGGTCTCCACACCGGCGCCTATGGGTGTCACAGCGCCCATGCCGGTAATAACGATACGATTTCGCATAGCATACAACTTTCTCGGATGAGCCGTCAGGCTCTTCCGCATCAAATTCTCTTTTTATTTTAATGGAAAAAACATAGGGAGTCAATGGGAGGCATGCTGTCAGCTGATACTAGTTCTTGATAAAAAGCTTGAAAGCTTTTTATAGCACCGAAGGTGCGTCAAGAACTGCATGATGTGATAGCCGTTGGCGGCTTTGCCGCCTTACGGATATCCATACACAGTAGACGGCGCAGCGTGCGAACGCACGAAGCGAGTGTGTGTAGCGCACGGGTTTCTTGATGAAAGAATTTAATCAGGAAACAGTATGAGATATTCCTTTTCCAGCGCACGGACCATGGCAATGTACCGGTCCTTGCATTGGGCCAGACGGCCCGCCTGGATGTCGGCGTAGCAAGGGGCCAGATAGTCCCGGCGAATGGCTGCGTATCGCTCAGCATGGCCGGCGGAAAGCGAAATCCGCGCCGCAATGGCGGGGGCGATCCGGTAGTATTCCTCAATCAGAGCCGGGCCATCGGGACAAGACCGGAGATAGCCGTCCCGGAAGCTGCGGAAGGCCGTCAGCTCCGGACAGTCATCGGGCTTGCCCTCCTCCATACAGACGGCTGTGGTGATGAAGCAGAGGCCCAAATACTTTTTCCGGAAGCCGTTCATGATGCCGTCGTAGTCTCCCAGTGTGAAGGGGCTTTTGGGATAGCGCTCGCACCATTGATTCCGGAGGCTCTGGCAGTATGTCTCGCTAACGGGCAGGGCCAGCTTTCGCACCACAGGCACCAGGAAAATTGCAATGATAAACTTGTCTTGCTCCAGAATGGCTGACCGCCTCCGGCCGCTTCCCGCCCAGCGCTTCTCCAGCTGGTTCAGAAATTCCGTGGCGGCAGCTTCTGCGGTTAGAGCACCTGCGGCCACCGCCCGGTCAAGCTGGCGGAAAATTTCACTGATTTCCTGACTGTAGCGTTCAAAGGCCGGCGCATAGTCATTCTGGTTCAGAGCCCGCACCAAGCTTGCGTGTCCGGAAACGGTGGAGAGAATGTTCTCCCTGTAATAGGCGGCAAAAGGTTCGCCATCCACAGGGGCTGCGGCGTCCGCCGCCTGCTCCGTCACCAATTCCGACGGTGTCAGCCGTGCTCCGCAATACATACAGGAAAACTGCTTCAAGCTGGCGGGGATTTGCAGAGCTTCACCGCATTTGGGGCAGTTGCCTGTCCAAAAATCCAGTTCTGGCATAGGATTCACCTGACCTTGTTTTTTTATGATATTGTACCACAATTCGCGGTTTCTGCCAACCGTTAGAAAAAACTTTCCGCGAAGCTTTTGGATTCCCGGTTCATATTCTGCTGGATTTGGGAAATACTACGGGCAAACAAACAAAAGGCGGCGAAGGAATGACGGAATTTTCCTGCACAACAAAGCTGTACGCCGGACCGAATGCGCTGGATGCGTTGGCCCAATGTCCGGCCCGGCGTGTCATGGTGGTGACGGATTCTTATTTTTCCAAAAGCGGCCAGGCGCTGGCAGTGGGGAACCGGGTTCCCGGGGCGGAGGTCCTGGTATTCGACAAGGTGACGCCGGACCCGCCGGCGTCTCTCGCCGCCGAGGGAGCGGCGGCCTGCCGCAGCTTCCGGCCCCAGCTGCTGGTAGCCCTGGGCGGCGGCAGCCCCATGGACTGCGCCAAGGCCATCCGCCTGGCGGCGGATATGCCCATGACTTTTGCGGCTGTTCCCACCACCTCAGGCAGCGGCTCCGAAGTGACAGCCTTTTCCATTTTGACCCATGACGGCGTCAAACATCCCCTGGTGGACCCCAGTCTGCGGCCCGATCTGGCAATCCTGGATGACAGTCTCTTGGAGGCGCTTCCGCCGAAGCTGATCGCCGATACGGGCATGGATCTCTTGACCCATTGCCTGGAAGCCCTGGCGGCCACAGGCCGCAGTGCGTTTACGGACGCGCTGGCCATTGCCGCCGCCGAAACGGCCATTTCCAAGCTGGCGGATTCCTATCATGGAGATCGGACCGTCCGGGGCGCGTTGCATCAGGCGGCGGCCATGGCGGGGATGGCTTTTGACAATGCGGGGCTGGGAGTCTGCCATGCGCTGGCCCATGCCCTGGGCGGCGCGTTCCATGTGCCGCATGGGCGGCTCTGCGCCATTTTGCTGCCCCAGGTGCTGGACTTCAACGCACCGGCAGCCTTGCCGCAATATGCGGCCATGGCCCGCCGGTGCGGACTCTCGGCTCCCACCGAACGGATGGCGCTTCGCAATCTGACGGCTGCGGTGGTCCGGCTGCGGGATTCGCTGCAAATGCCAGGTACCCTGTCTCAGGCCGGTGTGGAACGGGAGTTGCTGGAGCACGCCCGGCCCGCGGTTGTGGAGGCGGCCCTGGCGGACGCCTGCTGCAGGACCAACCCGGTGCCGGTGACGGCCCGGGCGTTGGAACGAATTCTAAAGGCGGTGGCCCAATGAGGGAGACAATTTTGTCCGTGGGCATTGATCTTGGCACCTCCACCACCCAGATGATTGTCTCCCGTCTGCGAATGCAGAATACCGCCGCGCCCTTCACCATTCCCCGCATGGAAATCACGGATCGGGAGATTCTCTATAAAAGCCCGGTTCACTTTACGCCGCTTCTCTCGGCGGACACTCTGGACGCGAGGGCCATCCAGGCCATTGTGGCGGAGGAATACCGCCGGGCGGAAATTCGGCCCCAGGATGTGGAAACCGGAGCCGTCATTATCACCGGCGAAACGGCCCGGAAGGAGAACGCCAAGCAGGTCTTGCGGTTGCTGTCCGATTTTGCCGGAGACTTTGTCGTCGCCACCGCCGGACCGGCCCTGGAGAGCGTGCTTGCGGCGCGTGGCGCCGGAGCGGACCGGTATGCCGGGGAAAACCGCCGGTATGTCTTGCACATGGATATCGGCGGCGGAACCTCCAATCTGGCCCTGTACGGCCCTGATGGGCTGCTGCTGGACACGGGCTGTCTCAATGTGGGCGGACGTCTGATGAAATTCGATTCGGATGGGATCGTGACCTACCTATCCCCGGTGCTGGCAGGCATTTCGCCGCTTCAGCCGGGGGACCGGGCAGAGCCGGAGGCCCTGAAGCCGGTGCTGCGCCAAATGGTGCAGGCGCTGGAGGAAGCGGCGGGATTGTATCCGCCAACGGACTGCCTGACCCACTTCATCACAGACAAGACGGTTGCCCTGCCGCAGGCCCCGCTCGTTCTGTCTTTTTCCGGCGGCGTGGCTGATTTGATCGGCACAGGGGGAGGGGACTGGATGCGCTATGGAGACGTAGGTGTCCTGCTGGGACAGGCCATTGCCGTCTCCAAACTGTGGCAGGGCGACCATACCATAGGCCGTGAGACGATTCGGGCCACGGTGGTGGGTGCGGGCAGCTATGCCACGGAGCTTTCCGGAAGTACCATCTCGTATACAGGCGTGGAATTTCCCCTGCAAAACCTTCCGGTCCTGACCTTAACTGAAGCAGAGGAGGCCGCACCGCCGGAGGCCCTGGCCCGGGCTATTGGAGACAAACTGGCCCTGTATCCCTCCGACAGCCCTGTAGCCCTGGCTCTGCGGGGGCAGATGAGCCCACCATATTGGGAGATTACCCGTCTGGCGGCGGGCATTGCAGAGGGCTTGGCACCCGTATACCGGGCGGGACGCCCGCTGGTGGTTGCATTGGAGCAGGATATGGGCAAGGCCCTGGGACAGGCCATTGCATCCCATCTGCCCCAGCCCCGCCGCCTGGTCTGTCTGGACGGTCTGCACATCCCTGAGGGCAGCTATCTGGACATTGCCGCACCCGTCGGCGGCGCTGCGCTGCCCGTTATAGTAAAAACCCTTGTATTCCAGTAGCACGCTTTTCAAGGAGGCATTTCTTTGATTTTAAAAACAAGATTATTTGACCATACCTATTCTTTTTCCTCCGTCAAGGAGATTTTGGCCAAAGCCAATGAGGAAAAGTCCGGCGATCGGCTGGCAGGCGTGGCTGCAGAGAACGCCGAAGAGCGGGTGGCAGCCAAGGTGGTACTGGCAAATCTGCTGCTGTCCGATCTGCGCGAGAACCCAGCGGTTCCCTATGAAGAAGACGAGGTCACGCGGATTATCCAGGATGACGTCAATGAGACGGTCTATGCCAAAATCCGCAATTGGACGGTGTCTGAGCTGCGAGAGTGGCTGCTGTCGGAGAACACCACCGAGGCCCAAATTTGCCATGTGGCCCGGGGCCTGACATCCGAGATGGTGGCGGCGGTGGCCAAGCTCATGAGCAATCTGGATCTGATCTACGCCGCCGGCAAGATTCGAATCACAGCACACTGCAATACTACCATCGGCCTGCCCGGAACCCTCAGCTGCCGCTTGCAGCCCAACCACACCACCGATGACCCGGACGGCATTCTGGCCTCCCTGGTGGAGGGGTTGACCTTCGGCGCCGGAGACGCGGTGCTGGGCCTAAACCCCGTGACCGATTCTGTGGAACGGCTAAGCCGGATTCTCAAGCTGTTTGACGAGGTCAAGAACCGCTGGGAGATTCCCACGCAGATCTGCGTCCTGGGACATGTGACTACCCAGATGGAGGCCGTCCGTCAGGGCGCTCCGGCGGACCTGATCTTCCAATCCATCGCCGGGTCCCAGAAGGGCAACGAGGCCTTCGGCATCACCGGTGCACTGCTGGAGGAGGCTCGGCAGCTGGCCCTGCGGGACGGCACCGCCACTGGCCCAAACGTCATGTATTTTGAAACCGGCCAGGGGTCAGAGCTGTCCTCCGAGGCCCACTTTGGAGCGGACCAAGTGACGATGGAGGCCCGGTGCTATGGCTTTGCAAAACGCTATCAGCCCTTCCTGGTCAATACGGTGGTGGGCTTTATCGGCCCTGAGTATCTTTACGATGCCAAGCAGGTCATCCGTGCAGGGCTGGAGGATCACTTTATGGGCAAGCTGACCGGTATTCCCATGGGCTGTGACGCCTGCTATACCAACCATATGAAGGCAGACCAGAATGACATTGAAAATCTGGCTACCCTATTGACTGCCGCCGGATGCAATTATTTTATGGGAATCCCCCACGGCGATGACATTATGCTCAACTATCAGACCACCGGTTTCCGGGAGACCGCCGCTCTGCGGGAAATCTTTGGCCTGACAGCCATCGCCCCCTTCCAGCGCTGGCTGGAGAAAATGGGCTTTGTAGAAAATGGAAAGCTGACAAAAAAGGCCGGAGACGGCTCTGCGCTTTTAAAGGAGGCGCGCCATGGATAAAGCGGAATTGAAGCAGATGGTTGCACAGCTGCTTCGGGAGATGGAGACGGTGCCCACGGCTCCGATTCAAGACGAAAGCACAGAGATTCTGCCGGACATCACCAAGATCGATCTGCGGGCCCAATATCTGGTGCGGGAGCCTGAGAACGGGCCGGCATTTCTGGCCCTGAAGAAGAAAACCCCCGCCCGCCTGGGCATGGGCCGGGCGGGCGCCCGATATCGGACCGTGACTCAGCTGCGCTTCCGTGCGGACCATGCTGCCGCCCAGGACAGTGTCTTCTCTTTGGTGGACCCGTCTTTTTATGAAAAGAACGATCTGCCTTTTGTTCAGACCATGTGCCGTGACAAGGACCAGTATCTGACCCGCCCGGATCTTGGCCGGAAATTTGACGAGAAAAACCAGGCGGTCATCCGTCAGGTCTGCGGACAGAATCCCAAAGTCCTGGTGGTCATTGGCGATGGTCTTTCGTCCAATGCCGTGACTGCCAACGCCCTGGACTGTGCCGCCGCCATTCGCCAGGGCCTGAAGACCTTTGGCTTGGAACTGGGCAAGACCCTGTTTATCCAGTATGCCCGCGTTGGCGCTATGGACCACATTGGCCAGCTGACCGGAGCGGAGGTCATTTGTATGCTGGTGGGGGAGCGGCCCGGCTTAGTGACAAGCGAATCTATGTCGGCCTATATCACCTATAAGCCATACCCCGGCATCCCGGAATCGAAACGGACGGTGGTGTCCAACATCCACCGTCAGGGCACTCCCGCCGTGGAGGCGGGTGCGCATATTGCCGAGCTGCTCCACACCATGCTGGAGAAAAAAGCCTCTGGCGTTGATTTGAGGTGAGATCATGACAGGAGAATTGATACCGGTTCAAGTCCTGACGCTGCAGCTGATTCCCAATCTAAGCCCCGGTCTGGTCAAAGCCCTGGGAATCCAGGACGGCAGCCGCACCATCGGCTTGATCTCCACGGACTGCGACGATGTAACTTATATGGCCCTGGATGAGGCCACCAAGGTGGCCAATGTGGAGGTAATTTACGCCAGAAGCCTCTATGCGGGGGCGGCCAATGCCTCCACCCGGCTGGCCGGCGAGGTCATCGGCGTTCTGGCGGGACCAACCCCGGCAGAGGTAGCCAGTGGTCTGCGTGGAGCCGTACAGTTTATTGAGCAGGGCGTTGGCTTCCGCAAAGCCAATGATGCGGGAGACGTGGTCTATCTGGCGCATTGTGTTTCCCGCACCGGGTCCTATCTGGCCAAGACCGCCCATGTGGAGGTAGGGGAGGCCCTGGCCTATCTGGTGGCCTCGCCAGTGGAGGCTATGGTGGGTCTGGATGCTGCCCTGAAAGCCTCTGATGTGGACCTAATGGAATTTTTTGCGCCGCCGACGGAGACCAATTTTGCAGGGGGTCTCCTGCGGGGAACTCAAAGCGCCTGTCAAGCCGCCTGCGACGCCTTTGCCCAGTCGGTGATTGACACAGCCCGTGGCCCGAAAAATATGGGAGGGATCTAAATGGAACTGTCAAAAGATCTGCAAAGCCGCCAGGAGGTCCGGGACCTGGTGGAAGCCGCTGTCCGCGCCCAGGAGCAGTTGCGAAAGCTGGATCAGGGAGCCATTGATAAAATTGTGGAAGCTATGGCCCGGGCCGGCAGCAGCTATGCCGAGGAGCTGGCGAGGCTGGCCTGCGAAGAAACGGGCTTCGGCAATGTGCCGGATAAAATTGAAAAGAACAGATTTGCCTCTGAGACGCTTTGGGACGCCATCCGAGACCAGAAAACCGTAGGCATTCTCCGCAAAGATGAGGAACACAAGGTCTGGGATGTGGCTGTCCCTGTGGGCGTGGTGGCAGGCATTGCGCCGTCCACCAATCCCACATCCACGGTGATCTACAAGGCCATGATTTCCTTAAAGGCGGGCAATTCCATTGTCTTCTCGCCCCATCCCGGCGCAAAAAACTGCTCTTTGCGCACGGCCCGACTGATGGCAGAGGCCGCTGAAGGAGCGGGTTGCCCCAAAGGTGCTATCGGCTGTATTTCTATTCCTACCATGGAAGCTGTGGAGGAACTGATGAAGCATCCCCAGGTGCGGCTGATTCTGGCCACCGGCGGCGGAGCCATGGTAAAATCGGCCTATTCCTCCGGAACCCCGGCCATCGGCGTGGGCGCGGGCAACGGCCCGGCCTATCTCCATCCCAGCTGTGATTTGCGGCAGGCCGTGGCGGATATCATTCGTTCCAAAACCTTTGACAACGGCACCATCTGCGCATCCGAGCAGAGTGTCATTCTGGAAAAGGCAAACGCGGCGCAGGCCGAGGCGGAGCTGACCCGGCAGGGCGGGTATATTTTGGACGAGGATGACGGTAAGAAACTGTCCGCCCTGCTGTTCCGGGCCAACGGGGCCATGAATCCGAGAATTGTCGGGAAGACGGCCCCTGAGATTGCGGCTATGGCGGGCCTGCCCCCGGCGGCGCGGCAGGCCAAGGTCCTGCTGGCCCGGGAGCGAGGCGTGGGGCGGGAACATCCCTATTCTCATGAGAAACTCTGTCCGGTGCTGGGGCTGTATCAGGTGGAGGACCAGGCGGAGGCGTTAAAGCTGGCCTGTGAAATTCTGCGTCATGAGGGCAGCGGTCATACCTTCGTCATCCACGCCAAGGACCAAGAGGCGGTCCGGCAGTTTGCGCTGGAGGTGCCGGTATCCCGGTTCCTGGTGAACACACCGGCAGCTCTGGGCGGCATTGGAGCCACGACAGGCCTATTCCCGGCGCTGACATTGGGCTGCGGCGCGGTGGGCGGCAGCTCATCCAGCAACAATATTGGCCCTATGGATCTTATCAACCTCCGCCGCGTGGCCTGGGGGCATAACCAATCTCGAACGGGGCATACTACGGTAACAGCCAACAGTGAACTGGTGGAGCTTTTGACACAAAAGCTGCTGCAAAAGCTAGTAAAATAAAGGAGTGCTTATCATGATGAATACGAATTCCTTGGGTATGGTGGAAACAAAGGGCCTTGTGGGAGCCATTGAAGCGGCGGATGCCATGGTCAAGGCTGCCAATGTCAATCTGGTGGGAAAGGAACAGGTGGGAGGCGGTCTGGTGACGGTCATGGTTCGCGGTGACGTGGGTGCGGTAAAGGCTGCTACCGATGCGGGCGCCGCTGCCGCCGAGCGGGTGGGAGAGTTGATCTCTGTTCATGTGATTCCCCGCCCCCACGCCGAGGTGGACGCGATTCTCCCCAAGGGCCGCTCCGGCGCATCCTCTCAGCCGGAAGCCTAAACCATGGCAGTCTATACGGAAGAAACCGCAAGGGCCAATGTCCGGGTCCGGGACGGCAAACGGGTGTTTTATCTGGATGAACGGGATCACCTGACTCCTTCGGCCCGGGAGTGGCTCCGGCGGGACGGTGTGGAAATTTTACCGGCCTCCATGGCCAGACCGTCGGTCTTCACAACCCTGTTCGGCGGGACTATGACGGAGAAGCCGGAGCATATGACCCACCTCCGCGCCAACATCCTGGTGTTTAAGGATCATACCCGCATCGCCTTCCGCGGCATGATCGATGCGCTGGAGGCAGAGCTGCTGCTGTGCGGCAGGACAGCCCTGGATGAGGGCCGGCCCCAGACGGTCAGAGAGCTGGAGGAAATTCTGAGTTTCGTCCGTCACCTGATCCGGTGCGACGTGCTGGAGGAAACCCTTCCGCCCCAGACTCTCTGCGGTCTGACAGCGGAGCAGCTGCGGGAGCAGAGCCACAATCCTCAGAAATACTATGATCAGCCCCATTTCATGCCTGCGGCCTCCGACAGCCGGATGCTTCTGATGCTGAATCGCCTTCGGACCATGGTCCGGCAGACGGAGTTGGCGGCCTATGCGGCTTTCAAGGATATGGATGGCAATGTAACAAGGCCGGATTTGCTTCAGGCACTGAACCGCCTCAGCAGTTTGATTTGGATTTTGGAAATTCGCATGAAAAAGGAGGATACTGCCCGTGGAATTGGAAGTTGAGCGTTTAACGGACCTTCTGCAGCGCCGGCTGTTTGTGGAGCTGGAGGCGTCGGGCCGCCATGTTCATGTGACCCGGGACCAGGCCATAGCACTGTTTGGCCATGAACTGACGGAAAAGCGCCCCTTGTCTCAGCCGGGGCAGTATCTCTGTAATGAGCGGGTGACGCTGGTCGGCCCCACGGGGCGGATGGAGCGGGTAGCGGTCTTGGGACCGGCCCGCCCGGAAGCCCAGGTGGAGATTTCCCGCACCGACGCAGTGGTCCTGGGAATCGACGCGCCGGTGCGCCTGTCCGGAGATGTGGCGGGTACCTCGGCCATCACCCTGCTGGGACCGGTTGGCTCCCTGAAGCTGACGCAAGGGACCATGGTGGCCCAACGGCACATCCATATGACGCCGGAGGACGCCCAGCTGCAGCATGTGCAGGATGGTCAGACTGTCCGTCTGAAAACTCTGACGGACCGTCCCGTGGTGTTTGAGAATGTGGCTGTGCGGGTTAGTCCCAAGTTTCGCACCTTTGCGCATCTGGATTATGACGAGGCCAATGCTTGCGGCTTCCGCAACGGTGATCTGGGGATGATTCTCCTATGAATGAACGGGAACTGGATGCGCTTACCGAGCAGATCTGGAGCAGAATGCAGGCCGGTCAAACCCGGGCGCTGCTGCTGGGGAAACCGCCGGATGGCGACTATAACTTTAATTATGTCAATGAAGCACCGTATGAGGCCCTGGTTTTGGGGGATTTGCCGCCGGGAGAGCTTCTGCAAATGCCGACAGACCCAGTGTGTCGGGCACTGCTCGCCGATTTGCCGGTCTATTTGTGGTCCGGGCAGTCCTATAAAAAAGCGAAAACAGCCCGGCTTCTCTGCGCAGAGCTGGCGGCTGCGGAAAAGCACCTGCGGCAGCTGGGCGTCCGGCCGCTGGAGGCGGTCACAGCCCGGCTGATTACGGCCCGGGAGGCTAGGCGGCTGCTGCAAGCCGGGCGGCGCCCGCCGATCGGCAGCCGCCTGACGCCTCTGGCTCAGGATATTTTGGAGGAGAAGGACCTATGATTCTCGGCATTGTCACCGGGTCTGTCTGGGCAACAAAAAAATGTGAAGCACTCCGGGGCCAGACCTTCCTGGCGGTCACATTTGGCGGCCGCGATCACGATACTGTGGCGGCAGATCTGGTAGGCGCCGGAATTGGAGACCGGGTCCTTGTGACCATGGGCAGCGGCGCAAGGGCCGGAAATCCCGAAATGCCCTGCGATGCTGCCATTGTGGCCATTTTGGATCCTTAAGGAGGTTCTTATGTCTATCAATGAAATCACCATTGATCTTATGGTCGTGTTCATGGTCTTAGGTGCGCTGGACCGGATTTTTGGCGGGCGGTTTGGATTGGCCCGGGAGTTTGAAAACGGAATCATGACCTTCGGCTCTCTGGCGTTGTCTATGCTGGGAATCATCTGCCTTGCGCCGGTGCTGGCCACCCTCCTGCGGCCCGTGGTGGTGCCGGTGTACGGCCTTTTGGGCGCAGACCCCGGTATGTTTCCCGGCTCCATCCTGGCTAATGATATGGGCGGCGCGGCTCTCTCCATGGAACTAGCTAGGAGCCGGGAGGCGGGCTTGTTCGGCGGAGTTATCATCGGCTCCATGCTGGGGGCCACGATCGTGTTTACCATTCCCGTGGCCTTGGAAATTATCCGGGCGGAAGACCGGCCCTTTCTGGCCCGGGGCGTTCTGGCTGGTATCATTACCATTCCAATCGGCGGTCTGGTGGGCGGTCTGGCTGCCGGGTTCCCGTTCATCTTGATCTGCCGCAATCTGATTCCCATCGTTATCTTCGCGGCCTTAATCGCGTTGGGACTTTGGCGGGAGGAGCGAATCATGATAAAGGGATTTACCATATTTGGCCGCTTGGTGCTGATTGTTATCACCGTCGGTCTTGCTGCGGCCATTGTGGAAGCGCTGACGGGCTTAGTCGTAATCCCCGGCATGGCGCCTCTGTCCGATGGCTATGAAATCATCGGCGACATCGCCATTGTCCTGGCGGGCGCGTTTCCTCTGGTGTTTGTTATTACTAAGGTGTTCCGCAAACCGCTTTTAAAGCTGGGCGGCGCGTTGGGCATGAACGATGTGGCGGCGGCAGGCATGGTGGCGTCTCTTGCGAATTCCATTCCCATGTTCGGCATGATGAAGGATATGGATGACCGGGGCAAGGTCCTGAACGTGGCTTTTGCCGTGTCGGCGGCCTTTGTATTCGGAGACCATCTGGGCTTTACAGCCGGCTTTGCACCGGAGGTGCTGTTTCCCATGATTGCCGCCAAGCTGACGGCGGGTGTCGCCGCTGTGGCAGTGGCTATGTTGCTGACAAGGAGGATGCGTAATGGATAAAGAGGAATTGAAACGGCTTATCCGGGAAATTTTGCAGGATACAGCCACAGATGCCTGTCCTGTGAAGCTGAGCCGGGTCCCACAGGTCCAGGTAACAGAGGCGGACCGCCTGGATACGGGCGAGCCGCAGCACCGTGTCTATACCCATGACCTGTTTTCGCTGGATGAAAGTCCTCGCCTAGGCTGCGGCGTTATGGAGATGGAACAAGCCAGCTTTCCCTGGACGCTGCAATACGACGAGATTGACTATGTGATCTCCGGCAGCCTGACCGTGTATTATGAACAAACCGCAGTGACCGCCGGACCGGGCGAGGCGATTCTGATCCCCAAGGGCAGCAGCATTCTGTTTTCCGTTCAGGACAAGGCGCGTTTTTTATATGTGACCTATCCCGCCGACTGGCAAAAGCAATAAGGGGGATTATTTCAAGCATCGCCCCGCCGGAGACCCGGCGGGGCGATGCAGCGTAAAACATGAAAGAAAATTGATTTTTGGCCTATTTTTTCCCGTGCATATATGCTATATTATATCCGTAAAAGCCACTCCTGTTTGTCAGGATAGTTAAACATTTTTGTAATGAAGGAAGAGAACAAAATGGAAAACGAAACTGTGGAAAAACAAAGGATGAAGCGTGCGATAGGACCGGAGGTTTTTATATTTCTGGTAATTTTTGTTGGCTTCTTTGCGATGTTTGCCTTTAAAATGGGCCTGGCAAACATGCTGAACACGCTGATGAACACCGCGTATGCGCTTTTGATCGACACCGTTTTCTACATTATGGCAATCTGCGTCATAATGGGCGCCGTTGCCGCGCTGCTCAGCGAATTTGGCGTGGTAACGCTGGTGAATAAGCTTTTACAGCCGCTGATGCAGCCCATTTGGGGTCTGCCCGGTGCATCGTCTCTGGCGGTCATTACCACCTTCCTGTCGGATAATCCCGCCGTCCTGTCCCTGGCAGATGACCCCTATTACCGCCATTTCTTTAAGAAGTATCAGTTCCCGGCCCTGACCAATCTGGGTACCGCTTTCGGCATGGGCCTGATTGTATGTACTTATATGCTGAGCCTCTCCAACGTGACAAATGAATCCTTCGGCACGGCTGTGGGCATCGGCCTTCTGGGCGCAGTGGTTGGCAGTATCATCAGCACAAGAATCATGTTGAGCTTCACAAGGAAAGTCTATGGAACCACCGAGGGCATGGACAATACCATGGAGACGGAGAGCGGCAGCGAGGAATACCGCCCCATCCGCGGCGGCTCTGTGGCGGCCCGTGCGTTGAATGCCGTGCTGGGCGGCGGCGCCAGCGGTGTGAAAATGGGCGTTGCCATTGTCCCCGGCGTTTTGATTATCTGCACTCTGGTGATGATGCTGACCAACGGTCCTACAGACGGCGTATACACCGGTGCGGCCTATGAGGGCATCGGTCTGCTCCCACTCATTGCGAACAAGCTCAGCTTTATTCTCAAGCCGTTGTTTGGATTTACCAGTGCGGAGTGCATCAGTGTTCCCATCACGGCGCTGGGCGCGGCAGGCGCGGCCATTGGACTGGTTCCCAGCCTCCTGGCTTCGGGTCAGGCCGGTCCCAACGACATCGCGGTGTTCACCGCTATGTGCATGTGCTGGAGCGGTTATCTGAGTACCCATGTGTCCATGATGGACAGTCTGAAATGCGAGAATCTGACCGGCAAAGCTATCCTGAGTCATACTATCGGCGGCGCCTGCGCAGGCGTATTCGCCCATTACGCATTTCTGCTTGTTTCGTTGCTTTAATCCTCGCACCAACGCAAAAGCCGACTTCTTCAAAGGAGGGCGCAGCTTGGGAGTTTACGAAAACGAGTAAATTTAAGCCGATTTTCTGCAAACGGGACAATGAAAAAAGACCATGTAAGAGCAGAAATGCTCCTGCATGGTCTTTTTCTTTATGCTCGGAAAGAGTGGTATTGTACCACGCAAGACCGAACACGGAATTAACATCAGCGGAGAAAACCAGACGGTCACGGATTTCCCCAGAGTGGTCAATATGTCATCATGTTCCTGCGGAAAGCGTAGTCAGTCAGCGGCTGAACGTCTAGTTGAGCTTTTCTACCTCACAGACCGTCAGCACACCGTCCGTGACGCGGAATCGGAAATCATAGCCGCCGAAAGCCACCCCATAGACCCGGCTGGGATCGTTCTGATAGGAGGGCCTTGGGTCCTGGGCCAGAAGGCCGAGAACCGGCGCCCGCAGACGCTCTGGCACCAGCGCCAGCCATTGGTCCGGAAATACCACCTCCAGGGCGTAGTCCCGCACCGAGTCAGCGAAGCCGCCAATGGCGTTGGGGTGGCTGTCGGTAAAGGGCAGATAGGGCTTGATATCCACAATGGGTGTGCCGTCCATCAAATCGGCTCCCGCTACGCGGATCACCGGCCCTTGACTGGTGTGTAGATCCACGCCCAGCAGCTTTACTGAGGATAGGCCAATGGGATTAGGCCGGAAAGGGGAGCGGGTTGCAAACACACCCATGTGGGTCTTGCCGCCTAGCCGGGGCGGCAGCACCGTGGGGGACCAGGTGTCCCGAATGGCTTCGGAAAAGACCCACAGCAGCCACAGATGAGAGTAGCCCTCCAACCCCCGCAGGGCATTTTCACTCCGGTATTCCGGTTCAAAGATCAGAACGGACTCCACGGCCTCCACCAGCCCGCTTTGCCGGGGAATTCCAAACTTGGCGGTATAGTCGTTATGAATGGCTGCAATGGCTTTCAGGGCCGGCAGTTCCATGGAGCATCACCTCACATTTTCGCGCTCGGTTTTACAGAGTGCGAAAGCTACTGTACCACGCTTATGCAAAAATGTCAATTGATCAGGGGGATTATTTGTGAATTTCTCACAGAAAAAAAGAAATTTTCCTTGCTACTTGACAACTCCAACCATGGACCCTATAATAAATTATGTAAACTTTTGAACGGCCGATTTTGCCTTTAACTTCATCCTGTCCCCCCGCAGAAGCAGTCCTTCTACGAGGGATTTTTTCGGGGATATTTTGTCGATTTATGGCGATTTTTACTCCAAAATCCTTGGAAAGGAACCTTTACATATATGACTTTCAGCAGCTTGGAATTCTTATTCGGCTTTTTGCCTCTGTTTTTCGTCGTTTACTATCTGATTCCTTCTGCCTGGAGAAACGGCTGGCTGCTGGTAGGAAGCGTGGCATTTTATGTCTACGGCGCCTGGGAACACCCGGTGCATATTCTCATTCTGTGCCTGAGCGTTGTGGTGAACTACATCGCGGCCCAGAGAATTGGGGAAGGCGGGCATCCCAAGGTGTGGTTGGTCTTGGGCCTGGCTTTTAATCTTGGGATTCTGTTCTATTATAAATATGCCGCCTTTGTTCTGAAAAACCTGTTCGCCGTTCTGGACCTGGACTGGACCGTGCAGACGCCGGTTTTGCCGCTGGGCCTGAGCTTTTTCACCTTCCAGGCCATCGCCTATCTAGCGGATGTGTACCGGGGCAAGGAGCAGCCGGAACGGTCCCTTCTCACCGTCGGCGTCTATTTTACCATGTTCCCCCGTATGACGTCCGGCCCAATCGTGACCTACGGTTCTATCCGGGAGCGACTGTCCAAGCGGCATGTTAATCTGGCTATGGTGGATATGGGCCTGCGGGAGTTTGTCATTGGCCTGGGGCTCAAGGTTCTGCTGGCCAATCAGCTGGGTCTGCTCTGGAGCGATGTGACGGCCATTGGGTTTGACAGCATCTCCACGCCTCTGGCCTGGATGGGACTGATTGCCTATAGCCTCCAGATCTATCTGGACTTTTACGGCTATTCCTGTATGGCGGTGGGTCTGGGCATGATGCTGGGTTTTGACCTCCCGAAGAATTTCTGCTATCCCTATACAGCCCGGTCTATGACGCAGTTCTGGCGGCTGTGGCATATGACCTTGGGCCAGTGGTTCCGCGACTATATCTACATTCCTTTGGGAGGCAGCCGTCAGGGACGCTTCCGCACATTCCGAAATCTGTTGGTGGTCTGGCTATGTACAGGCCTCTGGCACGGGGCAGACTGGAATTTCCTCCTTTGGGGTCTGCTGCTATTCCTGCTGGTGGCGGTGGAAAAGGCCGGGTGGAAAAAGGTTCTGGACCGGCACCTGATTTTGAGCCGGATTTATATGTTTTTTGCGGTTCTGATGTCCTGGCTGCTGTTTGCCATTTCGGACCTGGCGCAGTTAAAGACCTACTTCCTGCGGCTGTTCCCAATTGGCGGCTCTTTTCTGGGCGCGTATACCAAGGACTTTCTGAAATATGGCAAGACCTATGGTGTGCTGCTGCTGTTGGGCATTCTGTTCTGCACACCGCTGCCCCGGCGTATTTACCGCAAAATCTCTCACAGCTTCTGGGCCATTCCGCTGCTGCTGGCAGTGTTCTGGGCCTGCCTTTACTGCCTGTTTCAAGGGTTGAACGATCCCTTCCTCTATTTCCGATTCTAGGTGATACCATGACACAGAAAAAGAAAACCTTTTACGGCTGGTTTCCGGCCTTGCTTTTGCTGACACTCCTATGCTGTATGCCCAAGTTCCTGGAAACCTTGCTTCCTGCGAAGCTCCCGCAGCCGCCCATATCCGATACCGAAGCTGTACAGCCACAGGAGAAGCTGCCGGAAGTGCCTTTCAACGAACCGGCGGAGGAGAAACCGGAGGATGTCTCTGAGGAGCTTCCGGAGGAAATCCCGGAGGAAGCGCCGGAGGAAGGTCCGGAAAAAGTTCCGGAAGTCGTCTCCGAAGAAGTTCTCGAAGAAGCTCCGGAGAAAGTCTCAGAAGAAGCTCCGGAGAAAGTCTCAGAAGAAGTCCCGGAGGAAGTCTCAGAAGAAGCTCCGGAGAAAGTCTC
>CAYTXW010000014.1:18264-22973 GCA_964441575.1 uncultured Oscillospiraceae bacterium
AAGTCTCAGAAGAAGTCCCGGAGGAAGTCTCAGAAGAAGCTCCGGAGAAAGTCTCAGAAGAAGCTCCGGAGAAAGTCTCAGAAGAAGTTTCCGAGGTTACCCCGGAGGAAGTTTCGGAGGAAAATCCGGCTGCAACGACCCCGCCCTCGATGGATGAGTTCTTTTCCGATGTCCTGTTTATTGGCGATTCCAGAACGGTGGGTCTCTGTGAATATTCCGGTCTGCAAACCGCGACCTTCTTTGCCGATGTGGGTATGAATGTCTATCAGGTTTGGAAGTCCAAGGTGGCCGTCCCCGGCGTGGGAACTGTGACGCTGGAGGAACTGCTGGAGCAGAAGACTTTCGGGAAAATCCACCTGATGCTGGGCATCAATGAGCTGGGTTATGATTTTGATACGACAATCCAGACCTATGGAACTGTGATAGAGAAAATCCGCAGCCTTCAGCCGGACGCTGTACTCTATCTGGGGGCCAATCTCCATGTGGACAAGGCCCGGTCCGACGGGGATAAGACGATCAACAACCCCGCCATTGACCGCTTCAATGAAGCCGTGGCTGGGCTGGCCGATGGAGAGCAGATACGTTATGTAGACGTGAATCCGCTGTTTGATGATGAGGACGGGGCCTTGGGCACCTCCAGCAGCGGCGATGGCACCCACCCCTACGGCTCCTGCTATCCCCAATGGGCTGAATGGCTGTATGAGGCCATGCAGAAGGAAACAACATAACAAAACGCCGCCCACCGGGCGGCGTTTTTGGACGAGAAGGAATGTAATTAGCCTGTACATTCTTTGCCTCCCAGGACATCTGACCCGATTCCTTTGCTTGCCGGATGTCCTGCATTATCGCGAAAACTGTTATCTATGTTACATCTCTATACCAATTAGCCTCTACAGCTGGCACATTCGTATTGTACCGGCCCATAGGGAGGGATGCCTTCAGCCCGCTGTGAGACGCTCCATCCACGCACCGATCCATGCTTCCAATACTACCGCTTTGGAAGAAAAACTCGGAATTGGCGGTTGACAACACTGCTTGCAGCGGTTATGATGGTGGAAGCTGGAAGCAGGGGGAAAAACATATGAGAACGGCGCTGCTGCAAATACCTGTCACAGATAATAAAACGGAAAATCTTCAAACCGCGCGGTCCTATTTGGCCCGCGCCGCCCAGGCTGGGGCGGAAATCGCGGTGCTGCCGGAGATGTTTTGCTGCCCTTATACCAATGCTTCCTTCGTCCAAAATGCAGAGGAAGCCGGTGGACAGGTTTGGACGGCCATGTCCCAGGCGGCCTTGGAAAATGGCCTTTGGCTGGTGGCCGGGTCCATGCCGGAGCGGGCAGGGGAGAAGCTTTACAACACGGCCTTTGTCTTTGATTCCGGCGGGCATCAGATCGCCTTCCACCGCAAGGCCCATCTTTTTGATATTGATGTCCGTGGCGGCCAGCGGTTCCGCGAATCTGAGACATTCTCTGCCGGAGACCGGATAACGGTGTTTGATACGCCCTTTGGCAGACTGGGTCTGTGCATCTGCTTTGATATGCGCTTTCCGGAGCTGTCCCGTGCCATGACGCTGGCGGGCGCCAGAGCCATTCTTGCGCCAGCCGCCTTTAATATGACCACCGGACCCGCCCACTGGGAGCTGCTGTTCCGACAGCGAGCCGTGGATAATCAGCTTTTCACCATCGGCGTGGCCCCGGCCCGGGATGAAAACGGCCCCTATGTGTCCTATGGCAACTCCATTGCTTGCTCTCCTTGGGGCGAGGTACTTTGCCGTGCCGGTGGGGAACCGGCTTTGCTGATGGTAGACCTGGATCTGAATCAGAATGAATCCATCCGCGCCCAGCTGCCCCTGCTCTCGGCCCGGAGAACGGACTTATACTGAGTGCGGCCAAATCACGGCCCCGACAAAGCCGGCGGCACGGGCTACACGCAGTTTCTGCTCCAGTGTTTCCTCCGTATCATAGAGAATCATGGAAGCCTGGCCGTCCAGATCATAAGCGTACCGGCAGCATAACGCTTCGGAATAAAAGCTGTGTTTCCCTGCCAGCTTTGTGCGCAGCTCTGCCTGGGACAGACCCTGGCCACAGCCTGTGGGGCAGGGGAGAGAAAAGACCATGCGCATCGGTTCTAAGCGGAGCCAGCACCGGCCCGGTGCGGCCATAGCCGCTTCCTCCAGACGCTGGGTAAGGGTTCCGCCAGACAGTGCGGCGGGAATCAAAAGTCCCGCCTGAGTCAGAATCTGTCGCCAGAGTTCCGGAACCAGCAATCGCGGGCCTAGGGCCTGTTCCAGTGCCATCAACCCAGTCTCCGCCTCTGCATCTGCCAGATCGGCAACGACGGTGCGCCCATCCCACGCCAGAGTCAGTAAATCCCGAGCTGAATCCGGTTCTTTGACCCACAGGCATTGTTCGGATTGCAGCGTCAGGACGGAAAAGTGGAAATTATCTTTGTTCTCCATTGGACAATGCGCCTCCTGTGTGATATACTATAGAAAAATTTATGAAGAAGCAGGTTCCCTTATGTCCTTCTCCCTTCTCCCGCAGATCATTGTGGACCGGCTGACAGACCTGACACCGGAAATGCTGCTGAAGTGCGGCGTTGATTTTTTGATGCTGGATTTTGATAATACAATCGTTCCCTATACCACGGATGAACCCACGCCGGAAATGGAGCGGTGGCTGCAAATTATGCTGGCTTCGGAGACCGGCATTTGTGTGGTCTCCAACAGCAAAAAGGACCGGGTAGTTCGCTTTTGCCGGGCGAGAGATATTCCGTGCATTACCCACGCCCGCAAGCCGTTCCGGAAGGGAATTCGCCGGTGCCTGGCCCAGTATGGACTGGATGTCCGCAGGACGGCGTTGGCTGGGGATCAGATTTATACAGATGTGCTGGGCATCAACTGTGCAGGGGGTGTATCCATTTTGGTTACGCCCATTCAACTGCATAACTTTTGGCTTCGACTGCGTCATGTGGCGGAGTTACCATTTATAGGAATACGAAAAAGGAGCGTATGATTATGACAAACCTGGAAAAAATGCAAAGTGTTCTGGAGTCGGAGGGCTTAGACGCCATTCTGCTGACGAGCAAGGTCAGCCGCCTCTATGCGGCACGCTACGATGTGGATGAGGGCGTGGCGCTCATCGGCAAGGAAACGAGTTATTACTTCACAGACAGCCGCTATATTGAAATGGCAGAGGCCAATTTGCCGGATTTTAAGATCGGTCTGGTCGCCGGTGCGAATAACTACCACAAGCTGATAAATGATGCTCTGGCCGAGTTTGGCGCGAAACGCCTTGGCGTAGAGGAAGAATATCTGACGCATGCTCAGTTCCTGACCTATGAGAAAGCTCTGAACGCCGAACTTGTCCCCTGCCAGAAGGCGATTTTCAAATTCCGCACGGTCAAGGAGGACTGGGAGATCGAGCATATGCTCAAGGCCCAGGAGATCACAGATAAGACCTTCTCCGAGCTGCTGAAAGTCATTAAGCCCGGCATGACCGAACGGGAGTTGAACGCGGAGTTGATCTACCGGCTGTACAAGAACGGTGCCGATGGTCTGTCCTTCACCCCCATTGTGGTTTCCGGCCCCAACACCAGCATTCCGCACGGCGTTCCCGGCAACCGGAAGATTCAGGAAGGCGACTTTGTCACCATGGACTTCGGCTGCCTGGTGAACGGCTACTGCTCGGATATGACCCGCACGGTTGCCGTAGGCTATGTCTCCGAAGAGATGGCTAAGGTCTATGAAACCGTCCTGCAGGCGCAGCTGGCTGGCATTGCTGCCACCAAGGCCGGCGTTTCCGGCAAGGAGATTGACGGCGCGGCCCGGAAGGTTATTGCGGACGCGGGCTACGGCGAATACTTCTCCCACAGCTACGGCCATAGCCTGGGCCTGGAGATTCATGAGGCGCCCAATTGCAGCAAGGCCAACAATCAGCCTATGCCTGCAAGAGCTGTCAGTTCTGCGGAGCCCGGCATTTATATCCCCGGCAAATTCGGTGTGCGGATTGAGGATGTGGTCGTGATTAACGAGAACGGCTGCACCGTGATCACCAAGAGTCCCAAAAATTTGATCGTAATATAATGAATTTTTACAGATTGCCTCTTGAAAAATGAAAGCGCATAGGATATAATCTCCATGTCTTGTGCGGAACGCTTTTCGGATCGTGCATGGATGTCTGATTAGGAGGAGGAAGGAAATATGATTTCTGTTAGTGATTTTAGAAACGGCGTCACCTTCGAGATGGACGGCAAGGTTATGCAGATCGTGGAGTTCCAGCATGTGAAGCCCGGCAAAGGCGCTGCTTTTGTCCGTGTCAAAATGAAGAATGTGATTACCGGTGCTGTCACTGAAACCACCTTCAATCCCAACGATAAGTATCCCACTGCTTTCATCGAGAGAAAGAAGATGGAATACTCCTATGCCGATGGCAACCTGTACTATTTCATGGACATGGAGACCTATGATATGATCCCCATTGACCAGAGTGTTTTGGATGTCGGGTTCCGTTTCGTCAAGGAGAACGACACCGTCACAGTTCTGTCCTATAAGGGCAATGTCTTTGGTGTGGAGTCTCCCAATTTTGTTGATTTGGAAGTTACCAAGGCGGACCCCGGCGTGAAGGGCGATACTGCCACCAACGTCACGAAGCCCGCCACGGTGGAGACCGGCGCTGAGATTAAGGTTCCCCTGTTCATCAACGAGGGCG
>CAYTXW010000015.1:0-21629 GCA_964441575.1 uncultured Oscillospiraceae bacterium
ACCTTCCCCTCAAGGGGAAGGCTTTGGAATGCCAGCAAAAACGTAAGTTTTAGAAGTTACAGTCTAGTAGGGGCGGCCCCGTGTGGCCACCCGCTGCTTCTAAGCTCGTACAAGCGAAAGGCCACATGGGGCCGCCCCTATGAGGGCAATGCCGTCAACCTAAGGGAACATACTCTGACATACGCTGTCATTGCGAGGCCAGTCCGCAGACTGGCCGTGGCAATCCGTTCCCCCTGTAGGCAGTCCATTTGATGTAAATGCACACGGAATCGCAACATTTTGGAGACGGATTGCCACGTCGCTTCGCTCCTGCAAAGCACGCCCTGCGGGTGTCGCAATGACACCGCTCGACGATACTTTTCTTAGGTTGACGGCATTGTCTCAGAGGGGGCACGAGGGCTGATGGGGATCAATATCCCGTGTTGGGCGGGGCTTGCCCCCGCCGTGTGCAGGCACCTTTGTCCAGCGGTGGGGACAAGCCCCTCCCTACTACAACGAAAACGGTGCCGGAACATAGTATAAAACAAGTCATCTCGGCCCGTGTGCAAACATGGACCGAGATGACTTGTTTTTCATGAAAGCGTTACTCCGCGAAGACCTTTTTCAGCTTGCAGAACCGGGGCAGGCCGTTTTCCTTGACCATGGGGGTCTCACCCTGGATCAGAGGCAGGCAGTAGTTGACGAAGTCCTGGGTCACGCCATTGTGTTCGGCGTTGATCCAGCTGAGAGGCAGCTTCTGCTCGAAGTTGGCCACCTTGCTCAGCTCAAACAGCTTGGTCTTGCAGGTGTAGCCGTTGGTGCGGTCACACTCGAAGCCGATCATGCGGTCCGTCTCACCGGCCAGAGCGGCTTCCACGGCGGCTTTACCGGCTGAGAAGCTCTCCTGGATGTCGGTGCCGGAGGCGCAGTGGGCGGCGCAGCGCTGCAGCAGGCTCAGCTCAATGCCGCGGACCTTGGCGCCGGTCTTTTCCTTCACAATACCGGCCAGAGTGGCGGCCAGACCGCCCAGCTGGGCATGGCCGAAGCCGTCGGTGGCGGAGGTCTTAGCTTCGGAGACGAAGGAGCCGTCGGCATAGTGAACGCCTTCGGAGACAGCCACAATGCAGTTCTTGTTCTGGGCATAGCGCTCGGAGACGTCCTTTATGAACTGGTCCATGTCGAAGTCCACTTCGGGGACATAGATGAAGTCGGGACCGTCGCCTGTGGTGTTGGCCAGCGCAGCGGCGGCGGTCAGCCAGCCGGCGTGGCGGCCCATGCACTCGATGATGGTAATCATGCCGGTGTCATAGACGTGGCAGTCCCGGGACAGCTCCTTGACGGAGGTGGCGATATACTTGGCAGCGGAGGCGAAGCCGGGACAGTGGTCGGTGCCGAACAAATCATTGTCAATGGTCTTGGGTACACCGATGACGCGGCAGTCATAGCCCACCTTGGCCATGTACTTGGAGATTTTGTTGCAGGTGTCCATGGAGTCGTTGCCGCCGTTATAGAAGAAGTAGCGAACGTTATATTTCCGGAAAATCTCCAGAATGCGCTTGTAGTCGGTGTCGTCCACATCGGGATCGGCAATCTTATAGCGGCAGGAGCCGAGGGCGGAAGAGGGCGTGTAGAGCAGGCGGGCCAGCTCTTCGGGGTCCTCCTCGTCCATGACCAGCAGGCGATCGTTCAGGACGCCCTTAATGCCATGGCATGCGCCGTATACCTTGGTGATATATTCGCTCTCCAGGGCAGTCTTGATGACGCCGTAGGCGCTGGCATTGATGACGGACGAGGGGCCGCCGGACTGGCCGATGATGGCTGCGCCCTTTAAAGGTGTGTTCATAGTGTATTCCTCCTAAATTTGAAACCAAGGATGGTTTGGCATGCAAACGATAAGACTTGGGACAGATGGCCCAAATCCCACAAATACAATATAGCACAAACGGGGCACGTTGTAAACTTCATCGATTGCTTTTTTTGCACCGGAATTGCGGGCCTATCAGCCAAAGCGGCCGGAAGCGGCAGCCGGGAACAAATCCGGCAGGCGTACTCGCTACAAAATCAATCGCCGTCCGTTCCAGAGCGAACACAGATCCAAACAATCCAGAGCGGAGATTAAGCGCAGATCGCGTGAGAAGTCTTCCGAACGGACCAAGGCGCAACTTATAAGAGGAATTCCGGTCGGAACTTTCCCGTTCAAACGGACATTTGCGCGGTATGGCCTAGTCGTGTATGACAAGCAGATCCGGAGTTCTGCCGCCGGTATGCCGCAGGCTGGTTCCCTGGGACTCCAGGGCGGCGGCGGCATCCAGGAAGGCAGCGGTGATTTCCTCGCCGGGAGCCAACAGGGGAACGCCGGGCGGGTAGGCCCAGACGTATTCGGCGGCTGTGCGGCCCAGGGCCTGATCGGCCGGAACCGCCTCTGCGGGGGCCTCCAGAGCGGCGGCGATGGTGCAGCGGGCCGGACCGGGCGGAGGAAGTACGGAAACGGCGGAAGGGGAAGATGCCTCGCATTCCTGGTCCAGAGCCAGCAGAGCAGCGGCGAAGCGGCACAGGGCATCCTCGCGGTCCACCGGGCTGGTCATGGCCAGCAGATTTTCACCGCAGGCCATTTCTGTTTCGAAACCAAAGCGGTGCCGCAGAGCATCGGCCAGGGTCGCGCCGGAATGATGGGCTCCCCGGCAGCTGATCAGGAGCTTGGACGGGTCAAAGGCGCAGATGGTTGGATGGTCTTCCATCCGGTCCCGACCGCAGCACAGCACCTGCAGACGGGACAGCCCCTCCATGGAGCGGGAGAAGGCGGATAACCGGCGGCTCCAGGCGGAAAACAGCGCGTTTCCCTGGCACCTTAGAATTCCGGTGCAGCCGTCCAGAGAGGCCAGCAGAGGATAGGAGGGGGAACTGGTTTCAAAAATGTCCAACTGCCGCTCGATCCGGCCCGGGTCTGCCAGCGGACCGGCCAGATGGAGCAAAGCGGTCTGTGTCAGACTGGGCAGCGTTTTATGGGCGCTCTGAATCACAATGTCCGCCCCAGCGGCGACAGCTCCGGCCGGGAATCCCGCCTCTGGGAACAGGCCCAGGTGCGCCCCATGGGCTTCATCCACCAGCAGCGGCACACCCCGGCTGTGGCACAGGTCTGCAATGGCCTTGATGTCGGAGACTACGCCTTCATAGGTGGGACTGGTCAAAATGACGCAGGCCGCGCCAGGATGGCGGTCCAGCGCCTCGGACACGGCGGCGGGGGAAACGCTGCCGTAGATTTGAAAGGATTTGTCCACCGGGGGGATCAGCCAGCGGACAGACAGGTTTCCCAGCTCTATGGCGTGGTATACGGACTTGTGGCAGTTCCGGGCGGCAATCACCGTACTGCCAGCCGGGGCCAGGGCGCGGATTCCCGCCAAAATGCCGCAGGTACTGCCGCCCACCAGGTACCAGGTCCGCTTCGCTCCATAAAGGGCTGCCGTCCGCTCCATGGCCTGGGCCAGAATGCCATCCGCCCGGTGCAGATCATCGGTATCAGGGACTTCTGTCACATCCCACTGAAAGGGCAGCCCCGGCGCGGGGGAAATCTGCCGCTTGTGGCCCGGCATATGCATGGGGTACAGCCCCTTCCGAGCGTAGGATTCCAATTGATGCTGTAAAAGAGAGCTTTCCATGCGGGCCTCCTGCCTGAGCATGCGCTGCCGCGTTATATGTAGGCTTGTCAATGCTGTATTACACATTAGGGAAGGAAAAAAAGAACGGGATTGGGAGACTTCCGGTTGAGCGGTCCCATGGGGAAGCTGTTACAATATCTCTGCCTGACAGCAAGCTGATTCTCAAAATCAGAGAAGCAAAAGAACTTACGGCAGGCCAAATTTTTTAAAATATGCGGGGCAATTCCGCTGTGCAGCACCTGATTCCCGTGCTTAACCGTCAAGTTCTCTGTACTCGATCTCCATTCCGCGCACCTGGAGGGGGTTGATGTCCAGAATGGCTTTATCTCCCAGCTTGCAGTGTGCCTTGCTGACGTCGCAGACAGTGTGGAGCATGCCTACATGGCCCAGAACCCGGCATTTTTTGCCGTTGACAGTCACATAGATGTGTTTTTTGAAGATCATATGCTTGATAGCCGACAGGGCGGTGCGCAGGCAGTCGCGGAAGCGGAAGACATCCCGGCCGTATTCGTTGGTAAAGCCGTTGTACCAGCCGACGGACAGCACGGCGATCTGGGTAGGGCGCTTGGCTTTCCAGGCCGCGCCGTAGCCGCAGGTATGACCGGCGGGGAGCCAGCGCAGTTCGTCCACGGTGGCTTCGCACCAGCCGACCCGGTGAAGATTGGATTTGACCAGGACCCGGCCCAAAAGAGCGGAACCGAGGCGTACACCGTCCATTTTCAACTCCGGCCAGCGGAGGAAGGCCGCGGAGTTGGCACAGTGGGCCGCGCCCGGCTCAAAGCCAGCATCCTGAATGGCCTGGACTACCTGCCGGAAGGTGTCCACCTGGGCAAAGGTGGCCTTTTCACTGCAAAAGGCAGAGTGAAGGTGGGTGTAAATGCCGGAAACGGCGATGTGGTCATTATATTGATAGACCGACAGAATTTTCTCCAGTTCGGAGGGCAGGAAGCCGTAGCGGCCCATGCCGGTGTCAATTTTCACATGAGCCTCCGCCACCATGTCCCGCTGGCCGGCCAGGCCGTTCAGGGCCGCTGCGTCCTCGGGGGAGCCGACGGTGGCGATGACGTCCAGATCCAGCAGCAGCTTCAGCTCTGCCGGGTCTGTGGTGGGGCGGAGCATCAGAATGGGCGACTGGGTAAAGCCTGCCTCCCGCAGAGTCTGGGCTTCGGACAGCTCTGTCACGGCAAACCGGTCAATGCCGCGCTGCCGGCAAAGCTCGGCCATGGGTTTGACGCCCAGACCATAGCCGTTGCCCTTGAGGACGGCCCAGATGGGCGTACCTTGGGCCTTTTTGGTCAGCACATCCAGATTGTGCAGGATGGCGTCTGTTTCGACAATATAGGATTTCATAGGACACCCCTTTCTCTGTGGATGACGGGCAATTTAACGCTTGCTGCGGTTTTTGATGAGATAGGCGGTTTTGCGGAGGTCTTTAAACAAGCTGGTACTTTTTTCAACGAAGGTATAGACCGGCCTGTTCAGAACCAGATCCATTTCACCGACAAATTCGGTGAAGTCGCCGCCGAAGCCTTTTTTGAAGCGGTACAGGCCGTAGAGAGGATTATCCTCGCTCAGGTCGCCGGAGACACCCCGGAAATCATAGATCCGGCAGCCGGTCTCCAAGGCCCACTGAATCATGCGCCACTGCAAAAGATAGTTGGGCATGAGATTCCGGTGTTCATTGGAGCTGGCCCCGTAGAGATACCAGACCTTGTCACCGTAATGAATAGCCAGAGCGCCGGCGATGGGCAGGCCTTCGTGAAAGGCCATATACAGCCGGGCATGTTCCCCCAGGTTGTCCAGCATGGCGGAAAAATACGACGGCTGGCGGGTGACAAATCCGTCCCGGACGCCGGTGGTCAGCATCAGGTCCGCAAAGGCGGGAATCATTTCCTTGCCGCAGATTCGGACCTCCACGCCCTTTTTCTGGGCAACGCGGATATTATAGCGCCACTTTTGGTGGAAGCCTGCCTGAATCTCCTCCTCGGTTTTGCCTGCGACATTCAGACGGAAGACGTATTTGGGCTGAATGGCCTCAAAATTTTTGCCGCCCTCCTTGCTCTGAAAGCCGAAGCTGTGGAGCAGATCGGCAAAGGCGGTGTTGGAGGAGGGGACGTCCGGGTCCAGCTTGATGACATAGGACTTGTATTCCTTGGCCAGGGCCTTGGCCCCCTCCAGCAGCTGGGCGAAGGTTTCCCGGTCATCCAGATCGCAGACCGGGCCGCGGCAGCCGTACATCAGCGTCCGGCCCACAAGGGGCATTTTGCGGATCATCACCGCCAGAGAGCCTTTGATGCGGCCATGCTCGTCCCGGACAGCCACAGCCTTCCACACCCACATGGGTTTCTGCTTACTCCAGAGATAGCTCTGGGCAAAGTTCCCCTTGGGATGGGATTGGACAAAGGCTTCATATTCCTGCAGGGTATCCTGTGTAATCAGTTCATACATAGAAAGACTCCATTTATCGCATAGATATAGTTTATCTTACCACAGAATCCGCTGTTTGACAATCGCTTCCGGCAGATTCTTCTTTTAAAATTGGAGAATTGTGGAAGAGAATGATAGCAAATGAGAGCGAATGAGAGCGAATGAGAGCGAATGAGAGTCAATGAGAGTATTGCCCGTGCTATAATATATAATAGGTACGATAGCAGGGAGGGGTGAACCGGCTGCCGCTGTAGTAGACTGTAAATTCTAAAACTTTAAGAGGCACACCTCGTGCCCCCTCCGAGGGGGCTGGCTGCCCGAAGGGCAGACTGGGGGTTGTTGGACAACAGAACGGTACGATCATACGGTAAAATTGCAAACTTGCTACAACCCCCACCGCTTCGCGGAGCCCCCTAAGAGGGGGCACGAGGGTGCGGTGCAAACCTAAAGTTTTAGACTTTACACCCTAGTTGGGGCGACCTGTGGTCGCCCGTTGGTGCGTCCCAGCGGGGCGTCGGGGACGCCGCCCCCTACAGAGGTTGTACCGGCAAGCCATTTTACTGATGGAACAATACAATTGCAAACTTGCAGCAACCCCCAGTCAGGCCTGCGGCCTGACAGCCCCCTCAGAGGGGGCACGAGGGGGCTGGCGGGTTTCGATAGAAACAAGCTGGGAAACCGGATGGAAAAAGCCTAAGACCGCAATGGCGGTTGAGGGCTTTTTTGGATTCCAGGAGGCTTTTGCGCCAACCGGCGTGGAAGATAAATCATCTGAGTCGGAAAGGAAGAGACAAACATGAGCGAAAACAGAAATCTGGCAAGCAAGTACGCGAAGAAGGTGGACGAGCGGTTCTCCAGGGAGTCCCAGGCTATGCTGGCCCTGAACAGCGATTACGCCTTCACCGGGGTGCGGACGGTCAACGTCTACTCCATCCCTACGGTGGCAATGACCGACTACAGCCGGTCCGGCGACCACCGCTACGGTACCCCCAACGACCTGACCCGCAACATCCAGACCATGACGGTGGGCCGGGATCGGGCCTTTACCTTTATCATTGACAAGGGAGACCGCAGCCAGTCCCAGATGGTCATGGATGCGGGCAAGGCGCTGGCACGGCAGCTGAAGGAGGTGTGGGTTCCCGAATTCGACGCCTATGTGTTCCGCAAACTGGCTGCGGAGGCCACGGCCCGGGGCAATGTGGATACCACGGCTATCACCAAGTCCAATGCCTACGAGATGTTCCTCCAGGGCATGGAGGCTCTGGGCAACAAAAACGTCCCCGACAAGGGCCGGGTGGCTTTCTGCTCCTACAAGTTTGCCAACTATCTCAAGCAGGACCCCGCCTTTATGAAGTATGGAGACCAGTCCCAGGACATGCTGATTCGCGGCGTGGTGGGAGAAGTGGACGGCTGCAAGATTGTCAAGGTACCATCCAGCCGGTTGCCCAGCGGCTGCGCGTTTTTGCTGACCCATCCCATGGCGGCTACGGCGCCCAAGCAGCTGGAGGAGTACAAGACCCATGACAACCCTCCCGGGATCAGCGGCTATCTGGTGGAGGGCCGGGTGGTCTATGACTGCTTTGTGCTGGAGGAAAAGGCCGACGCCATTTACTACCATGGCTCCCAGGCGGTGCTGCGGCAGCTGAATGTGACCACGGCACAGACCGGCGACGGCAAGGCAATGGTGCTGCTGAATCCCGGTATGCCGGAGGATGGCTGCAGCTGGGTTTACAAGCTGGGTACAGCGGCGCAGAGCGTGGTCTATGGCGGGACGCTGACCGGCTGGACGGCACTGGCCGGTTCCGGTACAGAGGTGACGCTTGGCTCCACGGACGCGGTAATTACGGTGGCCGAGGTGGATGGAAGCAACCAGGCCAAGGCTGTGGGAAGCGCAAAAGTTGTATAGGCTGTACACCAGATGAACGGCAAGGTTCTCGTGCCCCCAACCCGGGGGCACGAGGGCTTGATTTTCTGCTGTGGGCGCCATAGAAGGAGGAGACGGAATTTGACTTATGGGGAAATGAGAGACTATGTGCTGCAGCTGCTCAACCAGTATTCGGTGGCGGGCAGCACGGTGCCTTTGACATACAATAACCAGGCTGACTACGAGGCACGGATTCCGGCACTGACCCGGGACGGGCTGTACTATGTGACAACGACCTGCCGGAAGCTGCGGGCGGTGGCGGATCTGGCGGAGCCGGAGGCAGTGGGGGAGATGCTGGTCTACACGCTGCCGGATGACTTCTATCAGATGATGAACGGCGGATTGATCCGGCTGGATCGGCGGGGACGGTTCTCCCGCTATCACGGCTACCGCATGATCGGCGGGCGGCAGATTATGATTCCGGCGGCGGACAAGGGCGTTTACAAGCTGGAATATTTTCGCTATCCTTACGCCCCTGAGGGAACGCCGGAGGCGGACGACTTTTTGGACTGCCCGCCGGAGGCGCAGGCGGCGCTGGCCTTTTATGTGGCGGCCCATCTGGCGATGGAGGACAGCAGTTTCCTCTATGGCGCACTGTACAACGAGTTCGAACGGAAGCTGGCACGGCTTCAGGAGGGATTGAGTACGGACTGCGCGGAAACAGAGGACGTTTACGGACTGTAAGGAGGGGAGCGCTTGTCAAAGAAAAGCTTTTGGACGGTTCTGAACGGATTGCCGGACCCCAATGAGGAACAGGTGACAGTCTGCCGTAATCTGTCCGGCGGCCTGAATCTTTGGGAGTTGGATTACCGCATGGACGCAGACCAGAGTCCGGAGATGAAGAACCTCTGGTGGCGGGACGGCTTGCTGGGCTGCCGGGATGGGCAGGAATATGTGTTTGCACAGAGCCTGGGCAAGGGACTGTGCTGCTACGAGGGGCTGTTCTGGGGTCATGCGGTATTCCATATCGGCGACGGTATCTATGCCGGAGTTCCGGAGAAGGACATGACGCTGGTGAAGCTCTGCGATGGACTGCCGGAGGTGCGCGGGAGCTTTTACCGTTATCAGGATTCGCTGTTCTATAAAACCAAGGGGGTCTACAAGAAGATTACCTATGACGAGGGTCTGAAAGCGGAGAATGTGACGGCCTATGTGCCGGTGACGGTCATCAATTGCAGCCCGGAAGCGGGGGCGGGAGATCTGTATCAACCGGAAAACCGTCTGAGTCCGGAGAAAACTGTATGGTATAACGCGGCGCAGACGGTTCGGAGCGTTACCTTTACGGCCACAGGGACGGCAACGCAGTTCCATTTTACGACCCAGGACGGCGAGCCGGTGGCAAAGGTGACACAGGTTTATGTGGACGGCTTGTTGGCAGCGGAGACGGAGTACACGGTGTCGGACGACAATCTGACGGTGACATTTGCCACCGCGCCGGCCAGCGGCGTGACGGTGGATGTGCTGTTTACAGTGGGTGTTCGGGTCTACCGGCTGCCGGTGCAGGATGTGGACGCGGTGACGGCGGTGACGGTGGACGGCGAGGAAGCGGCCGGCTATACGGTAAATCTGGAGGCGGGAACAGTGACCTTTGCTTCCGCACCGCCGGTGCAGGACCCGCCGGTAAACAACGCGGTTCGGATCACCTATTCCAAGGCAAACCCGGACGCCTACGACAGCGTTATGGATTGCCGCTATGCCTGTGTCTTTGGCGGGACCGGCGGAGCGGTCATGGTGCTGGCCGGGTCCGAGGCACAGCCCAACGCTTATTTTTGGAACGGGAACCACATCAATATGGACCCGGGCTATTTCCCCTTTGAGCATTACAACCTGGCGGGGGACAACCTGGAGCGGGTCACAGGCTTCGGCAAGCAGGCAGGGTACCTGGTGGTATTCAAGGACCACGCCCTGGGCCGCTGCCAGATGGGGACCCAGACCATAGGAAGCCGGGCCTATATTACGCTGGACTATACGCCCATCAACGCGGCCATCGGCTGCGATCTGCCCTGGACCATTCAGCTCGTGGAGAACAACCTGGTCTGGTGCAACACCTATGGCGGGGTGTACCTGTTGAAGGATACCACGGCGGCGCTGGAAAATATTGTAGAGGGAATCTCCCGGAACGTCAACGGCTGCGACAGCCGCCCGGGGCTGCTGGAGGATGTGCGGCAGGCGGAGATGGTTTGCAGTCTGGACGATGGAGACCGGTACTGGGTGGCGGCAGGAGACCACGTCTATGTATGGGACTATGTGCTGTCTACGGACCGCAAGCCCAGCTGGTTCTATTTTACGGCCATCCCCGCCGTGTGCTTCCTCCGGGGCAACAGTCTGCCCCAGGGGGATGAAGGGGACCATCCGTTTACCGGCGTCCGGCGGATTTATCACCTGGACGGACAGGGGCGGATCAGCCGGTTTACCCGAAACTTTCGGGACTACGGGCAGGCCATTGAGAAGGTATACCAGTTTGCGGCGCAGTATTTTGGCAGCTATGACCGGCTGAAAAATGTGCATCGGGTGCTTTTGACAACCCGGTCCGACACGGATTCCGTGCTGCACATCTTCTATGGGACGGACTATGAGCAGCGGCGGGAGCTGACGCCTATTGAAAGCTACAGCTGGCGGCTGGCGCCGCGGAATCTGGCGCTGCGCTTTTTGGGTGTGCGGCGGTTTGCCCATGTGGCGGTGCGGAAGCCCGGATGCCGGCACATCCGCCATTTTACGATTCGGCTGGAGAACCGGGAGCCGGGCAGCGATATGTCGGTGGTTTCAGCGGAGATTTATTTTACCTATCAGGGACGAGACCGGTAAACGAGGAGGAACAAGATGCTGGAAGTATTGATCGGGCTGGCTCTGTCGGCGCTGGGATTTTGGGCCGGCTGGAAGGCCAATGGACGGTTGGCGCAGCGGCTGCCTGCGCCGCCGGCACCGGAAGAACAGGAACTGCGGCGGATGCAGGAGGACAAGGCCGCCTTTGAACTGCTGATGGGCTACAACGCTCAGCGGGCCTATGGCGGTATGGAGGAATAAACGGTCCGCCTGCCCCGGCGGAACGGAAGGGCGTAATCGTGAAAAGGCAGGCAGAAAAAAGGAGGAAGCATTTTGGCTTTTGAGAAATTTGAATTTACTAAATCCTGGGAGAACATGCAGGATTTTCCCACCTATGAACCGAGCGAGGCACAGGTGCGGGCGGATTTGCAGCTGCTCCATAATGAGGCGCGGGACGGGCTGAACCGGCTGGTGAACGCGCTGAACGACCCCACTGCGGCGGCCCAGCTGCCCTTCCGGGCGGAACAGGGAATGAAGGCGGACAATATTCAGGACGCTATTTTGGAGGCCTATGGCGCGGTGCAGAACGCCGCCGCCGGACAGATTGTCAATGGCTCGATTACAAAGGAAAAGCTGAATTCCGAACTGCTGCAGCGGGTTTATGGCGGGCGGCCCTGGGTGAGCATGGATACGCCGGGCGCGGCGCAGACGCCGGAGACGGATTTTCCTGTAGGCCAGATTTGGCTCCGTCCGGCCTTTACGGTGAAAAATCTGGCGGGAACGGCATGGAACGCTTCGGCGGCAACGGTGACAGCGGTGGAAAACGGCTGGCGGCTGGAGGGCAACGGAACGATGGCGACGATCAGCGCGGGCCAGAGCTTAACCAATCTGGGGACAGAAGGGCAGAAAATTTTTGTCTCGCTGCGGACGTCCGCAGCGGACATTCAGCTGACCGGTATCACACTGTATTTAAACGGCAAGGCCTGCGACCTGACGGACGGCGGCGGCGTATTTGAGGCGGCACTGAACAGCGGGGGCGGGCTGGAGGCAACGGTGACGGCCCAGTGGCCGGCGGCATCGCTGGCCACCGGAAGCTTGACTTTGACCCACTGGGCCGTGGTCAACGCCGCGCAGATCGAGGAGGAGCAGACGGACTGTGAGCCGCTGACAGATTGGCCTGCGCTGCTAACAGAGCTGGTTCCCTTCCAGAGCTGCCGCCTGGGACGGGAGATCTATCTGCAAACGGCGCCCGGACAGTGGGAGGTGGTCGGCGAGGAAGCCCTGGCTGTGGAGCGGGGCGGCACGGGGCTGAACGCCGTTTCAGCGGGACAGCTGCTCTATGGCACAGGAAACGGCGCTCTGGAGGCGCTGGACGCGCCGAAGACGGAGGGAAGTATGCTCTGCTTTTCCGGCGGGAAGCCTGCGTGGAACCAGAAAACGCAGGTTATTCAGGCGCTTGGGTCATTGCGGATGATCACCGGCGGATACACCGGCACGGGGGAAACGCAGGCAGTCACACTGCCGGTGTCGCCGGTCCTGCTACTGCTGTTTCGCCAAATCGATCCGGAGTCGTACCCGATGTCCAATTCATCCAGGGACAACACTCTGATTTTGGGGGACGGCTCCATCACGGTGGCGCAATTTACCGGCAAGGACAGCAAGAACGAGGATGTGCCGTACCTATGCAGTGTGGCCCTGGTGGGAAATACGCTGACCCTGCGGAAATACAGCGATTATACCCTGACTTACAGCAAAGAAGGCTATGGCAACGAAAAGGACATTCCTTATCGCTGGGTAGCGGTCTATTGATGCGGGGGTCCGCCCGAAAAGGAGGATAAGACCATGAATCTGGAGTTTTTTGTGAAAAATCAGCGGATTACCAGGAAGGGCTTTCAGCCGGTGGTGGCGGACACAACCGGCTTCTATACCTTTTCCATCGCGTTTGACCGCGAGTGGGATGATCTGGTCAAGGTGGTGGTGCTGCAGAACGGCGGGGAGACGGCGGAGCTGATCTACACAGGACAGACCTGGCTGCCGGATAACGTGAATAAAAAAGGCAATCTGTATCTTGCCTGCCATGGCTATCGGGAGGCGGGAGACGAAACGGCGGTGATCCGCACAATGCGGATGACCCAGCCGGTGCAGATTCTGGAGCCGGGACCCAAGGCGGGCGGCGACCCCGAGCGGTATACGCCAACAGTATTTGAGCAGGTCATGGCGGCGGCAGGCGCGGCCAACGCGGCGGCCAAGGCGGCCAACCAGGCCAGAGACGATCTGCTGGCAGCCATTGAGGTCAAAAATCCGGACGGCTTGATCGCGCTGCGTGGACCGCAGGGGGAGACGGGACGCGGTGTGGCCTCCATTGCCGGAAACGCCAATGGCTCCTGGACCATTACCTATACAGACGGCAGTACGGCGCTGATCGGCAGTCCGGACAGCACGGAATATACCATCACCGACGGCTGGGAGGTCGGTGCGTTTACTGCCTCCGGCAATCCCTATGAGGGGCAGACCACCAGACTGCGGTATCCCAAGTTCATCAAGATATCCGACTGCATCTCGTTTACGTTTCACAATGAGGCGTGGTATGTCCGATATTACTATTATGCCGCCGACTTCACGTTCCTTTCCTACACAAACTGGAGCAAGGGAACGGGCGCGCAATACGCAATGGGCCAGGGAGTTCCGGATGGGGCGGCGTACTTCAAGCTGCTGGCATACAAAATCGGCTCGACGGAGGACCTGACGGCGGCGGATGTGGCAGATCTGGACCCGTGCATCACCATGATGCGCACAGGGAGCAGCGATGAGGCGGCGCTTTCCACGGCATGGGGACCGGGAAAATATCAGTATATCGCGTACAGCGGCTTTGGCGGCTATGCCGGAAACAGCGTGGAATTCTTTCAGAAATGCGCGAAATACCGATTTGACGCGCTGAAATGCGACGTCAGGCCAACCGCCGACGGGAAGCTGGTGTGCTGCCATGACGCGGGATTTACCATGGACGCCAACGGCAGAATTACAACGTTCAATTCCACAGACTGCACCCCGATTCGCAGCCTGACCTATGCGCAGGCTATGGAGCTGGAGTACGACAAACAGGTGGACGGCAAATACGGCACGGTATGTGATATCGACATGTTCCTGCAAATCTGCAAAAGCAGCGGAATTCCGCCGTTTATTACCGTTCGGGACGAATATATGGATGAGGTTTCCGCTGCGCTGCTGGAGGCTGTGACCAAGTATGGATATGCGGAGACGGCCATTATCAATTCCTCAACAAGAGATTCCCTGACAGCTGTGCGCAAGGTGCTGCCGGATGTGACGCTTTGCGTGTTCTTCAATCCCTTTGGCAGTTCCATGGCGGCCGCGTATCAATTTGCCACAAGAAACAGAAATACCATTCTGTCCTATTATTATAACCAAAGCGGCCATACATGGGAGGAATTCACAACGGACACAACGGTGGCCGGATATATTGCCGATGCAAATGCCCTCGGCATCCGGCAGATCGCATGCATCGAATCGGACCTGTCCCATACGGATGCGCTGATCGGCATGGGCTTTGACGGCTGCTTGGTGATGGGATGGGGCGTGGGTACCGATGGGGCGGCGGACACGCAGGACATTGTGAGCGCGGTGCTGGCAGCCTTGCCGGACGGAGACGGGGTGAGCTACTGATGGCCATTGTGACAACAGATTCGGAACATTATGCCGCCATTGCGGAAGCAATTCGGACAAAAACCGGAGGAGCGGAAGCCTACATGCCTTCGCAGATGGCAGCAGCCATTGCCGGGATCGGGACCAGCGGCGCACTTCCCGCACAGGGGACTTTTACGCTGAGCGCTAATTATGCCACGGCGGGCGCGACCTACACCGTGACGCACGGCTTGGGCAGAGTGCCATCGGTATTTATCCTGCTGTGTACAGAAAAAACGTCTACCTCTAATTCGTGCATTATGCTGATGTGGCGGGCGGAATTGGCGACAACCATGTGCTATCGCAATACCGAGATTGCGGAAGGAGGTACGGTCAACACGACCTATAATTCGGTCGCGGTGACGGAAACGGAGGCGGTGATCACCGTGGGTACCGCCAACGGCAGCCTGCGCAGCGGCGATACCTATCAATGGCTCTGCTGGTGACGTGGACTGCATACGAGGAGGAACAGAGATGAACGAAACGGAATTCGCGGAGAAGCTGGAACGGGTGGATCAGCGCTGCAAATCCAACACGCACCGGCTGGACGAACTGGAAAAACGGCAGGGAAACCTGGAGAGGCTGGCAACCTCCGTGGAGGTGCTGGCCACGAAGCAGGAGGTGGTGGAAACCGACGTGAAGGAAATCAAGGCCGACGTCAAGGGCATGGCGGAAAAACCGGGAAGGCGGTGGGAGGCCATTGCGGACAAGGCGGTCTGGGCGGTACTGGCGGCGGTAATTGCGTTTTTGCTGGGGCGGATCGGACTGTAGGGCGGGATGCCCACATCCCGCCGTGGGAAGCAGTATCAGTTATGCGGCGGGCTGAGGGCAGCCCGCCCTACACCGCAATCGCCCTCGTGCCCCTACGAAACAATCAAATATACGCAGGAGGATAACACAATGAAAAACTGGAAAAATTGGTTCAAGGCGGCGGGAATCCGTGCAATCAGAACCGTGGCGCAGACGGCGGCGGCGACCATCGGCACGAGCGCGGTTATGGGGGACGTCAACTGGATCATGGTTGGATCTGCGGCCCTGCTGGCCGGGGTGCTGTCACTGCTGACATCGGTGGCGGGACTGCCGGAGGTGGAGGGATGAGCGCCAAAACGGTGATCGATGTGTCCCAATTCAACGGGGCGATTGACTGGGCGAGGGTGAAAGACAGCAGTGTGGACGCGGCCATCATCCGGGCCGGATACCGAGGCTTTGGCGGCGCGGGGACATTGACGACAGACGTAAGGTTTGCGGCCAATATCCAGGGGGCGTGCAAGGCCGGTATCCCGGTGGGCGTCTACTGGATGTCCCAGGCGTTATCTGACACCGAAGCACTGGCAGAGGCAAATTACCTCTGCAATTTGCTCAGTCCCTACGAGATTACATATCCGGTGTATCTCGATTCCGAGTGGGCCGAGCCAAACGGCAAGGGCCGTGCGGATCAGCTGGCCAAGGTCCGGCGCACCCAATACGGTCTGACCTTCTGCCGGGCGCTTCGGGGCTGCGGCTATACGGCGGGCCTCTATTGCTCCGAGAGCTGGTACAAGGACAGCATTGACGGCGCGGCCTTTGCGGCGGAGGGGGTCGAGATCTGGATTGCCAAGTACGCCAGCGTCAAGCCGTCCATGGCCTGCAATGCCTGGCAGTACACCGATACCGGCAAGGTGAGCGGCATCACCGGCAATGTGGATATCAGCGAGTTTTATGCTGACGATGCCGCCATTGTGCAGACCCGGTTCGGCCTGGGCGACAGCACCATGGATTATCTCGCGGCATACCGGTTCGGGGCCGATCTGCTTGCCAAGCTGGCCGCCGGCGGCAGACCGAACGCGCCGGAGAGTCTGCGCCAACAGGTGCAGCAGCGTTTTGACCTGTCGGACAGTACCATGGATTATTTGGAAGCATGGTCCTATGGGCAGGAGCTTCTTAAAAAACTGGCGGAGGCAGAGTAGGCGGAAGGGAAGCGTCCGTTTCAGCAGAAGGGAGCAGGGAAAGAGACGGTAAAATCAAGCCGGTTTTCAACAGAAGAAATGGAGGAATACAAAATGGCAGCAACAACCTTGAGCGGTGCGGACCAGAATCTTTATGCCGATCAGCAGTCGCAAATTTTGGCACTGAAGGCCGCCTGGGACGCCGCCAACGCGGCGGGAGATCAGGCGGCAATGGATCAGGCCCACGCGGATGCGGAGGCGATTCGCGCAAGTGCGGGCTATTCCGGCGGCGCGGACGGAAGCGGCTACACGAGGTTCAACACATCCTTGGGCGGCGCTTCTGCCCAGGAGGTTCAGAAATGGGTGGATGACTACCGATATACCAATTATGACAGCAAAACCGGCTGGGTCAACGGTTTTTCCTCGGAGATGAACCAGCGGAGCATCGCCAACTACATCCGTCAGCAAATGGCCGCCAATTCGGAAGCCTGGACCGGTGCGGATGCAGCCACGCGGGATTATCTGCACCAGCAGAATGTAGAGCTGGCGCAGATTTTGGCCGACGCCACAGGCGGGGCGCAGAGTACCTATAATGAGGCGTTGGGACGCTGGGAGACCGCCAACGCAAATTTGGGATATGGCTACAATGTGGGCCAGTATTTGGACGAGGACTGGTATAGGAACCAATATTGGATGACCGATGAGCAGATGGAGGCGTACCGAAATGATACAGCCCGGTATAAAAACTATGTGGACCAGGATCTGATTCGCAACCGGGTGGATGAGAACAGCGGCTATACCGGAAAATATGCTCAGTTTGTCAACGGGCCTTACGCCGCGCTGCTTGCGGGCAGCAACGCGAGTGTGGTCAATCCGGCTGTTTATAAGGACGTCATCGGCGACGGCTTCAACGAGAAGGACAACACGCCGTCTTTGGACTCAAACGGCAATGTGGCGCCTCAGGCCCCAGCACTGAAAAACAACAACGACATGACCGACTACACCCGGAATCTTTCCTCCTATGTGGATGAAAACGGCATTATTCAGCCGGGAAAGCTGCTGACCGCAAATCCGGCGGGCGCACGTCACAGCTCCAGCGCGGATGGCGGCGCACCGTCCGGTACGGTTTCCGGCGCTTCCGGCTCTGATTTGGATCAATGGCGGACGGCGGCGGAGCAGCAGACGGTAAATCAGACGGACTACGCGGTCAGTCAGGCGGTGCAGCAGCTGCTCCTGGCCGAGGCGGAGGCACAGGCTAAGTTCCAGACCCAGCGGGACCAAATCGCCGGAGAGGAGCGTAACGCCCTGGATAACGCGGCGCTGTATGCGGAAACCCGGGGAGACCGGGGCGGAATCGGCCAGGCGCAGTACAACACCATCCAGGCCACAGCAGCAGCCAACCGTCAGGCGGTCAACGCCGCGCAGACCCAGCTGTCCACGGACACGGCCCGCCAGATTGCCGATCTGCGCGCCCAGGGAGAATTTGAAAAGGCGGACAACCTGATGGAAATTGCCCAGACCTATCTTTTGAAGCTGCTGGAGCTGGAGCAGTGGGCAGCGGAGTACAATCTGGATGTGGCCCAGTTCCGGACGTCCATTGCCCAGTGGCAGCAGGAATTCCAGCTGAAAGCGGCCCAGGTCAGCACAAATTAGAAAGCGGCTAGCAGGATGTCAATGCGAAAGCATCTCTATTTCGCACCTCATGCGCTGGGACGGGCATCATCTTTAGCTGCGGTCCCACCGCTACAGGGGTGGACATCCCCGGCGAGATTGACGTTGTTCAGGTTTCTGCCATCAACAACGATGCTTTCAGCAGGGGCATTCTTTGATTGCGAAGCGCTGGAAGGCGTACGCGTTCCAGAAAAATGTCACCCGCATCGGTGCGGCGGCATTCCGGCGTTGTGAGGCTTTATCAAACGTGTGGATTTTGGGCAATGTGGAAGAAATCAATTTTATACGTTCATTTACATTCCGGACAGGGTGACCGATATTAAGGAATATGCGTTCTCAGGATGCAACAACCGGAGCATGGAAGGCCAAGCGGCACAAGGGCCTGAAAAGCCGCAAAGACAGCGCGTCACGGAGCATTACTCTGTGACGCGCTGATTTTGATTCTGGATAAAAAACGATTGATTTTGCATACGGAGGTTGCAAACTGAAAGCGGAAATGCGGTTGGGGGCTTCTGCTTATTTTCGAATGGACACATTCAGCATGGCCAGGGTTTCGCAGTAGTGGTCGTAGAAGGCGGCGGGGGTGCGGGGGACGTTATGGGCGGTTTCGTACCATTGGCATGGCTCCAGCTGGATGTCCCGGAACAGGGAAACAAAGTGCTTGCCTTGGCCCATGGCTTCGGCGTAGGGGAGGATTTTGTAGAAGTACTGCGGGTCCCGGCGGAGCATCTGAGTCAGATGGTGGTCAGAGGCGTTGTGCAGGAAGCGGCGGAAGCCCAGAGTCTGGGAAATGACCTCGTTGCCATAGGCGCTGCGGCGGCCGCCGTGGGCGGTTTGCCAGCCAATCAGGATAGACACCGCCACAGCGGGGAGCATGACCAGAGTGGCTCCGCCCCGGCCGCCGACAATCAGCAGCAGCAGAGCACAGGCCGCGCCGATACCAGTCCACAGCCAGTCATTCAGATAATAGGCACCGCAGGCCCGGTGTGTCAGCCAGCTCAGGGCGAAGCCCGCGATCAGGGCCGCCAGCAGGAACAGGCCGTGAAGCTTATCGGGCGCCAGGGCGTCCATGGCACACAGGGTGGCAAAGCCGCAGGCCAGACAGCTTAAGACCCTTGCCAGGAAGGGCGATCCGCTGTCTTTGCTGTACAGTCGCTTGTCCCAGTAGTGAGGAATGACCGACATGGCCTTCGCACCGACTTTTTTATAGCGGAGGCTGGCGCCGTCACAGAGGTTTTCCTCGCCAAAGAGCAGGTCAAAGAGCCGCCGTTCATACAGCCGCCGTTCGTTGCCCATGCTCATGCGCCGCCGGAGGATGACATGGCCGGATTTATTGATGTAGAAGGACACATAGCCAAGAGTGGCCCAGTGGCTGACAAGCATATTAAAGTCCGCATCGCCGCCGGACAGCAGATACGGCAGATCTCCCGGGTTGACGCCGTCGGGCGGAAGGGTTCTGGCCTGGACCCGCAGCGGGTCATTGCGCAGAGTCCGCCACCAGTAGAATAAAGTCAGCGCCAGCAGCACGAAGACCAAAACCGTCATGACCGTGGACAGAACGCCCTCTGTATAGTTGCCGGAGAAATATCCCTTGGGCAGATCCAGACGCATGGACAGGGTTTCATGGTCCTTTAGAGCTTCCGTGGAGGCGCCGGAAATAACCGCGTCCTGGACGGAGAAGTCCAGGGAATCCTCAATCAATTCACTGTAATAACCGCTGGAGAAATCGGGGCGGGCGTCTGTGTTCTCAGGCAGCGTCACAGAGAAGGACAGCACAGAGATGGGCAGTGTCTGAGCCGCCAGCAGCGGCAGCGTAAAGATCTGCCCCTCGTCCGTGCCGCTCACCAGGCCGGAGATGATATAGGATACGGTAAAGGTCTGGGTTCCGGTGAATCCGGCCTCATTTGAGACGGTCAGATAGCGGGTTCCGCTTTCAGTGGAGGATTTGGATTTATAGCCGGTCACCTGGGGCTTTTTCGCGCTCTCCGGGATGCCGAAGCGGACTTCCGTCAGAGAACCGGTGATGGCCAGCTCCAGAGTCTGAGAGACGGCAGCCTTGCCGCTGCCGTCCACCGTGCAGATGATCTGCACGGACTGAATATGGGTCTCGCCGGACAGAGGGCCTGCGGTTGGCTCTGCCGAACTGCCTCCGGCACCCGGCGGTTCGGTGTTTTCAGTTTTCAAAGTATCCGGGGCCCCGGCCTCCCCGCTGCTGTTTTCCGCTTCTGCGCCGGTTTCCTCTTGTACCTGGCCGTCCTCGTCCAAAGCCTCAGCGCCAGCGGATGGCACACACAGCAGCAGGCAGCACACCGCCGCCAAAGCCGCAAGCAATCGTTTCATGATAGGTCCTCCAAGAATCATCCTGTGCATTTCTGCCTTTGATTCGCGTTCATTTTATATTAGTGTAGCACACCGGACAGGAAAAGGCAAGAAGCCCTTGAAAAATCCGGGATACGCGCTTGCGGTGATACAATCGGTCGCGGATAAGCATACAATTTTAAAATTTCTTGCTTGATTCTGTCTGGGGCGGGCGGTATAGTATAAATGGAGACAAAATTTGCAAAATTCGTAAGGAGACAATACAAATGAAACATATTTTGCTTCTGGCCACCGGTGGAACCATCGCCACGAAAAAGACAGATCAGGGCCTGACGCCACAGCTGACGTCTCAAGAACTGCTGGACTGCATTCCGGAGATCGCGGACCTCTGCCATGTGGATACGGTACAGCTGTTCAACCTGGACAGCACCAACCTGAATCCGTCCCATTGGCTTGCCATCGCCAAGGCCATTCAGACGCACTATGACGAATTTGACGGTTTTGTCATTTCCCACGGTACAGATACTATGGCCTATACAGCCTCGGCGCTTTCCTATCTGATTCAAGGCAGCCCCAAACCCATTGTCCTGACAGGCGCACAGCAGTCCATCGGCAACCGGGAAACCGACGCCCGCCGGAATCTGTATGACGCTTTTCTCTATGCGGCCTCTGACAGCGCCTGGGGCGTTACGATTGTCTTTGACGGGACTGTGATTCTGGGAACCCGCGCCAAAAAAATCCGCAGCAAGAGCTATCATGCCTTTGCCAGCATTGGCTATCCGGAGGCCGCGCTGATCCGGGACCGCCGGGTTTATCCGATCATTCCGTCTCCCGCAGACCGGAAGCCTGTATTTTTCTCCGCGCTCAATCCCAACGTGTTTGTGCTGAAGCTAATCCCCGGTATTCGGGCCGATCTGTTCCGTCTGCTGCAGCCGGAGTATGATGCCATCATTCTGGAGGGCTTTGGCGTCGGCGGCGTCCCCTACTATGCCAATCAGGACTTTGCCAAGGCCGTTGGCGAGTGGATTGAAGCGGGCAAGCTGCTGATTATGACCACTCAGGTCACATACGAGGGCAGCGACATGGGCGTCTATCAGGTCGGCCACATCATCAAGGAACGCTACGGCATCATCGAGGCCTACGACATGACGCTGGAGGCTGTGGTGACGAAAACCATGTGGCTGCTGGGGAATTGCCAGAATATGGATGAATTCCGCCGGGGCTTCCACCGACCGGTGCAGCATGATATCCTGCTGCCGGAATAGA
>CAYTXW010000016.1:0-21091 GCA_964441575.1 uncultured Oscillospiraceae bacterium
CCGGGCGGATTCGGGTCTTTCACCCGTTAGAACGTGCGCTCACCGGGCGCACTGCGGATGCGCCCACCTATCCCTAAAACAGGGATAGGTGGGCGCTTCCTGCGGGCTTCATATTCAGAAATCTTTTTTTAAACAGAATCAATCCTCCGGCAACGCGCCATACGCCACCATGGGACCGTCCTTCAGAATGCTCAGGCTCTTGGTCTGGTAGAGCAACACGCCGTCCAGCTGGGCCACGCAGACTTGAAGCAGATTGCCGAAGTAATCCCGGACTTCGCCCAGGACCTCCCCCTTCTGAACTGCATCGCCTGCCTGTTTGCAGGGATGCCAGCAGCCGTCATAGCGGGAAATGTCATAGATAACGCGGTTCAGCGCCATGGGCCGGTACCGACGCGGTTCTGGCTTGCCGTCCAACGCGCCCAGGAAGCGGAGAATATTGCGCACATCCTTCTTGTCCGCCTCCACTTCCGCTCTGGACCAAAGGCCCAGGCCGCCCCGCTCCAGCAGGATACCGGGAACGCCCATGGAACCGGCATGATTATACGCACCGCCGGTGGTGGTCTGAGACGGGACCAGATAGGACACATCCGACCATTCCGCCATCGCCCGGGACCGCTCCGCCACTTCCCTCTCCGCCGCACCCTGGCAATACACATAGGGTATTAGCTCCTCATAGCCGTCACCGCTGTGAAGATCGATATAGGCATCGGCCTTTTTCAGAAAAACCTCGGTGACGGTATAGGCAATCTGGTCGGCCATGGTGCCGTCCTTCGCACCGGGAAAGACCCGGTTCAGATTCTTCTCATCCTCATAGACCAGGCTCATGGTTCGGTGTGTATAGCCTGATGGGTTCATCAGGGGCAGCAGCGCCACACTGCCTCGAAGCTGCGCCGGGTCCAGCTCCTGTGCCAGCTCCACGGCCGCCTGAATACCCACATACTCCGCATTATGGACGCCGGCAGAAATTAGCACGGACGGGCCTGGTCTGCTGCCGCAGATCAGTGTCACAGGCAGCTCCACACCGCCGCCCACCGGAACAAATCCCGTTCGCTTAGCGCCCGGTTCCAAGCTCCAGACTGTGATCCAGTCATTCATGTTTTTGCTCCTTCAATTGATTTTGTTTTATTCTCCCAGACGGGCGCGGACGGAATCGATGTCGCAAGCTTCGCTCAGGGCCTTGAACTGCTCAAAGTTCGCGTCGGGCTGATACGCACGGATGACCTGCATCAGATCCATGCTGCTGTAAGCATTCTCGTAAATGCTCTGGGTATAGCCGTACAGCTCCACATACTCCGCCTCGCCCGATGCCTCCCAATAGCTCTGGTAAAGTCGGAACGCCTCGCCGCCGGGATTGACCACGTCCAGGTCCCCCTCCATCGCATTGAACACCGCAACAAAGGCCGGGGCAACCATGGAGGCATATTTGCCCTTCACATAGTTCAGCACGGGGACGCCGTTGGCGTCTGTTTCCTCCACAGCCGTATAGTTTTCCTCGGAGAAACAGTCCACCACGCCCATAAGCATCCGCGTTTTACTGGTGGATATCTCATTCAGAACGTCATCCATAATTTCAGCCATGCCCTGGGCACAGAGCAGCGCGTCATAATCTCCCTCTGCAAAAGCCCGGCGCAGATTTTCCGCGCCCGATTCAATCTGTATATATCCGGGAGAAATGACAATGGAGACATCGGGGTTTCCCGTATCCACAGAAGTCAGCGTTTCCAAGGCGGCAAGGTCGGAAATCTCCCGGCTATAAGTCAGGCCAAAGACATCCCGCAGGGCGGTCAGCATTCCCTCCACCCGGGAGTAGTGCATGAAGTTTCCCTGGCCGCCGGCACCGCCGCTGACGATCAGAAAAGAGGTCGCGCCCTGTTCGGCAAATGCCCTCGCCATATCGCCGCCAGCCGCAAATTCCTCCTCATCCGTCGGCCCGATGACGCCCAGGAACCAGGGATTGTCCTTCACCGCGCCAAAATCGCTGTCGCTGATGGAGGCAGAGCCAAGGACATAATAAATCTCCTCTTCCTGGCAGGCCGCCACAATCTCCTGCAAGTCCGGCCCATAGAAGGAAATAATTGCCTCCGCGCCGGCGGCCTTGGCCTCCTGAATAAAGGCGATCTCATCTTCCGTGGTAATCAGCTGACCCGAAGCCAGAAATTCCACCGGGAAGCTGGCGGCAATATAATTGCGATAGTAGTCAAAGAACATTCTCTGCTCCGGGTCGGTCTGGCTGTACAGTGCCAGGCCAACGATATGGTTTTGCTCCTGCCCATTTCCTTCGGCAGGTTCGGCACTGTGGCAGCCGCATAGAAGTGCCAGACAAAGGGCCAGACAAAGGGTCGGGCAGAGCAGAGCAGCCATTTTTCTGTTTTTCATTCTATCCTCTCCCTCCCTTGTTGCCGGAAAACAGATGACACGCGACCTGATGGCCATCGGTAACCTCCCGCAGAACCGGCCGCTCTTGCCTGCAAATCTCCATGCAGCGGCCGCAGCGGTTCTGGAATGGGCATCCGGCAGGTACGTTCAGGGGGCTTGGAGCCTCGCTTTCAATGCTCTCGATTGGCTTGCTGAAATCCATATTCAGGTCAAAGATTGCGCCAACCATGGCCTGAGTATACGGATGGAGGCAGCCGGTCCCAACCTTCTCGCCTGGCAGAACCTCCACAATATTTCCCAGATACATGACCGCCACTTGATGTGCAAAGGACTGGACCAAGGCCATATCATGGCAGATAAATCCAAAGGTAATGTTCTTTTCCCGCTGGAGCTTTACCAGCAGGGAAATAATGTTTTTCTGCACCGACACATCCAGCGCGGATGTTGCCTCATCACAGACGATGATCTCCGGCTCCAGAGACAAGGCGCGGGCAATACCCACTCTCTGCCGCTGGCCACCGCTCATGCTGTGAGGATACCGGGTGGCAAAATCGCTCGGCAGCTCCACCATTTCCAGGTATTTTCTGGCCACCGCTTCCTTCTCACACCTTTTGATACGCTTGAAATTCAGCAGCGGCTCGCAGATAATATCCATGACCCTCATCTTCGGGTTGAAGGCCCCCGCCGGGTCCTGGAAGACCATCTGGATATTCTGGCGGTGAAGACGCAGCTCTTCGCCTTTCAATTGAGTGATGTCCCGGCCCTTATAGAGAATTTCGCCCTCGGTGGGCGCTTCCAGCGACACCACCATGCGCATAAAGGTGCTTTTTCCGCATCCGCTTTCTCCCACAACGCCCAGGGTCCGGCCCCGGTACATTTTCAGATTGACATCATTGTTGGCAGTTAAAACCCGGTGGTCGGAGGCCGGATATCTCTTTGTGACATGCTTTGCTTCCAGAAGCAATTCAGATATCTCAGACAAATCGATTCCCTCCCATCGCCGGTACGCTGTCCAGCAGATTTTTAGTATATGGGTCCGACGGCGCGTTCAATATCTCATCCCGGGTCCCTGCATCCACCACATGGCCCTGCTTCATGACGATGATCTGATCGGCCATGTAGGCAGCAACGCCGAGATTGTGGGTCACAATGATGATGCTGGTGCCGAATTGGTCCCGCAGTTCCATCATCTGGCGGACGATCTGCGCCTGCGTCGTCACATCCAAGGCGCTGGTCGGCTCATCCCCCAGCAGCAGCTTGGGCTGAAAGGTCATGGCCATGGCGATGCCTACCCGTTGGCGCATACCGCCAGACAGCTGGAAGGGATAGCTGCGCATGATATTGTCGCCGCTGGGCAGACGCATTTTCTCCAGCATCTCCACGCCCTTGGCCCAAGCCTCCTGCTTGGACATCCTTTGATGGGTCCGAATATATTCCACATACTGTGCGCCGATTTTCCGGATGGGATTAATCATGGCCCCGGAGTCCTGGAACACCATGGAAATCTCGCTGCCGCGCAGCGTTCGCCATTCTTCGCGGGAATAGCCGAGCAGCGATTTTCCCTCAAATTGTATATCTCCTTTGCTGACATAGCCATCGCCCGGCAAGCATCCCAGAATGGCGCGAATCACCGTTGATTTTCCGCTGCCGCTCTCTCCCACGATGCTGACGATCTGGCCCTGCTTCATTTCCAGGCTGACGCCCTCCACCGTTGGTTGGGGATTTTTCCCATATGTGATGGAAACATCCTGTAAACTCAGCATCAGAACTCCTCCCTACTGTCGTTTCTCATGCTACGGAAATGCCTCAAAGAGGCATTCCCGTAGCTTCGTACTTTTTTTATCCAACCGGTGTCCAGTCGGTTGTGATCCAGGTGTAATCCAGCGGATACATCTCAACGCCTGTAATGACGCTGTTGCGATAGATGATGGAGCTGTTATAGTAGCCGTGGACAATGGTGGCAGCGTCATCGATCAGAATCTGCTGCATTTCCACATACAGCTCGGCCTTTCTTTCCTCATCGGTGGAGGAAATCATTTCCTCGTAGTCCGCATCATACTGCGCGTTTCTGTAGTAACCGTAGTCGCCGGAGTTTCCACTGTAGAAGTAGCCCAGGAACGCATCGGGATTGCCGGTAGGCACGATGATGGAGTTGGCCGTTACCATATCAAAGTCACCGGATGCCTGCAGGCCGAGAATGGTATCATAGTCGCGCACCTGATAATCCACACCAATTCCAATGCTGTTAAGGACGATGGAAACCGCTTCCGCAAAGGTTTGCAGCTGACGGCTTTCATAAGCCAGGTAGGTCAGGTGGATATTCTCGCCATCGATCTCGCGGACGCCGTCTCCATCGGTATCCACGATACCGGCATCATCGAGAAGCGCAACGGCCTTGTCCAGGTCATAGGTGTAGGGGTCATTCAGCTGCTCATAGCCGAAATCCATAGATGACGGCAGCACGGAGCAGCCCGAAGTGTAGATGCCGCCTACTGTGACGTTGCACATGGTCTCGTCGTCAATCGCATACTGAATCGCCTGACGAAGGGTTTCATTGCCAAGCTGTCCGTGGAAGTTGAAGTATGTGTTTGCCAGACGTCCTCCGGCTGTGCTTTTGACCGTGTAGGCTGACTTATTCTTCAGGGTTTCGAGATCGCTGGCGGTGGTGATGTTTTCGACCACGTCCACATCGCCGCTCTGGATCGCCATGGCCTTGGTACTGCTGTCAGACATATAGATTGCGGTGTATCCGGCATAAGGGACCAGGCCGTTCCAATAGCTGTTATTTCTAACGAAGGTCTTAGAGGTAGCCTCTACATAGCTGTCGAGCACATAGGGCCCGGTGCCGACAACAGAATCCACCACGCCTGCCTGATAGGCGTCCACATCGATTATGGCAAAGTAAGGATAGGCCAAAATGCCCTTGAGATTGGTGGTGACATTCTCACACACAACTGTGACCGTGTTGGTGGAATCGTCTGCGGTAAAGGACGGATTCGGGAGGAACTGGGACGGCACGGAGGAGCTGCCTCCGGCCTCCTTCTCGTACATCATCTCCCAGCAGGCTACAACCGCAGAGGCGGTCAGGGCTTTGCCATTGGAGAAGGTGATGCCTTCCCGGATATGCAGGGTCCAGGTGATGAAATCATCGGTGCTGGCTTCATCGCACAGGTTCTCCTGTGCCATGGCGTCCGCGTCGAACGCGAACAGTGTTTCGCCGACACCGAAGCGGACCAGGGACCACGCCGAATTCACGTTGACGGAGGGATCGATGTACTCAGAGAAATAATCGCAGCCAAACGTAAAGGTGTCGGAAGCGCTTTCGCCGGAACCGGCGTCGGAGGAATTCTCTCCGCAAGCCGCAAAAGAAAATACCAATGCGGCTGCCAGCAGGATTGCCAATAATTTTTTCAATTTGTTCATCTTGGTTATGCCAACCTTTCTTTTTGCATTATGATATCTTCAACTTCTGGGGTCCAACACATCTCGCAGGCTGTCACCGAGAAGATTGAATACGACAACTGTAATAAATATGGCCAGGCCGGGGAAGACCATCAGCCAGGGCGCCGCCGTCATGTAGGCGCGTCCCTCATTCAGCATCAGGCCCCACTCCGCCGTGGGCGCCTTGGCGCCAAAGCCAAGGAAGGAAAGCCCCGCAATCTCCAGCATCATGCTGCCAATATCCGTTGCTCCGGTAATTAAAACCGTGGGCAGCGCATTGGGCAGCATATATTTCCACAGAATATGGGAGGTCTTGGAGCCGGTCACATGGGCCGCCGAAATATAATCCCGATTGCGGATCTTCAGTACCAGACTGCGGGACAGCCGGGCGTACTTAGTCCAGCTGACAATGGAAATGGCAATGACCGCATTGGTCACATTTGCTCCCAGAATTCCGGCCACCGCAATGGCCAGAACCATGCCGGGAAAGGAAATCATCATATCGGAAATCCGCATAATGACCGCGTCTACCATTCCGCCGAAATAGCCTGCCAGAATTCCAAGAAACGTCCCCAGCACCACGATGATGCACACCAGCGAAAGCGAAGCGGCAAGCGAGGTCCTGGCCCCGTAAATCACCCGGGAGAACAGATCCCGCCCCATCTTGTCTGTGCCGAACCAATGGGCGGCGCTTGGCGGCTGAACCGCGTCTGCCAGTACCGCTTCGTATGGGTCATGGGTGGCGAGGACAGGCGCAAACACCGCTACCGCAATGATGGCCAGGGCCAGGAGCAGGAACACGGTAAAACTCGGGTTTTTCCTGATAAATGCCTTGAATCGTTCCATGTTCTACCTCTTTTCTTTCATTCTGGGATCCAGGAAATTATAGGAAATATCCACCAGCAGATTGATGACCATATAAATCAACGCAATCCACAGCACATAGCCCTGAATCAGCGAATAATCCATAGAGGCGATGGCATTCACCGCCAAGCTGCCCAAGCCGGGATAGGAGAAGATCACTTCCACCACGGCGGTTCCACCCAGCAGAGAGCCCAGAGACAGTCCTAGCATTGTCACCAGGGGCAGAATCGAATTGGGCAGCACATGCTTCCAGAGAATGACACTCTCCCGAATGCCGCGGCATCTGGCCCCAACCACATAATCCTGATTCAGCTCCTCCAAAAACGCCGTTCGAACCTGTCTGGTGTATTTTCCTGCCATGGCAAAGGCCAGCGTGACCGCAGGCAGAATGATCTTGCTGAAACCCTGTCCGGCCGATACCACCGGGAGCCACCCCAGCTTGACCGCGAAGAAAAACAGTAGCAACAGTCCCACCCAGAAATTTGGAAGGGAGACGCCCAGGAAGGTAAAAAACCGGACGATGTAATCCGCGATTCCGCCTCGGTGTGTTGCGGACAAAATGCCCAGGGGAATCGCCACAATCAGCATCAGCACCAGCGAACACAGGGCCAGCTTCAGTGTGGGCCACAGCCGCGCCAGCATCAGATCCACCACCGGCTTGCTGTAGGAATAGGACGTTCCAAAGTTCCCACGGAGGCAGTTTTGAAGCCAGTTTCCATACTGCGTCAGGAAAGGTTGATTCAGGCCCAATGCTTCTCGTGTCTGCTCCATAATATCCTCGCTGGGGATGGAACCGCTGGCCGCGTACATGGCGCGGACCGGATCACCCGGCGCGAGATAGGTCAGGGCAAAGGTCAGAAAGCTGATTCCAATCAGCACGATGATAATCTGAAGGATTCTCTTGAAAAAGTCGATTTTCTTCACCTTCCATCCCTCCTTCCTATTTTTTCTTGCGGAATCGGTACAAAACGCGAATGGAATTGATGACGCACAGCACCGCCACGCCAGAGTCCGCGAACACGGCAAACCACATGCTGGCCCGGCCCAGCAGACCCAGCACCATAACCATTGCCTTGATAATCAGGGCGAAGACCACATTCTGGAATGCCACCTTGGTGGCGGCTCTTGCAATCTCAATAGAATCGGCAATGGAGGTCAGGCTGGAATTCATAAACACCACATCGGCTGCCTCGATGGCGGCATCCGCACCGCTTCCCATGGCCGCGCCCACATCCGCGCCCGCCAGCACAGGCGCATCGTTGATGCCGTCGCCGACGAACATGACCGCGCCGTTGCGATTCCGAATCCGCGTCAGCTCGTTGAGCTTGTCCTGGGGCATGAGCTTGGCATGGACCTCGTCAATGCCGGTGGCCTCAGCCACAGCCCGGGCGCTGCTCTCTCCATCTCCGGTCAGCATGGCTGTCTTGATTCCCAGGGCCTTCATGGACCGGATTGCTGCAGGAGATTCCTCCTTGATGGTGTCTGCGATTACCAGATAGCCAATGAGCTTTCCATTCAGCGCCGTCAGCACCTCCGTGCCGAAGGTCTTGGGATCATAGGCCGAAATATCCACATGAAACTGCGCCATGAGCTTCCGGTTGCCGCACAGCACCTCGCCTTCGGCCACCACTGCGCGGATTCCCTTGCCCGCGATTTCCTCCACCTGACGGGGATTTTCAACCGCGATCCGCTTCTCCCTGGCGTAGCTCAAAATACTGCTGCCTATGGGGTGGGTGGAGTTCCGCTCGCAGGCGGCGCTGTAAGCCAGCAGCCGGTCTGCATCCATGCCGTTCACCGGCACGGCCTCCTGCACCTCAAAATTGCCCTTGGTAATGGTGCCGGTCTTGTCCATGATGACAGTTGTAATATTCTTGATGGCCTCCAAGGAACTGCCACCCTTAAAAAGAATGCCGAGCTTCGAGCCTGCGCCAATGCCGGAGAAAAACGCCAGCGGTACGCTCAAAACCAGTGCACAGGGACAGCTGATGACCAGGAAGGTTAATGCCGTATAGATCCAGTAATCCCAGTTTCCAGTCGCAAGAGACGGGACAATGGCCGTAATCAGCGCAATGCCGACCACAATGGGCGTATAAACGCGGGCAAAGCGGGTGATAAACCGTTCCATTTGAGGCTTGTTGGCCGCCGCGTTCTCCACGGAATCCAAAATCTTTGTCACCATGGATTCCTCCAGCGGCTTCTCAACCCGGACCTTCAGAAGGCCGGAGGTATTGACACAGCCGGAGGTCACTTCATCGCCGTATTTCGCCGTGACCGGTACCGGCTCGCCGGTTACGGGAGAGGTATCAATGCGGCTCTCACCCTCTACAATGACGCCGTCGAGGGGAATCCGGTCGCCGGGACGGACCAGCAGGATATCGCCGACTACCGCATTCTCCGCGCCAATGACCTTGACATCGTTCCCAATCACCAGGTTGACCACATCGGGCCGCATATCAATGGCACCCATAATGGCCTTCCGGCTGTTCTCCACCGCCCGGTGTTCAAAATACTGGCCGATGCGGTAGAACAGAATGACGCCGACAGCCTCCACATAGTTCTGTGTCAGCAGTGCGCCGACCGTGGCAATGGTCATCAAAAAGTTCTCATCAAAAATCTGTCCCCTGGGAATATTCCGCAGGGCTGTCCATACAATTTTTCCGCCCAGAACCACATAGGCAGCCAGACACACGATAATCATAGCCGGAGGCAGGGTCTCACCGCCACTGGTCTCGTGGATGATCTCAGCGCCAACCAGGAGCAGCGCGCCCAGAATGATGCTGATCAGTTCCAGCGTCTCCTTGGCGATTCCCTTTTTCTTCTTGGACCGGTCCTCTGTGTGGGCCTCGGCTACCGGCGCGGCGTGTTCCACCTTTTTTTCACGCTTCCTGACGATAACCTCGGATTCAATGGATGCGCAGATGCTTTGAATGGTGGGGAGCAGCGCGTCTGGGTCCGGTGCGGAGACGCGCAGCTGCTTGGTGGAGTATGTAATGGTGGCGTAGTCCACCTCGGGCAGGGCCTTGATCTTGGCCTCCATCTTCGCGGCGCAGTTGGCACAGCCCAGATTCTCCAGGATATACACCCGCTTCTTGTTGGCCGCGTCCGGCATTTGGCAGGTGCAGTTTGCCAGACTCTCCCCGCAGACGTCGCAGTACTCCTCATGAGGATGGCAGATTTCGCATTCGCAATCCGCCGGATGACCCGGCACACCGTGGACATGATCGTGGTCATGGCCGCATCCGCAGGCGTCCTCGTGGTCGTGGCCGTGACTGTGGTCATGATCGCACCCGCAGGCGTCCTCGTGGTCGTAGCCGTGACTGTGGTCATGATCGCACCCGCAAGCATCCTCGTGGTTGTGGTTGTGGTCGTGGCCGTGGTCATGACCGCACCCGCAGGCGTTTTCATGGATCGTTGTCTTTTCTTCTTGCTCCATGTATATTCCTCCCCTTGTTGATTCCCCTATAATGATACGATTCCTCAGGGCAGAAAAAAAGCGCCTGAGGCATGACCTCAGGCGATAACATGCAAAGTGCGCAGAGTGCAAAGCAATCCGTTTCCCTTTGCTACCATTTCCCATTCAAATTCCAGAGTTCCGTAGATTTTGAACAGCACTCGCCCGGTCACGAGTCAAACACAGGTAAGTATTCCGGCTGATAGCTGCTGGTTGCCCAACCAATGCACGCCTTCCCAGATTGCTCCAGTGGCTGAGTTGACGCTCGGTGCATTGTATCGCTATACACGGTAACGGTCTTGCCCAGGATTTACACCTGATTCCTTTTATGTGCTAGCACACCTGTGTTCGTTCCAATTTTTGCTTTGTTATATTTTAGCATCTGTTTCGAAGTCTGTCAATATCTTGAAAACAGAATTTTCCGGCTCTTTGCTGCTGTATATTTTCAGCTTTACGAACCACAGAAAAAGCATTATAATGGGGGCGGTTCGAAAGGCCAAAATTGTTTTCTATCATATGAGCAAAAAGGAGAACATCTATGAAAACACTTTTTTCAGATCAAAACAAACAGCTTGCGTCAGCAGTACTCGGCACATTGATTTTTGCGGCAGGCGTCAATTTGTTTATCTCACCGCTCAATCTTTATAGCGGCGGATTTCTCGGAATTGGCCAGATTATCCGGACGCTGCTGGTGGATTACGCCCATATTCCCATTCCCTCCAATATCGATATCGCCGGTATTCTGCTGTATATTATCAACATTCCTCTGCTGGTCCTTGCCTACCGCTCCCTTGGGCGGCGGTTCTTTGTCTCTACCATTGTATGTGTGACATTCCAGACCTTGTTCCTGACATTCATCCCCGTACCAACCGCCAACCCCATTTTGACGGATCGGCTGGCCAGCGCCATTGTCGGCGGCGCGGTGGCCGGATTTGGCTGCGGCATGACCCTGCGCAACGGCGGCTCCGGCGGCGGGCAGGATATTCTTGGTCTCTACTTTATGAAGAAAGATCGCAATTTCAGCGTCGGCAAGATCTCCATGATGATCAATGTAGTAGTCTATGTGGCCTGTATGCTGATGTTTGACCTGACCACCGTGGTTTACTCCCTGATTTATGTGGCCGTTATGAGCTTCACAACAGACCATTTTCACGCTCAAAACCAGAATATGGCGGCCATCATTGTGACCACCAACGATGAGGTGCTGCCCACCGTGAACCATATCACGGATCGCAGCGCCACCTATTGGGACGGAATCCGTTATTTTACCAAGAGCGAATGCCGTATGATCTTCATCGCCCTCTCCCAATACGAGGCCGTCAAAATCGGCAAGGCCGTAAAAGAGCTGGATGATCACGCGTTTATTGCCTTCTTCCATATTGATACCATTGTCGGCAACTATAGTAAGCACTTATAATGGCAAATATTCACAAAAAAGCCGCAGAGGAATTGTGTAGATTTACCCTTTACAAAAAGTGTAATTTTCCTTATACTAATAGCGATAAATTCTGCCCATTCTTAAAAAAGCACAAAGGAGGAGGGAGAATAATGGACCAAATTTATCAATTTCCACTAAAACAGCACATTGGCGCACCCTCCATTGCCACTGTTGCAGAGGGCTCGCATGTCGCCCGCGGTCAGCTGATTGCCGCAAAACCGCAGGGTAGCCTGGGCGCAAATCTCTATGCCAGCGTTTCCGGTGTGGTGACAGAGGCTTCTTCCGAGCGTATTGTCATCCTCGCCGATGAGACGCAGTCCCGAGAATACGTCAAGCTTACGGGCAGCGACCCGCTGAAGCTCATTGAAGAGGCTGGCCTGGTCGGTTTGGGCGGCGCAGGCTTCCCTACTTATGCCAAGCTCAGCGGTCCGGCGGTCCAGGGCGCCACGGTTCTGCTCAATGCTGCCGAATGTGAGCCGATTTTGGGCCACAACATCGCCGCCATTGAGAAAAATCCCAAGCAGCTGGTCCGGGGCCTGCAAATCGTCATGGATCTGCTGCAGGCCAAGGAGGGCGTCATCGCCATTAAGGAAATTCATCAGGAGGCCATTGCGCGTCTGCGGGCTGTATTAGGCCCGGGAATGCGTATTCACCTTCTGCAGAATATCTACCCCATGGGCGAGGAACGGGCCGTGGTGCGCGAGGTTCTGGGAACGCTGCTCAGCGTGCAGAGTCTGCCCTCGGAGGCCGGTGCGGTGGTTCTGAACGCGGAGACCGTCTGCAGGATTCAGGAGGCTGTGGATTTAAAGAAACCTTTGATCGACAAAAATATGACCGTTGCCGGAAAGCTTAAGGGCAATGAAAACCTGGTACATATTTTTGAAGACGTTCCCATTGGCCGTTCGGTCCGCGACATGTTTGAGCTTGCCGGCGGTATTTCCGAGGACTGCGGAGAGCTGATCATGGGCGGTCCCTTTACCGGCAAGCGCACCAGTCTTGACGCCCCGGTGGTCAAGACTACCGGCGGCCTCATCGCCACGGAATGCTTTATGAAAGGTCCCGAACGACTGGGTCTTTTGGTCTGCGCCTGCAGCGCGGATGAGACACGGATGCGGGAACTAGCCGCCAGCCTTGGATCAGATGTGGTAGGCGTGGAATTCTGCAAGCAGGCCATCCCGGTCAAGGGCTCCCGTAAATGCGAGAACCCCGGCAAATGTCCCGGTCAGGTGCAGAAGATTCTGGCCTTGAAGAAAGCCGGAGCGCAAGCGGTTTTGGTGGGCAACTGCACCGATTGCTCCAATACGGTCATGTCCTGTGCACCGAAGCTGGGCCTGCCGGTCTACCACAGTACTGACGCGGCCCTGCGCGCTGTAAATCATCCCCTGGTTCGAAGAATCAAGCAACCATTGTAATCACAAAATTTTATACAGGAGGTACAAAGATGTCGATTACCAAGGAGACATTGCAAAAGCACTTAAAAGACCCCGCAATCTTTTGCTGCCGCAGGCAGAAGGGGCTTGTCATCAGCGCGGCGGATCTGGAAGATCCGACGCTGTTTGAAGACATGCAGGAGGCCGGCCTGCTGACGCTGCGCGATGATGGTTTGACCATCGAGCAGGTCCTCGGTGCAACGCTCTTGCAGGATACCGAAGCACTGACCCCCATCACCCGGGACGTGCTGGATCATGTCAACGAGATTGCCGGGGAAGCACAGGAAGAGAAGCCCACACCTCAGCCGGAAGCCCCTGCCCCCGTCATCGAACAGATTACAACAACAGGAGGAAACGGAATGATCAAAATTCAAATCGGAAAAGCGGAGAATCTGGAAAATCTGGTTCTGGAGGTTCCCGTTTCAGCGCAAGCGCCTGTACAGGTTCAGCAGGCAGCTGCCCCCGCACCCGCACCTACTGCGGAAGCCAAAACCGGTGAAAAGAAAGTCATTCGCACACTGCTGAAGAAGCACATCAAAATCACCGACGCCGTCATCGGCACAGAGACCTCCATCAAGGATGGAAAGATCAGCATTGACGCCTCCATCGTGGAGCGGGCCGTTAAGGAAGATCCGCTTTGCAAGAGCCTGAAGCTGGACGTCATTCATCCCAACGAGCGGCATCAGTATACCGAGACCATCATGGACGTCTGCCCCATCGCCACCAAGGTGGAGGGTGAACTGGGCAGCGGCGTCACCAAGGTGGCCGACGGCGTGGTGTTTATGCTGACCGGCGTGGACGAGGACGGTGTGCAGGTTCATGAGTTCGGCTCCTCTGAGGGTATGCTGGATGAGAAGATGTACTTCGGTCATCCCGGCTGCGCCGATGAGAATGACATCATTATCCGTTGCCATGCGGTGGTGCAGCGCCTTTCCGGCATGACCCGGCCCGGCCCCTTCGCCGCCCACAAGTGCCAGGACTACATCATCCAGGCTGTGCGCAACGAACTGAAGAAATACGACGGTGAAGTTGTCCGCGAGGAAATCTGCGAGGACGTCCGCCGTCAGGGTAACCCCCGCGTGGTTCTGGTCAAGGAGATCATGGGCCAGGGCGCTATGCATGACAACGTCATTTGCCCCACTGAGCCTTGCGGCATTTTGGGCGGCCAGAAGAACGTCGACTGCGGCAATGTACCCATCATTCTGACGCCCAATCAGGTCCGCGACGGCTCCATCCATGCGCTGACCTGCATCGGCCCCGCCACCAAGGAAATGACCCGTCACTACATCCGTGAGCCTCTGGTCGAGGGCCTGGCTGCCGATCAGGAACTGGATTTGGTTGGCGTAGTGTTCGTCGGCTCCCCTCAGGTCAACGACGAGAAGCTGTGGGTCTCCGAGCGTCTCGGCTCCCTGCTGGAGTCCCTGGACATCGACGGCTGCATCATCACCACTGAGGGCTTCGGCAACAACCATATCGACTTCATCCAGCACATCGGACAGGCTGGTAAGCGCGGCATTCCCGTGGTGGGCGTTAGCTTCTGCGCCTATCAGGGCCAGCTGGTAGTCGGCAACGAGTATGCCACAGCAATGGTCGAAGAGAACATGGACCAGGGCGGTTTTGAGAACAACGTGGCCGGCTGCTCTTGCGTAACCAAGGAAGTTGCCGCCCGCGCCATCCAGATGCTGAAGAACCGTATGGCAGGCGTGGAGATTGCTCCCGCTCCCAAGAAGTGGAACAATGATGTTATCAACCACAACAATGAGCTGCTGGGTCTGCCCAAGACAGAGCTGCTGGACAGCGGTACTCTCCATTAATGCTGGATTATACCATCAATCCCATCCTCATGGGCGGCCTGGTAAAGGCGGTGGATGGCGATCAGGTCAAGGTCCATCTACACGGGCGTCTGGGCGTCATCACGGTACCTCGACGGCTGATTGTGGATGACGTGGCGCTGGAACCAGGACATGAGGTGCAATTCTATTTCAGCTATCTCCAGGTCAACGAAACGCCTGATGATTACGACTGTGCGGCCATGGATCCGAAAGCTGAGCTGATGCCATGCTTGATCGGTGGCAAGCTTATCGAGGTCAATGATACCGCCGTCAAGCTGCAAATCATGCAGGATTTGGGTACTGTTGCCGTCCCCCGTCGCTGGGTATTTACACCGGTGGCCCTCCGGGAAGGGCAAAATGCCGAATTCTATTTCAGTTGTATGAAAGTGGTCGGAAAGCGTGATATTCCAGCCCGATCCATTTAAACACTTGCAGAACCGAAACGGTTTCAACTATAAGGAGGTCAGACTATGAACTTAACGACTGTTGCAGGAATGCAGTCAGAGATTTTTGTCCCCATCACCCCGAAGCCCGTATTTACGGAACTGAAAAAGCCACTGAGCGAGTGCAAGGTTGCTTTCATCACCGCAGGCGGCATCCATAAGAAAAGCCAGACGCCCTTTAACACCTCCGGCGATTTTTCCTATCGCACCATCGAATTCAACACCCCCTCTTCGGAACTGATGGTCACGCACGGCGGCTTTGACAATTCCGACATCAACAAGGATGTCAACGCCATGTTCCCCATTGACCGGCTCCATGAGCTGGTAGCCGAGGGCTTTATCGGCTCCCTCAGCGATGAAACCTACACCTTCATGGGCGGCGGCGGCAACGTGGAAAAATTCACCAATGAAACCGGCCCTGAGATTGCCCGGAAGCTGAAGGCCCAAGGCGTAGACATCGTTTTATGTACCGGCGGCTGTGGCACCTGCCACCGCAGCGCCACCATCGTGACCCGCTGCTGTGAGGCTGAAGGCATGAGCTGCTGTGTTATCGCCGCACTGCCTCCCATCGCCCGCCAGCAGGGCGCACCCCGCATCACCGCCCCCCATGTGCCCATCGGCTCCAACGCGGGCGAACCGAACAACAAAGCCATGCAGACCGCCATTGTCAAAGAGTCCCTGGAGTGGGTTCGCGACTGCCCCAGCTACAATCAAACAAAGGTGCTGCCCTACGAATACCGGCATAATGTCTAAGTTCTGATCGGCGACATCAGCCAGGAACAAAGCAGCTGTGGGAGCTGTCCTACAGCTGCTTTTCCTTGACATCAACAGATGCGAGACCTTGCGCAAAATCCTTTAAGGGTTTTCCCGGGGCTAAGCCCATCAGGTTTCGCGTTATACGGGGCAGCGCACTTCAGCGGGATGCCCTGTACATTCCTATACTGATTTTCTGAAGAAGGCTTTTTATCAAGAAACAGTATGAAAGGTGGGAAAACGGTGCAATTTCAACCGAGAATACCTGAGTACGAGTATCGGATTAAAACAATTGATTCCCACACCATGGGTGAGCCAACCCGCATCATTTATGACGGCTTCCCCACCCTGACCGGTGCGACAATGATGGAAAAAAAGCAGGACCTGATGGCCCACTGGGATCAGCTTCGTTCTGCGGTCATGCTGGAACCGCGAGGACACCGGGATATGTTCGGCGCTCTGCTGACAGAGCCAGTCCATCCGGAAGCGGATTTTGGTGTGATTTTCATGGACAGCGGCGGCTGCCTGAATATGTGCGGCCATGGCAGCATCGGCGTATCCGCTATGGCTGTGGACACAGGACTGGTCCAGTCAAACGGCTCTTTCGCAAATGTCACTCTGGATACGCCGTCCGGCCTGGTTTATGCCAAGGTCCGAGTGGAAAACGGCCAGTCCCAGGACGTTACCATTCAAAATGTCCCCGCTTTTTTGTATCTGGAAAATCAGACAGTAGAGCTAGCAGACAGCAGAAAAGTCTCTTTTGACGTTGCTTTTGGCGGCTCCTTCTTCGCTCTTGTGGATGCTGATGCGCTGGAACTGAGTCTGGACACCTCCCACACAAACGAGCTGGTTCATTTGGGCATGGCTCTTCTCGACGCCATTCATAAAACCATTCCTGTCCAGCATCCCAATCTGGATATTCACACCGTGGATCTGGTGGAGTTTTACAGCCATAAGGCCTCCATGGGCGCCGACCTTCGCAACTGCGTGGTGTTTGGCGATGCCCAGGTGGACCGCTCCCCGTGCGGCACCGGTACCAGCGCCAAGCTGGCAGCCTTATGTGCCAAGGGAGAGTTGGGCCTCCATGAGGATTTTATCTACGAAAGCATCACCGGCTCCCGTTTCCGGGGCAGAGCCGTGCAGGAAACCCAGGTGGGCGGCTATCGTGCGATTATTCCGCAGATTACGGGCCGCGCCTATATCACCGGCGCCAACCAATGGCTCCTGCGAACGGACGATCCGCTGAAGTATGGATTCTTATTGGGATAGGCGCGATTCTCCGCATGATACACTGGTCATAGGCAATCCGTCCTTGTCCAGAGTCAGCCTCCAATATGGCCCGTCCAGGCAGAAGAAGCAGAACAGCGGCATACACGGAAAGGGTCGGTCTGGGGAAAACGGGAACAAAAGCTGTGTCTCTCCCTGCTCCTTTTTTTGAAAGCCTCGCGGCAGCACACAGTCCAGAACTGTTCCCTGCCACGCCTCCAGATCCGGCTCCAGGGTCAAAAATCCTCCCTCCGCTGGAAAGCCCGGCAGACTTTGCTTGGACAAACGGCGGTCTAAGGTCAGGGCGTCCCCTTCCCGGTCCAGGACGCCCAAACGCATACTACCCCAATAGAGCCGCTCCACTCGGTCCGACAGCAGGACGCAGTGGCACTTAAGACGCCAATACAAGCCTAGGTCCTCTGCCTGACAGGTGCCAACGTTCTTACCCTGATACATCACTTGCAGTTCCATACAAAACCCTCCCGCATCAATCTATGCGGGAGGGTTGCTCTGTATTACCTGGCCTGCAGGCCAAAGCTGACTGCAATCGCGGAATCGATTTGGTTCATCAGCCGGTCGTCCACATGGCCCATATGTTCCCGCAGACGACGTTTATCGATGGTGCGGATCTGCTCCAGCAGGACAACTGAATCCTTTGTCAGCCCCACTTCCCTGCCGGTTAGAGAGATATGCGTCGGCAGCTTGGCCTTCCCGGTCTGACTGGTGATGGCTGCGGCAATCACCGTTGGGGAATGCTTGTTGCCGGTATCGTTTTGCACGATAAGGACCGGCCGTGTTCCGCCCTGTTCGCTGCCGACAACAGGACTGAGATCGGCGTAAAATATATCGCCTCGTTTTACGTTCGTGTCCATTCGCTTCACACTCCGCGAAAAATAGTGGCTTCGCCGAGACGCGGGACGCGGCACCGGCGAGGGCTACTTATATTCTCCCACACAGTGGTTATTTTATACAACCAAAAGGCTCCCGAAGCATTCTATGCGGAGGGCGGATGAATGGTACAAACCTGTTATACGATGTACTGCAAAATCTCAGAAGCCCTGCCGTTATGGAGATAAATGCGCGGAATTCGCTTGTTAATGCCGCAAAGGACCTCATAGGAAATAGTTTCCAGCTTGTCGGCCATAGCGTCACAGGTCAATCCGCCGCCCAGCACTGTAACCTCGTCTCCCACCTGCGCATCCGGCACCTCTGTCACATCCACCATACACATATCCATGCACACCCGGCCAACCACAGGGACCAGCCGGTCCCGCAGCAGGAAGCTGACGCGGCCCGACAAGCTGCGGGACAGGCCGTCGGCATAGCCGATGGACAGGGCTGCAATCCGCCGCGCTGATGGCGTGGTATAGGTTCTGCCATAGCTGACGCCTGTTCCGGCAGGAATCATGCGGATTTGGGCAACAGTGGTATAGAGAGACAGCAGCGGCCGCAGGTCCAGAATGCCCCGGGCGTCCTCAGAGGGGCAGATTCCATAGGTGGCAATGCCGGGGCGAACCATATCCATGGCGTACTCAGGATACAGGATCGTGCCGCCGCTGTTGCAACAGTGGCGGATTTCCGGCTGGACGCCGTTTGCTTCCAGGAACGCCAGCGCTGCCTGGAAGCGGCTGTACTGCAACCTGGTGAACGCCTCGTCCGCGGGATCGCGGCTGTCGGCCACGCAGAAGTGCATAAGCGCCCCCTCCACGTGGATGTGCGGGAGCCGCGCCGCCTCCAGCACCTCGTCCAAAGCGGCCTCCTCGCCGTATGCCGTAAAGCCGATTCGGGTCATACCCGTATCCAGCTTCAAATGGACATTGAGAATAAAATTGGTACCGGACAGAGCGGCGTTGAGCTGGCGGGCGTATTCCAGAGAATGGATTTCCTGGGTGATGTCCAAATAAATCATATTTTCGGCGTACATGGGCGGCGTATAGCCCAGGATCAGCAGCGGCGCACGAACGCCGCCTCGGCGGATCTGCACCGCCTCCTCCAGATTGGAAACAGCCAGATAGTCCGCACCCAGGTCCACCAGGGCATGACTCAGCGGCCCCGCCCCATGCCCGTAGGCATCGGCCTTGATGACGCCGAGGAACTTGCAGTCCGTAGGTATATGGTCTTTGATTTGATGATAGTTATGAGCCAAATCGTCCAGCGACACATTGGCCCAGGTTCGCTTGAGTAGTTTCATATGGTCTCCTTTATCCAGCATAGCCTGGAGATTATTTGGGATTAAATTGAAAATCAGAAAGGGTCACGGTCAGGCATCGGGTCCCGTCCCAAGATACCTCACAGCGAGTCGGTGTTCCGGCTGCATCCAGCCAGGTATCCAGGGTTAATTCCGCCTCGTTATAGCCCTGCAGATAGGTAATCCGCTCCAGATCCCCGTCCGCTCCGGCGCTGCTGATATACTCTTTCAGCCAGCAGTTTCCCAAGAGCCACGGCAGCGCCATAGGCGCTACATAACCGTTGGCCATTTGGCCAAAATCCAGGGAAGCACCGTCAAATTCCACCTGTGCGCCATCGGCACTGACCGTGGCTGCAATGCCGGAAAGATTCTCCGGCGACATGACCATCAGATGGGCCTCCCCGTCCACAGTGTAGTCACAATCCAAGGTAAATTCATAGACCCGGGAGCCGAAGTCGGCGGCAACCTCCGCAGTATAGCTGCATCCTCCGGCGTTCATCAGGGCCGTGCGAAAATCCAGCGCCTTTTGTGAGGGCTTTGCCGTTTCTGTTCCGGCGCAGCCGGTCAGCAAGGCCAGCAGCAGCGCCAGCACTTTAAGTTTTTGAACGCGCAAATTGATCACATCCGCTATGGCAAAAGTCGCGGAAGCTCCTCCAGCAGATCGCCCGGACCCATGGCATATTGGCCTAGCCGCTCAGCCGCCAGATCTCCGGCCCGGCCATGGAGCCAGACCGCACAGGCCGCCGCCTCCAAAGGCGGCACAGCTCGGCCCAGAATGGAGACCAGAATGCCAGACAGCACATCACCGCTGCCGCCCGTGGCCATTCCGGCATTGCCCGTATGGTTGACATAAGTTCGTTTCCCATCGGTAATCACCGTGACATGGCCCTTGCGCAGGACCACCGCGTCAGTCTCCCGCGCCAGGGCTTGGGCGCCTGTAATCCGGTCCGCCTCCGCCGCCTGCGTCAGGCGGCGAAATTCCCCCTCGTGGGGCGTCAGGACCAGAGGACAAGCCGCTCCGCGCAATACATCTATATGCCCGGCAACGGCATTTATTCCATCGGCGTCCAGCACCAGCGGAACCCGGCAATGGCTGATAACCGCCCGGACCAGGGTATCCAGATCCGATGATCGGCCCAGGCCGGGACCCAGCAGGCAGGCGTCCGCTGTCTCCAGGCGGCGAAGGAGCTCCGGCAGAGACGCCTGGGACAGCCGCCCAGCCTCATCACATGGCAGGGGGAAAACCATGGGCGCATCCAGTTTGGCGGCCACAATGGGATAGACCGCCCGGGGTACACCGGTGGAGATCATGCCGCTTCCGGTCCGCATGGCGGCCATGGCCGCAAGAGCCGCCGCGCCGGTCAATCCCTCGGACCCGCAAACCAGCAGAACCCGGCCATAGTTCCCTTTATGGGATTCTGGGTCACGGGGCGGGAAGCAGTCCCGCACCAGAGCGGAGGAGGTTTTTCGCGCAAGGTAAGAAATATGCACGGGAAGTCCCCTTTCATACAGAAAACCCTCGTGCCCCCTTTTTAGGGGGCTCCGCGAAGCGGTGGGGGGTTGTTGGATGACAGAGTGGTACGATAATACGGCAAAATTGCAAACTTGC
>CAYTXW010000017.1:0-19520 GCA_964441575.1 uncultured Oscillospiraceae bacterium
GTGCTGCGTGGTATGCTCTATACCCCCGGTCAGTTCGGTCCCGACGGAACATACGGCGGGCAGTCCTATCCCTACCTCTACAATCTAATCGACCAGTACCGCTATCAGGCCAAATTCAACAACGGCTATGCCTACAACATGCAGTTTGTCGGCCCCGGCTGGATGAACAAAATGGGCCGCTGGGAGGCTCCCTACGAGCTGCTCAAAGCCAGCTATGACGACGGCTGTGCCTACTACGGCCAGCTCAAAAAGGAAGGCAAGCTGACTGACATGACCATGTCCGAGTTTGCCGACTACTACCGGCAGAAAAAGCGCTACACCGAGCCGGAATGCGCCCTGTGGCGCGACCTGATCTATGGCAGCAACAAGCAGCTGTTCTGGTACTGCGACCCCTATATGCGCGTATGCGTCAACATGGACCAGGGCGGCGCCATTGTGGATCTGCGGCCCTATGCCGCAAAGCTGGAGTGGAAGGTGGGAATCGGTACTCCCCATGTGCAGGAGGCAGGCTATCCCTTCCTAATTCAGGAAAAGTACCGCGCCGGTTATTTCACCCACTATGCCGGAGAAGGCACCGTCCGAAGTGCCAAAATCTGCCACAACGGTGAGGAAGTAGACCTGTGCCTGTGCCGGACCAAGGCCCATTTCTCTGAAGAAAACAGCAGCCGCAAGCTGACGCTGGACCCGGTGGATATTGTGTTCTCCGATGTGACGGTCAAGCTGCAAACTGTCATTACTTTCCAGGAAGGCTCCAGCCAGATCCGCATCGACCGGAATATCCTGAACATGAGCGATCCAAATGCCGAAGTGACGATCAACGAATATATGGTCGCCTGCTACGGCGTCACCGAGTATCCCGAAGACATGACCAGTCTGACCCTCAGCGTCAGAAAGGGCAGTGAGGAGCATACGCTGGCCTATGCCTACAAGTGCCGGGAGTTTGCCCTGGACGGCGCGGACGAGACGGCCTGCGTCATCCCGCCCATCAAGACCCGTGTCTCTCTGGAGGCCCAGGGCCGGGATAAGCAGGGCTATTACAGAGAAGGCTACGCCTTCAGTCCCATGTTTACACTGGGATACAACGGCGTTCTAAAAGAGAAGGAGGTGTTCAGCACATGGCTCAAGCTGGCAAGGGCCGATTAAACTATCGCTGCCCCTCCTGCTTCATGCGGGATCTGGATATCGATATGTTTTACGATGCCGAAAAGAAGGAATACTACTGCATCCGGTGCCAATACACCGGGACAGAGGAAGATGTGCTGGCAAAGAACCAGATGGCGCGTTTCCGCTATCGCTTCCTGACCAAGCGCTTCTCCATGGACGAATTTGAAACATTCGACTGATCCTCGTGCCCCCTTTTAGGGGGCTGGACGCCCGCAGGGCGGACTGGGGGTTGAAGGATAACAGAGCGGTACTTTGATCGGTAAAATCTGTTATCGACACAACCCCCAGTCAGCTTCGCTGACAGCCCCCTAAGAGGGGGCACGAGGTGTCGTTTGTTTTCTCTTGTATGTCCATCTTTTTGGAAAGGACTTAACCCATGGATTTTATCAAGGGCTTTGATATCACAACCCTGTCCGAGGTAGAGCGCTGCGGCGGGAAGTTTTATGACGGCGGACAGCCGGAGGACGCGCTATGTATTCTCCGGCGGTACGGCGGAAACTGGGTGCGGCTTCGGCTGTGGAACGATCCCTATGACGATGAGGGCCAGGACTATGGCGCGGGCGTCTGCGACCTGGCAACGGTTCTCCGTCTGGCCCGCCGGGCAAAAAGCGTGGGCATGGACTGGCTTCTGGACTTCCACTATTCCGATTTCTGGGCAGACCCCGGCAAGCAGACCGTCCCCAAAGCCTGGCAGGGCCTGGATGAGGCCGGTTTAGAGATGGCGGTCTGCCAATACACTAAGGATGTTTTGGCCGCCTGCCGCGCTTCTCATCTGCTTCCCGGCATGGTCCAGGTGGGCAATGAACTGACCAGGGGTCTGCTGTGGCCCACCGGCCAGGTACCCCACTGGGAGACGATTTGCCGGTATGTCATGGCAGGCGTCCGGGCCGTCCGGGAGGAAGCGCCCCTGGCCAAGGTCATGGTGCATTTGGATAACGGCGGCAACAACGAACTGTACCGCACCTGGTTCGACCACTATTTCCAGTTGGGCGGGCAATGCGATATCATCGGCCTGAGCTACTATCCCTTCTGGCACGGAACCTTGGAGGATCTGTCCGCCAATCTGCACGATGTGGCAGAACGCTACGGCAAGGATCTGATCGTGGTGGAGACCAGCATGGGCTTCACCCTGGACAGCTATGCCAGCTATGAACAGCTGCCGGATGCCCAACGCAAGGGCGGCGCGGCCAGGCCGGAGCTGGCGGAGAAGCTGCCCTTCCCCATGTCGCCGGAGGGGCAGGCATCGTTCACACGGCAGCTGCTGCAGATTCTGTCCCAGGTCCCCGAGGGCCGGGGCAGGGGCCTTTTCTGGTGGGAACCCGCCTGGATCCCGGTACCCGGCTCCGGCTGGGCCAGGCCCAGCGGCTGGACGTATGTCCACGAAAAAGGCCCCGGCGGCAACGAGTGGGCCAATCAGGCCCTGTTTGACTTTGACGGCCACGTTCTCCCCGCTCTGACCGTTATCCGGGACTACCGATGACGCCGGGGGTTTTGACGGTCAATGCCGTCGAATATCGCGTTCTGCGCCTGCTGGGAAAGGGCAAGGGCGGCTACTCCTATTTGGCAGAGGGTCCCGAGGGCCAGGTGGTGGTCAAGCAGATCCATCATGAGCCTTGCGCCTACTATCGGTTTGGCGACAAACTGGCCGCAGAGCTGCGGGACTATGACCATCTGCTGGCTCTGGAAATCCCCATGCCCCGTCTGCTGGCCGTAGACCATGGCCGGGAACGTCTGGTCAAGGTCTATCTTCCCGGCGCTACGGTCTATGATCTGGTGCTGGAGGACCGGCTGCCGCCGGACTACATCACGCAGATGGAGGCCCTGTGCCGCCGCCTCTATGCAGCAGGGCTGAACATTGACTACTTCCCCACCAATTTTATCCCCTTAGACGGCGTCCTCTATTATGTGGACTACGAATGCAATGAATACCAGCGGCAGTGGGATTTCGACCACTGGGGCCGGACCTACTGGTCCAAAACGCCGGAACTGCTGGCCTACGCGGAACAAAAAAGACAGGAGAATGCCCCATGAAATCACCGCTCCAAAGAATGCGTACCGCCACCATCCGCTGCTCCAGCGATGTGCTGAAATGGATGGGTTTTGCCTTCCTCTGCATGGGAACCGCCAGCACTGCGGTGTTCCAGAACGGCTTTCTTGCCAGCTCCGACCAGTCCTTCTACGATATGCTGGAGCCCGGCAACGGCATGATGGGTGTGGCCTCCTGCGCCATGGTCCTAATGCTGCTCTCCGCCATGGCCATTCCCCTGTATGCCAAGCTGCTCTATGAGGGCTGGAAGCACACCGGCAGCATCCGGAACTACTTCCTGCGGCTGGGCGGCATTGCCCTGCTCTCGGAGTTCCCCTATGACTGGGCCATGCAGGGCAAATGGCTGGACATGACGGCCCAGAATCCCATTTGGAGCCTGCTGCTGGCTCTGGTAATGCTGGAAATCTTTCGGCGCTATGGAGAGGGCCGCAGCGTGGGGCACATTCTATTAAAGGCCGTGGTTCTGCTGGCCACCTGTCTCTGGGCCGTGCTGATTCAGAGCGACAAGGGCGTTCTGACCATTTTGCTTATTGCCGCGTTTTATTTCAGCGGCGCACACAAGAAGATTGCCCTGTGGCTGGGCCTGGCTCTGTCTCTGATAGAATTCCCCGCCCCATTCTCCATGCTGTTTGTCCACTGCTATGACGGCAAACGCGGCCGAACGCCACGCGGGGTGTTTTACGTCCTCTACCCCCTCCAGCTGGTCCTGTTTGGCCTCCTGGGGCGGCTGGTGGCCGGATAAACTAACGCCCTTGCAGTCCCTCCTCGGGAGCGCAAGGGCGTTAGTTTGTACTGCTCTCTTTGCACAGCGAAAGCCAACTCCCGATCCGGGCGTTGGCTTTTGCTGTAATATTGGAAGGAGCTTACTTGTTCTTTCTGGCCTTGCGGACAGCCATGATGCGGTTCATTTCATTGTAGACAATCATGTAGCCCTCGTCCACGCCCATGCCGGGCTTGGCCAGGATCTGTGCGGGCTTGGTAGCCATGGCGCAGTGGACGCAGACCTGTGCGCTGCGGTCCGTCTCATTGCAGGTACCGCCCTGATAAGCGCCCATACCCTTCTCCTGGCAGTACAGAACAGCCTCGATGGTGTTGTTGATACCGCCCAAATCGGGTGTCTTGATCTGGACCATATGGCCGGCCTTGTTGTCGGCAAACAGTTTGATGTCCTCCAGGGTGTTGCACCACTCGTCAGCCACCAACTCCACGTTGATGCCGCGGTCGTCCAGCTCCTTGGTCAGGCCTGCCAGGGCTTCCATCTGGGTCTCACGGTCACAGTCGCAGTCCATGGGGCCTTCAATGCGCAGATGGAAGGGCTTTGCAATCTCCTCCAGCTTTGCCAGATAGTCTGCCATGGCTTTGTAGTTATTGTTGCCGAACGCTGCGCCGATGGTACCGTAAACATCGATGTGCATAATGGGGTTGTAGTTCTCGCTGGTCCGGTTGTTCAGAATGCGGTCCCGCAGCCAGCCAACATACTCGGCCAGCTTTTCGCCATTACGGCCCAGCTTGGTATCCACGTTGTTGATGAGGGCATGGGGCAGGACCTGTGCGCCCTTGATAATCATCTTGTCGGCGTTGTCATAGCGGTCATCGCCGGACTGGGTGAAGATCGGAATGGGCGTCTCGGAAACGGTGCAGCCGTATTCGTCAGCCACAACCTCACACATCAGGCGGTTCGTTGCCTTGGCAACAGCGTCCAGGATGGCCTGGGACACGCCGTAGCGGATGGCGGTGTGAAGCCGCTTGCCGTTGACCTGAATGGCCTCCATCATCTTGCACAGGCCGCGGAAGTCATTGGCTTCCTTGCCGACCAGCTCGGGCTTGATGTGTTCTTCAATGATCGGAATAAAGTCCTTGGCCAGGAACAGGGGATCCCGGCCGCCTGCACCGGAGTACTGAACCGCGGCGCAGTCGCCGTAGGCAATCTGGCCGTCCTCCAGGACGATCATGACGGAGATGGACTCACCGGCCTGACGCACGGAGGTGAAGCCCTCGGTCACAGGCTCGCCGACATAGAACACGCCGTCATGGCCGGCGCCGCGCTTGATGGCGCGCTGATCGTCAAAATAGAAGCCAGTGCGGCCGGCGGAACAAATGACATCAACAATTTTCATAATATTTTACGCTCCATTTCTACAAATTACTTGATACTATCAAACGGGATGACAAAATCAATATCTGGGACGGCCCACCAGGCGGCCCTTGCCGATGGAATACACGTCGTCAATGACCATCTGGAAGGACGCCTTTCTCTTTTCATAGGCGGCACGCTCGGCGATCTTGCCGGCGTGGAAGTCCTTCAGATCCTGGGTAAAGGGAAGGTTGCCGATGTTCAGAATGCGGACGGCGCCGTCGTTATCGCGGCAGGGCAGCATCAGACCAGCATTGGCGCGGCAGGGGGCAAAGGGTACATCCAGCACGCCGGCTTCCACGCCGCGGCAGACGCCAACGGCGATGTCGCCGTTGCCCAGCTCAAAGCACTTGTCCACGATGCAGCGGGTCTCCTGGCAGATGATTTCCTCCTCCAGCGGAAGGCGGGAATCCTGGAAGGTCTGGTCGGCCATCATATGGACCACCTGCTTGGTGCAGCGCAGGCCCTGGGCATTGGCCTCCATGGTGGGGATGCCGACGGCTTCATGGGGACTCTTGACAATGACCTTCGTGGCCTTGGACAGAGCGGCGATCACGCTGCCTGTGCCGATGACGCCGAACGCCTTGGCCTCGTCGGCGGGGAAGCCGCCCATCCACTGGTGCAGGACCGTGGTGATGTTCACATCGGTGTAGCCGTACTTCTCCAGGTACTCGTCGGTCAGCTTTTGCAGGGTACGGATAGCGGCGATATCCTGCACCAGGTTGCCGCACTGGCCGTAGCCCACGGTGATATTCTTGACGCCCTGCTCTGCAGCCAGCAGCGCCTCGATGATGGCGGCGGCATGGGAGATGCAGGGAGGAACCAGGGTGCCGGTCAGGGGACCGTAAGGCTCCCGGTTGATGGAGACGCCCATTTCCTCGTACAGGCCGGTCAGACGGTCCACATACTGCCAGTCGCGGATGGTTCGCTCCATGGGGACATTCTTGCAGTAGGGCAGATTGTAGGAAATGCCGCCGCCTTCGTAGCTGGTAAAGCCGCCGGCGTAGGTAATCTCAGTCAGTAAGCGGGCGTCAGGGGTGCCGTGGCGGACCTGCAGAGGGGTATGAACGCTCTCAATGACGCGGCGGCAGCCGGCGACGCCATGGTTGACGGCGGGGAAGCCGTTCAGCATGGCACGGCCCAGACGGATGGACTCGGAAATACCGTTCTCCGCCTCTTCATAGCGGTTCTGACGGGTGTAGCTGTCAATGGTTGTGGGCAGCAGATCGGCCTCGCCCTGGTCCTGAAGATACTGCATCAGCTTGATATGCTCTTCAATCACAGGCACACCGGCGCGGGGCTGCACCAGAGTTGTTCCCGCTGCCTTGGCAGCCAGGAGCTTCTTGGAAAAAATCCGGTCATCCTCCATGGACTTGTGATAGTCCACAGCTTCCTGCAGATCCACATCCTTGCCGGTTGGCCACTGTGCCAGGACTTCCTTCCGCAGACGGGCAAACTCATCGTCAGAAATTCTCTTATTCTGAATATCCATTCTTCTCAAGCTCCTTTTTCATAATTCGCAGGGCCGTCTGGGGGTAATGAGAAGACAGCAGCCCCATGGCAGCCAAAATATACGATCTATCGACCCAAATGTCCGCCGCTCTTGGCCGCAGAGACTCGGGCTGCGCGGGAGAGTAGAACGAGTGCTTCGCAATATCTACTGTCCGCTTGGTGTGGATCAGACTGCCGCCCGTCACAATGACCTGTTTGACATGCATCAGGTTCTTGCCGGACTGTACAAACGTCTGGCCCATCATGGTGTAGGTCTCTTCCATGGTGCCGGCATGGCGGGCCACAGCTACCTCAATGGCCAGGGAAGCCAGGGCATAATCCAGCGCCTCCAGCTCCGGATCGCCATCCGGCAGCTTCTCCGTGTTGCTGCGGAGGTAGCTGACCAGCTCCTCCACCCGTTCCTCGGACAGGCTCGACAGGGCGCTGACCCGGTCAATACCGGCTGCCTCCACAATGCCCTTGATGCTGTAGCGCATTCCGATGTCACCCTCCACGGTTCGCTTGGAGAACGGCTCGGGCAGTCCCTTATAGACCGTGTTCATCTGCTCCGGCATGCCATCGGCCATGGAATAGACGTCGGTAGTCGCGCCGCCCACATCCACAGCGATCAGATCTCCGATGCCACAGACGCCGTCGCAGCCCTTGGACAGCAGCTCCATCGCCAGCAGCACGGCGGATGGCGTCGGCATCATAATATCTGACAGCAGCTTGGCCGCCTGAGACAGGCCCTTGGCCTGAATGATCCGGTTCAAGAAAATCTCCCGAATCTGCTTCTGGGTCGGCTCAATTTTCAGGACGCCGAATTTCGGCATCACATTGGGGCAGACATAGACCTCATGACCCTCCAGAATCCGTTGGCACTCCCGTGCCGCCGTGCGGTTTCCGGCGATGACGATGGGGAATTCCGGCCCCATGGCTGCCAGCATTTTGGCGTTGTGGAGAATGCACTCGGTGTTGCCGCCATCCGTGCCGCCCACCAGCAGGAAGATATCCGGATGGGTTTTGCCGATTTCGGCAATATCGTCCTCCGTCATCTGAAAGGAGTAGAGTCCCACAACCTTGGCGCCCGCGCCCAGGCTTGCCAGCCTGGCTGCCTCGCTGGTCAGCTCCGGCACCAACCCGCTTGTGACCATCCGCAGACCGCCGGCGGCGGAGGAGCAGGCGTAGGTCTCGACATAATCCAGCTTGCCGGTCTTGGCCTCCAGCTGCTCCAGACCCTTGCGGAAACCGTCGTTGATATCAGTCTGCACTGTGGTGTAGGAGGAAGCCGTACCCAAAATGGTCTCGGCATCCACATCCACAGCGGTCAGCTTGGTATATGTACTGCCAAAGTCAATCAGCAGGATTGGCTTCATGCCTGTTCACCATCCAGCAGCTCGTGGAGTGCCTGAATTGTGGTTTCCGGCGCAGTCCCGGGAGGGAAAGCACGGTCAAATCCCATGTCCTTAAAGCGCTTCTCCACATCCTCAAAGGTCTGCTTGCCGATGACGATGTTGCCGCCTACCAGCAGCGGAATGCCCTTCAGACCGGCTTCATCGCACTTCTCGCGCATACCGCGGCAGTCCAGCTCGCCTTGGCCATACAGGGAGGAAACCACGATCGCATCCGCATCGGACTCAATGGCAGCAGCGATATACTCCTCCTGTGAAACCATCACACCCAGATTGACCACTTCAAAGCCGGCATCCGTGAACGCGTGGTACAGGATCTTGTTCCCTACCGCATGGCAGTCCGAGCCAATGACTCCGATCACAATAACTTTCTTTTCCTTTGCCATGATTACACCTCATTCAATCCATTCTTTTAGCTTTGCAAATTACCTATATGAATTTGCTAATATGGACTATGTCTTTTGCCAAGAAAAAGCAGCTGCATCTCAATTCCATGCATAATTTTGGCTTTTCGGAAATGCAACTATGTCTATATACTATAATGAACTATATCTTTTGTCAAGTGGAAAATCGCGAGATTCCCCTGATTTCACCCATTTTGCATAAGAAAATGCACTCCTTGCAAAAAGCAAGGAGTGCGCGTTCAGATCGCTTTCTCCTCCCGCAAGCGGCTGATCCGTTCCTGCAAGTAGAGGAAGGACCCTTCGTCCATCTCATAGGAACAGCAGATCAGTTTTTTTCTTCTGGCGAAGCTCTGGAGGCGTGACATTCCCTCTAAATTGATATGCTTTTCTATGCCATCCGGTACCAAAACCGCAGATTTCCCGTCCAAAAAGTCATCCCAATCAAAGTCATTGGTCAGCACCGCGGGCTTCTCTACCCGAACCTCCTCCGTATAGGCGTGGCAAGCCTCATAAAGCAAGTCCGCAAAGCGTTGGCTGCACCCCAGAATGCCCACGGTTTCACCGGCCTGCAGCTTGACGATCTGCGCCATACAGGTCGGTGAAAGTCTCAGCGCAATTCTTGCAATTTTTTTCTGGTCCAGAATGCTTTGCAAATATTCCCTATGCTCCTCCGTGGTGACAATCAGGTCCATTTCCTCTCCCAGATTGTAGGGGTACGCCTGAACATGGTCCAGTAGATAGGAGTACACCTCCACGCCCTCTATTCTGCGCAGCTGCTCAGATAGCTGGGACAGGTTCTCCTGGTTGCACTCCACCACAGCCACCTTTACATCGGCCAGCCGGCTTTCCCGCTCCCGGATCTTCAAATCCAGGAAAATTCGGACCTCCGCCGCAGAAAAGCCCAGTGCGCCCATGCTGTCCAGCATGGTGTCAATGGCCTCCATGGCCAAATCCTTTCGGTCATCGGGGGCAACAGTCTGGTAGCACACAAAGGTACCCCGGCCCTGAATCTTCTCAATCATGCCCATGCGCTTCAGCTCGTCATAGGCGCGCTGCACTGTCCCGCGGGCAATTCCGGTTTCCTGCGCCATCTGCAAAACGGTTGGCAGCTGGTCCCCGCACCGCAGGCGTTCCATTCTGATGGATGATCGAATTTCATCCACCAGCTGCCTGTAAATCGGGATATTAGAATCAAAGTCGATCCGATACTGCTCTGCCACGATTTTGCGCTCCTTTCCAGGTGGGGTTCCTCTTATTTCCGGCTCTCCAGATAGGCGCTTTTGCCGGACTCGTAGAGATTGTTCCCCTCACTGTCAATGACAACGATCACGGGGAAATTCTCCACCTCCAGACGGCGGACCGCCTCTGCGCCCAGGTCCTCATAGGCAATGACCTCGGCCTTTTTGATGCATTGGCTCAGCAGTGCGCCGCAGCCGCCGATGGCGCCAAAATACACCGCGCCATGCTCCTTCATCGTCTGAATCACCTCAGGGCCGCGCTTGCCCTTGCCGATCATGCCTGTCTCGCCCAGGGCAATCAGCGTGGGACTGTAGGCATCCATGCGGTAAGAGGTGGTTGGTCCGGCGGAACCGATGGCGTCACCGGGCTTGGCCGGGGTGGGACCCACATAGTAGATCACGGCATCCTTGATATCCAAGGGCAGCTCCTTGCCCTGGGCAGCCAGCTCACAGAGTCGCTTATGGGCGGCGTCCCGGGCGGTGTAGATGACGCCGGAAATCAGGCAGCTGTCGCCAGCCTTTAAGCTCCTGGCCTGCTCGCGGCTCAGGGGCGTGGTAATGGAAATCGCCATATCACAGCACCTCCGTCTTATGTCTGGTCACATGGCAGTTGATATTGACCGCCACCGGCAGTCCCGCAATGTGGGTGGGACACTGCTCAATGTTCACGGCCAGAGCCGTGGTCTTTCCGCCGAAGCCCTGGGGGCCAATGCCGAGTGCGTTGATCTTATCCAGCATCTCCCGCTCCAAATCCGCGTAGAACGGATCGGCGTTGCGCTGGTCCACGGGCCGCATCAGCGCCCGCTTGGCAAGATAGGCGGCCTTGTCGAAGGTTCCTCCGATGCCAACGCCAACCACGATGGGCGGACAGGGATTGGGACCCGCGTCCTCCACTACCTTCACAATAAAATCCTTGACGCCCTGCAATCCATCAGAGGGCTTGAGCATTTTGATCTGACTCATGTTTTCACTGCCGAAGCCCTTGGGGGCCACGGTGATCTCCATCTGATCGCCTGGGACCAGATCGAAGTAGATCATGGCCGGGGTATTGTCCTTGGTATTGACCCGGTCCAGGGGATCTCGCACCACGGACTTCCGCAGGTAGCCCTCCGCGTATCCCCGGCGTACCCCTTCATTGACCGCTTCCTTGATATTGCCCGTCACATGGACGTCCTGCCCGATCTTCAAAAAGACGCAGGCCATGCCGGTGTCCTGGCAGATGGGCCGGTCATTTTCATCGGCAATGTGATAGTTTTCCATGATCCGCTCGAGAATCTCTTTGGCGGTACCCCAGGTCTCCTGGGCGTGGCTCTGTTCGATGCAGGCCTTCATATCCTGGGGCAGATGGCAGTTTGCCTCGATGCACAGCCGCTTCACGACCTCGGTGATCTGCTGCGCGTTGATCTCTCTCATGCGTTTGTCCTCCTTTTATTCATCCTCGCCGGGGACATTCCGAATGGTATCCAGCAGCCCGCCGTCCCGGCTAATGACCTCCGCCACAACGCGGTCCCCCTGAGGCAGATGCTTGGGCGTCCCTGTGATCCGCTCCGCCTTTTCCTTCAGCTCGCAGATGTCAATGACAGGCAGACCCGCAGCCGCAAGCCGCCGCTTCAGCTCGACATTCTTGCCATACTTGGTATTGACGGCAATTCCGCCCTGGGTCACAAGCACGTCGATGTCGCGCCCGGGGGTGGAAACGCAGGTCACATGGTCGGTGACAATGGGCAGTCTGGCCCGGAACATGGGAGCGATAATCATTGCCAGCTTGGCGCCTGCCGCCGTGTCGCTGTGGCCGCCGGAGCCGCCCATGATATAGCCGTTGGAATCGGTATGGACGTTGACATTGAAGTCAGTATCAATCTCTGTCGCGCCCAGGATGACCACGTCCAAGCTGTCCACCACCGCGCTGCGATGGCTGGGGCTGGCATAGTGGAACGCGGAAATCTCCTGATGTCTGGGATCGGAGCGAATGGACTCCACCGCTTCCAGGTCAAAGCACTGCACATCCAGCAAGGACTGGAAGCACCCGGCCCGGAGCATGTCCACCATGTAGCCGGTGATGCCGCCCAGGCCAAAGCTGCCCTGGACGCCCTTTTTCAGCATAATATCCTTCAGGAACTTGGCCGCTGCCAGGGATGCGCCGCCCGCGCCTGTCTGGAAGGAGAAACCGTTCTCCAGCAGGCCGGAATGCTCAATTACCTTGGCCGCGTGGGAGGCCATGACCAAACCAACGGGGTCCCGGGTAATCTTCGTGGTACCCGAAACAATGCCCTTGGGATTGCCGATGGCATCCACCACGACTACATAGTCCACATAGGTTTCGGGAATGGACCAGTCCAGCAGCGGATAGGGAACCAAATTGTCGGTGATGACAACCACCTTCTTGGCATACATGGCGTCGGGATAGGCATAGCCCAGGCTGCCGCAGGCGGACTTGCCGTACTTGCCGGAGCAGTTGCCCATGGGGTCTGCCGCAGGGGCGGCGATGAAAGCCACATCAATAGGAGTGCGGCCCAAGGCAATGTCGCTGGGCCGTCCGCCGTGGGTGCGGAACTGAACGGGCTTCTCCAAAATGCCGCGAGAGATCTCGCGGCCCACGCCGGCGGCCATATAGTCAGTCTGAATGCCGGTCACGACATGATTCTTGATGTGATCCACCAGCGGGAGATGCGTGTCAAATACAGAGCTGGCATTGACATTCAAGTCCTTGATTCCCGATGCCGCAATCTGCTCCAGGACCATGTTCAGCACATAGTCGCCGTTGCGCAGATGATGATGGAAGGAAACGGTCATTCCATCCTTCAAGCCGGACAGCTCAATGGCCTCCCGGATCGATTTTACCTGCTTGGTGTTCATGCGCGCTCCTCCTTTCCAAGTCCCATCTCTTTGGCCATGGCAATGGTCTGCTCGGCCCGCGCCACAATGGGCGCGTCAATCATCTTGCCATACAGCGCCACAGCGCCCTTGCCCTGCTCCTTGCCCTGGCGAATGGCCTCCATCACCTCATAGGCGTATTCGATCTCCTTCTCGGACGGGCTGAACACGCGGTTGATAACCTCCACATGGCGCGGAGAGATGGACGCTTTGCCTGTAAAGCCCAGGGCTTTGGCATAGGCGGCATCGACCTCAATGCCTTCATCATCGTTGACATCCGTAAAGGGCGTGTCATAGACCTCCACATTGGCGGCCCGGGCCGCCACCACCAGACGGGTCCGGGCGTACTCAATCTCCCGGCCCTCCTTGGTGCGCTTGCACCGCAGATCCGCAGTCAGGTCTTCCGCGCCCAGGAACAAAGCCGCTACCCGGTTCGATGCGGAGGCGATGGCATAGGCGTTCTCCACGCCCTGGGCCGTCTCAATCAGCGGCATCAGGCGAACCGTGTTCCGGGCATAGCCCAGCTTTTCCTCGGTCTCAGTCAAATAAGCGTCCGCCGTCAATACATCCTGTGCGCAGCTGGTCTTGGGCAGCAGGATCAGGTTCGGCTTCTGCGGCAGAATCTCATCCACATCCCGTTTCCAGAACGGCGTATCAATGGAATTGATTCGAACAATGATCTCACAGCCATGAAAATCCATATATTTCATGGTATTGCGGACCAGAATCCGGGCCGCGTCCTTCTCGGCGGGCGCCACGGCGTCCTCCAGGTCAAAAATCACGGCGTCGGCGCCCAGGCAATTGCCGTTAATCAGCATATTGGGCGTATTGCCCGGCAAAAACAGCATAGAACGGCGCATCAGTCTTCTCTCCTTCCCCGTGCGACGGCAGTCTCCACGCGGGCACGGAGTACACACTCCAGCGCGCCCCGGTCCACCACCGAGAGCTTCGCCCGCTCCACGCCGCACTCCGTCAATACCTCACGGATAACCGCTTCAATCGAATCACCGAACTGGCCTTTTACCACAGATTCCAGTTGGATCTCGATTCCCCGGTCGGAGGGCTCAATCTGCACATGTACATCGCTGGACTCCATCGTTCCGGCCCATGCGATTCGGACAATGTCCACCATTTGTTCCTTACTCCTTCCTAGTTTCAAAATTGACCTACATCAATTTGACAATATTATATAATGCAATTTCCCGATTTGCAATCTATTTTTGCATTCTCTCTTTTCAATTTGTATTTCATCTGTTATAATTTTACACAGAACCCCACGATAAGGACGAAAGAAGGAATCGCATTATGATGGAGGAACGTCAAAAATCCCATATTATGAGCAGCTATTTTGCTCCCCGCGGCCACAACCGGATGTACAGCCTGGGCATGCAGATCAGTCAACTGTATCTCTCCCCTACGGATAAGCTCATCGGTATCATTGGCGAAGCCGGTTCCGGCAAGAGCGCCCTGATTCGGGGCATGTTCCCCGGCCTGGAGCTCACCAACGACGACAATGGCGTCTATGTACGCCCCCTGCCCATTCTGGAGCAGGACCGGGGATTCAGCCTCTTTACGCCCCATACCTACCATCTGGACATCCGTTTTGAAAACGGCTTTACGCAGATGACGGAGCTGGCCGATGCCATCACACGGGCGCTGCACAACGGCAAGCGGGTTGTGGTGGAACATTTCGACCTGGTTTACCCGCTGCTGGGCGGCCACGCAGATCTTCTCATCGGTGTGGGTGAGGAGGTCATTATCACCCGCCCCAACATCTTTGGCCCGGAGCCGCAGGAAATCTGCGACATTGTCTACAAATCTCTCCCCTACCGGCTTATGTCCCACACGGCGGAGGACCTGTGTGAATTCCTCATGCCCAAGGCGGACCTGGAGCGCTGCGGCCACGACGATGTCAAGCACGGCTTTATCATCTATTTCCCGGACTATCCGCCGGAATTCGATCTGCGGGAAATGGAGCAGAAGGTCTTCGAACTCATCGATCAAAAGCTTCCCATCGCCTATGTGGATGAAAACCACATCTCCATCGGCGACGCCAAGCACTACTGCACCGGTCCCCGCATCCATGTACACAACACCGGAGAAATCAAGGACTTCCATCTGCTGTACCACTTTGTCCATGATGCCTTTAACAAACGGTATCTCATGGTCGGCTGCGTGGGCCGGAAAAACCTGGACAAGCTGCGGGAACTGGAAGAAATCAGCACCCGAAAAATCTAAGCGGAGCCGCCCGACGCTGTTACCTTCGTGCGGAACTGAGGACGGATGTATCCCCTGCGGGAACGAATTTGAAATTCTGCCCGTATCCGTTCCCCAACCCTTGCAGTCCGCATTATGCGGACCCTGCGGCCTTTTTTACCAATAATTTAAATCTTGATTGCATTGTTCCTTGTCCATTCCGGTTGTCTGCCATGCGGCTTTAAAAAGAACGGGCATCACAGAGCGCCTGCCGGTTAGGTCCGGCAGGCGCTCTGTGGGCTTACGGCGCTTCCCCGTATAGAAATTCCTGTAAAATCTGTGCGTTCGTCTCAAAATCCACTGCGTAGAGCGTCCGTCCTTCCAGACCGATCATACCGCCGTAGGTCCCCTCTGCCGGGAGGGACATCTGTTCAATATCGCTGCCCAAAACCAGCGGCGCGTATGTGACCAATTCCAAAATCTCCAACTTCGTCAGGTTCGTCTGAATCAACGGCAAAATCGTATCCGCAAGGGAATTCAGCTCCAGCAGATTCAAATCCTTCGCCTGGTGGAGGATCGCCTGAATCACATTTCTCTGGCGCTGGATTCTCACCCAGTCGCTGTCGATATACCGAAGCCGTGCATATTGCAGCGCATCATAGCCATCCAGGTGGTTCACTCCTTCCACCACCTTGTTTTTCGTCTTCGCGTTGGTATAGGAATTGCCATTGAGGGCGTCTGCTTCCTGCTGTGTCAGAGAGATATCGACGCCGCCAAGAGAATCCACAATTTGGGTGAACATGTTAAAATTCACCCGCACATAGCGGTCCACATCGACCCGCAAGCAGTACTGCACTTCCTCCAGCATGAGGCTCGCGCCGCCATAGCGGAAGCAATGGGTCAGCCAGTCATAGCTGCCTTCATACTGCCCTTCCAAAATGGGAACGCCCATACCGCGCTCCAGGCTGACCAGCTTCACCGTCTTTTCAGTTTTATGGATTGACAGGAGCATGATGCTGTCCGCCCGCGCATTCTCGCTGAATTCCGCGGTGCGTTCATCGGTCCCCAGCAGCAGAATGTTGAACACATCGCTGTCCTGGAAGATTTCCATGTCTGAAAGAATCGCTTCCATATCCTCCAGATCGTCGGTATCCACCACATCCTCGTCCTGTTCGGTCTGTTCGGTCACTTCATCCTCATCTGTCTGCGGCGATTCCGTCTCGTATCCCTGCGACGGCAGCGTCTCTTCCAGCACCGGGCGCTTTCCGTCGTCATAGGATATCTTATTCAGCTTATCCCAGACAAACCAGACGCAAAGTCCGATCAAAAGGACAAGCACCAGCAGAATGCCGGTTAAAATTTTATGCTTCTTAAAAAAACGCACCGTTGCACCTCTTTCTTAATATGCGGCCACCGTGATCTGTCTTACAATCTCTTCCAAAATCTCGTCAGTTCCTCTCATGCGCCCGTTGATGCAGCAGTTGATTTCCTGCCATCCCAGCTTTTTTGCACAGTATTCAGCCGCTTTTCTGGATTGTTCCAGATATGCCAGATTTCCCTCATGGATATCCTTCTTTTTCTCATCGCCATGATAGCGGCCCGTCATCAGCGCCTGACTCACCTGGGTGTCCACATTCAAATACAGCACCATATCCGGTGCAGGAATGCCCAGAAGCTGATATTCAAAGTGGAACAGCCATTCCAAATAGCCGTCCCATTGCTCCCTGAGGAGCTTGCTGCACTGATGAATGGCGTTAGACGTTGTATACCGGTCCGCCACAATTATACCGCCGTCTCTGTAAAACCGCTCCCAGCCCGTTTTATAGGAAGCATATCGGTCCACCGCATAAAAAGAGGAAGCCGCGTATGCGTTCACGTCCTCCGGCTTGCTGCCAAATACGCCGGACAAATACATCTTTACAAGGGCGGAGGAGTCGGATTGGTAGTCTGGAAAGGATACCTTTTTTACCTTCAAGCCCCGGCATTCAAGGCGGTCGCACAGCAGCCGCGCCTGCGTCGCCTTCCCGCTGCCGTCCAAGCCTTCGATCACAATCAGTTTTCCGTCCATTCCATTCACCTCTCGGTGTTAAGTTTGCAGATTCAAAATGCCCTTCGCGTTTTGTATCAGCCGTTCGGCTGCTTCCTGCCCCAGCGTCTGCGCGATTTTTTCCATGGCAGCCGCCAGATTGGGCTTTCTGCCATCCATGTTGTGACAGTCAGAGCCGATCACCTGCGCCCGTCCGTTTTGAACCAGCTGTAAAATTTTGCGGGACGCCATCCGCCCCTCCAGAATCGCCGATGCGTTGATCTGCGTCAAAATGCAGTTCCGCAGCAGCGTCTCCCATGTCTCTTTCGTTTGATCGTGAAGATACCGGTCAATGTGCGCCAGCACAACCGTCGTATCCCCACGGCGTCCAAGGTCGATGACATCCCGCACCATCCGCTCGCTCCAGGTGGAAAAGGGCATTTCCAAAAGCAGCACGTCGGTCCCCTCCACGCGGAGAAGGGGCAGCTCATTGGAATAGCACAGCCCCTCAAAGTAGTAGACCTCCGCGCCCAGCAGCACCTGCGGCATACCCGGCTCCAGCATGGGCTTCAGCTTTCTCCATGCCTCCTGCCGCCGACGGAGAAATCGTTCTGGGCTGTCGCTGCTGGCATAGAAATGCGGCGTGGCTATTATATGCGTCACCCCGCCTGCCGCTGACAACCGCAGCATGGCAAGACTCTCCTGGATATCCTTGCTGCCGTCATCCATCCCGGGGAGAATATGGGAATGAAAATCAATTAACATACCGCGCTCCTGTATGAGACCGAGCTGTCAGTTCCTCGCTTGCTCTTTTTCATAATTCTTGTAATATCCGTACCGCTTTCGGTATGTCTTTTCCTGGGTTGTGGAATGCGTCATGGTGAAGCCGAGGATGTTGACATTCGACAGCTTGAGCTTCCGCATGGTTTCCTCCAGCGCCTTTTTGGAGGCATAGTCCTGCCGCACCACCACAATCATGCCATCCAGCAGCTTGGAAACAACCAGGGCATCGGAAACGCTGGTCACAGGCGGAAGGTCCAGGATAATATAATCGAACGATTTTCTGAGCGCCTCTATCACCGCCTCCATCTGCTTGGAAGCCAGCAGCTCCGACGGGTTGGGCGGAATTGTTCCCGCAAACACGGAATAGAAGGATGTATGCTCAAAGGAGATCTTTTGCAGCACATCGTTGCCGGATGCCTGACCGGACAGGAGATTGGACAGGCCTCTTTCCCGTGTGCCCTGCAGCCTGTCGGCAAGCTGTGGGCGGCGCATATCGGCCTCAATGATGCAGACCCTGCTTCCGGTCTCGGAAAGCGTATAGGCCAGATTGACCGACGTAGTAGACTTCCCCTCGCTAGGGACCGAGCTGGTCACGCCGATCACGCTGCATTCCTCTTTGTTGGGCAGGCAGAACGCCAGGTTCGTCCGCAGCAGCTTATAGGATTCTTTTCCTGCAAAACTCAGCTGATCGCCAAACTGCTTTTGCGCCATTCCAACGCTGTTTTGTTTGGATTGCTTTTCCTTGTGTTTGGCTTTCACTTTATTTCCCTCCGTAATATTCATAGCTGGACCGGGCCTTCTCTGACAGCAGATCAGGGATGCACGCCAGCACCGGAATATCATAAGTCTGAATCAAGTAGGCTTCCTCGTGAATCTGGTTGTCCAGCATCACCGCCACCACGATGCCTGCGCAGCTCAGGAAAATCCCCAGAATCACGCCAATGGCTGTATATTTGGCAACATTCGGGCTGGACGGCGACGCAGGAAGTCCTGCATAGTCCACAATCCGGACCGAGCTTCCCGCTACCACATCCGGAATGGTATTCATGGCAACGTCGGCAATGGTGTTGGCAATCAGCATCGCCTTTGCCGGGTCCTCTCCCGTTACCGTAATCTGAAAGACCTCCGTGCTGTTGACAGATGCCGCCGAAATCATGTCGGAAAGCTCCTCATAGGAGTACGGCAGCGCTGTCATCTCCAGCACGGTGTCCAGCGTCGTATGACTTTTCAGAATAATGGCGTATGTATCCACCAGACTTTTTGAGGCAGTCAAGTCCGAAGAAGTGATGGAAGTTTCATTTCCCGTTACGGCGCTGTTGTTCACATACATGGTCACAGCCGCCTGGTACTGCGGCGTTATAACAAACCGGGCCACGCAAAAAGCCGCCGCTCCCGCCACAACCGCCGCCAGAAGAATGATCCATATGCGATGCCAAAACGTCAAAAGAATCCTTCCAAGGTCAATTACCATCTCATCATTGTTATTGTTCTCCATTTCAATCCTCCCGCACAGATCGTGAAAGCCAAACAGATGGCTCACTGCCAGTTAGCTGGCTTTATTCTATCATTGAATCTCCTGCTTTTCAACCCCTGCGTTCTCTATTTTTTTCATATTTCTTCCATAGATTCATTCTGTTTCCATTTTCTCTGCTCCAGCCAGATCAGAAGCACGGCCACATCGGCAGGGCTGACGCCGGAAATACGGCCGGCCTGCCCCACGGACAGGGGGCGAATCGCCTGCAGCTTTTCCC
>CAYTXW010000018.1:0-18690 GCA_964441575.1 uncultured Oscillospiraceae bacterium
TGGTGTATAAGTCCGAGCCTCATTCCTATCGGGATCTGCCTCTGCGTATGGCCGAGTTGGGCCTGGTCCACCGCCATGAGATGTCCGGCGCGCTCCACGGCCTGTTCCGCGTCCGCTGCTTCACCCAGGACGACGCCCATATCTTTATGACCCCCGATCAGATGAAGGATGAGATTATCAACGTGGTCAAGCTGTTTGACGAGATCTACTCCACCTTCGGCCTGACCTATCAGATCGAGCTTAGCACCATGCCCGAGGACCATATGGGCGATGAGAAGGTCTGGGCCTTTGCCGAGGAAACCTTGAAGCAGGCTATTGAGGAAATGGGCAAGCCCTATGTCATCAACCCCGGCGACGGCGCGTTCTACGGCCCCAAGCTGGATTTCCATCTGGCTGACTCTCTGGGCCGTACCTGGCAGTGCGGCACCATTCAGCTGGACTTCCAGATGCCCGAGCGGTTTGAGCTGGAGTATGTGGGCGCGGACGGCGAAACTCACCGCCCCGTTATGATCCATCGTGCCCTGCTTGGCTCCATCGAGCGGTTCATCGGCGTCATCACCGAGCATTTCGCCGGGGCCTTCCCCACCTGGCTCAGCCCGGTGCAGGTGAAGCTGCTGCCCATCACGGACCGCGCCACGGAATATGCCAGCCAGATTGCCGCCAAGCTGGACAGCCTGGGCTACCGCGTCGAGGTGGATGCCCGCAATGAGAAGGTCAACAAGAAGATCCGCGAGGCCCAGCTGGAAAAGGTCCCCTACATGCTGGTGGTCGGTGACCGGGATATGGAAAACCAGACCGTCTCCGTCCGCCACCGTGCGGAGGGCGATCTGGGCGCCATGAGCCTGGAGCAGTTCACCGCTCTGCTGAAGGATGTGGTGGACAACAAGGTGATAAAATAAAAAAACCGAAACCCGGGTCGGACAGGAACAACCTGGCCGGCCCGGGTTTCATTGACAGCGCGAATCCCGCGCCGTATGACAGAATTGCAGGGCGGTCTGCCCTTAGCCCGCCGCTTGCAGACACGCCGCTTCCCGGCTGCAGGGGCGCCTATCAGCCTCTCGCTTCAGATGGCTGCGGATAGCGCCCTGAAAAGGAAACATGAGGGTCTATGTCTTAAACTCCGCAGTAAATACGGTTCCGGATTCTTCACTGCTTTCCACCGACAGCTTACCGTGCAGATTACCGGCGATGGACCGGCCAATGGCCAGGCCCAGGCCGTAGCCGCCGGTGGAGCGGGCTTTGTCGGAGCGGTAGAACCGGTCAAATATGTGGGGCAGATCCTCCGGCGGAATGGGAGGTCCTTCGTTGCGGACGGTCAGGCGGACCGTGTGCCCGCCGGTCAGACAGACTGCCACGGTCTGCTCCTGGGGACTGTATTTTATGGCGTTTTCTATGAGAATGACGGCCAGATGCTGGAGCATAACCGGATCACTGTCCAGAACCACATGGGGCGGCAGAGCGGCTTCCAGATGTACACGCCGCTCATAGGCAACCGGCTCCAAATACAGAATCTGTTCCTCCAGCAGATCGGAGAAGTCCACAGGGCGGAACCGAATGGTCTGCTCGCTGGTTTCGTACTTGGCCAGCGTCAGCATCTGATCGATGAGTTGGCACATCTGGTTAGCCTCCTCGGCGGTGGAATGAAGCCACTGGTCCTGCTGAGCCACCATCTCATGCTTGTGGGCGCTGATAATGTTGTTGTTGGCGATGATGACCGTCAGCGGCGTTTTCAGCTCATGGGAGGCGTCGGCCACAAACTGCCGCTGCTGCTGCCATGCCGCCGCGATGGGCTTCACGGCTATGGAGGACAGCCCCAGACTGATAAAGAAAAACACCAGAGTTCCGCCCAAAAACAGCGCGGCGCAGAGCAAAACCATTTTTTGCAGAAAGGCGCTGGAGGAAGTCAGATCACATAAGGCCAGAATATAGCCGTTTTTTGCATCCCGCCGCAGAAAGGCCAGCTTTTGTTCGGTCAGCTTTCCAAAGGGAGACGGCGCGTCCAAGGCCAGGGCAACGCTCTCCCGAAGCAGCTCATCGGAGAGGCTGATGCCGTCCTCATCCAAAAGGTTGAGCGTCCCATCCTCGGAGATCGACACCACAACGCTGGGCAGCTGGGCCACAGGCAGTTTTCCCGCTGTGTGCGAGCCGCCCAGGGTGACCGTGTCCTTCTCCGGCTTCATGGCAAAGCTGATGGACTGATCCAGGCTTCGATAGAGCATGTCGGTGCTGTTTCGGCTGCTGACGATGTACAGCACCGTCAGAGCGGCCAGCAGAACGACGCTGACCAGCGCCATGTTGATGAGGATGATCTTCCACCGGAGCTTTTTCAGCATGGATGATACTCCAACTTATAGCCCTGTTTTTTGATGGCGACGATGGAGACCTGACTCCCCAGGAAATGGAGTTTCTTACGCAGGAAGGAGATGTAGGCCTCCACATTGTTATCGGAGGTGTCGGAATTGTAACCCCAAACCTTGGAGATGATCTCGTCCTTGGGGAGAATCGTCTGGGTAGAAGCCAAAAGCAGCTTGATGATTTCCGACTCCTTAAAGTTCAGACGGATTTCCTTGCTGCCGCAGAGCAGCGAGGCATTCCCAACCCGGTAGGTGATGTCGCCGAAGCTGGGGTCCCGGGGCAGAACGGCGGGCTGGCGGCGGGTCAGGGCCCGAATGCGGGCCAGCAGCTCCTCTGTGGCAAAGGGCTTGGTCATATAGTCATCCGCGCCGGAGTCCAGGCCCAAAACCTTGTCCGGTACAGAATCCTTGGCAGTCAGCATGAGAATAGGCGTCTTGATTTGCCGGCGGCGCAACTCTGCCGCAACGGAAAAGCCGTCCCGCTCGGGCAGCATGACATCCAAAAGAATGAAATCAAAGGTCTGGCGCAGCGCGGCATTCAAGCCATCGGTGCCGTTGTGGACGGCCTGCGCCTCATAGCCGGCTTCCGTCAGAATCTGCTGCAAAGCCATAGCCAGCCGTACCTCGTCCTCTACGATCAAAATCCGCATAGAATCACATCCTTCTGTTTTTGATTCCATTTTAAGTCATATGTTCCTTAATGGCAATAAAAATTATCCTGAAAAATTCGAGTTTCTTGGCAGCTTCATGATTTCTTAAGATTTCATACACTTTTATCTTAAACTGAGATCTGTTAAAATAACAAAGTGGGGTGAGAGAAATGTACAATATCTTAATCTGCGATGATGACCGCGACATCGTTGCAGCTCTTAAAATTTACCTGTCCGGCGAGGATTACCGCCTGTTTGCAGCCTATACCGGCCGGGAGGCCATCGACATTGTCCGGCGGGAGAATATTCAGCTGATTCTGATGGACATCATGATGCCGGAGCTGGACGGCATTGCCGCCACAGCTAAGCTGCGGGCGGAGAGTAATGTACCCATCATCCTGCTGACGGCCAAAAGCGAGACCAGCGACAAAATTCTGGGCTTGAACATCGGGGCGGACGACTATATCACCAAGCCATTCGATCCCATGGAGGTTCTGGCCCGGGTGCGGTCCCAGCTGCGGCGCTATACTTCCCTGGGCAGTCAGAACCATTCGCCGGATGTCATTGCGATTGGCGCGGTCTGCCTAGATGATCCCGCCAAGACCGTCACGGTAGACGGCGACCCGGTAGGCCTGACCCCCAGTGAGTACGGCATTCTGCGCCTGCTCATGCGTAACCCCGGCAAAGTTTATTCCTCGGCCCAGATCTATGAAGCCGTATGGAACGAAACCGGCGCCGGTTCCGAAAGCGCCGTGGCCGTCCACATCCGCCATCTGCGGGAGAAAATTGAAATCAACCCTTCGGACCCCCGGTACATCAAGGTGGTGTGGGGACAGGGATATAAGTTCGCAAAGACGGGCAGGGGGGAGTAGAGAAGGCACGAGGGTGCAGGCAAATTACGCAGCCCGTCCCCGCAGGGGATGCATCAATCTTTGTTTTCCATTGCCAATTCTGAAAAGGGGGCTTTTCCGTGAAATTTCGTTTCAGCGCCTTGTGGCTGAAAATTCTGGCGTTTCTGCTGGCAACGGTGTGTCTGGCGCTGGGGGTGGTTTCCGCCTATGCCACGCTTGTGTGTATGGAGCTGGGAATCTATAAAGGAGCCACCAGCTTTCTTTCCACCTGGAGATGTTATTCCAAGGTGTCTGATTTGATCGACCAAGTGTCCGACCGGTATGCCAGTAAGCCGGATTATGACCATTGGGCCTCGTATCTGCATAATATGAACGCCGACAACCTTCGCTTTATTCTCCTGCGGGAGGACACCGGCGAGATTCTTGCGTCCTATCTGGACGGACTGGACCTCCAGCTGCCGGAAAATCTCAAGGACAACGATTTCCTCTACACCTATGACTATCCCATGAAACTGCAAACCGAGGGCCTGTTCCAGGGCCTGTATGTAACGGACCGCTACCCGGAACCCGAATGGATGGCGGTTCTGTTGGAGCAAGCCACCGGTGAGCCTGTGACGGATCCCCAGCCCACCTATCAGGTTCTCTGCCTGCTGCCCGAGGAATTGACAGCCCGGGATTGGTTCTGGGAGAACCAGCAGTCGTTCGCGCTGCTTGAACGTTACCGGATCACAGCGCCGGTGACGCTGGGAGTCTGTGTCCTGCTGCTGCTGGGGTGCCTGGTGTTCCTCTGCTGTCAGGCGGGACGCCGGCCGGGCCGGGAGGCGGTCAAGGCCGGTTGGGTGGAGCGGATTCCCCTGGATCTGCTGTTGGTTGCGGCCATTGCCGCCGGATTATGCTTTTTGGCGGCGGTTTTTGAGATGGTGGACGTTGAATTATCGACCGGTATGTGGCAGGCGAAGCTGGTGGGACTTACTGTGATCTGCAGCTTCTGCGGCATGGTGATTCTGGGCTTTTTCTGTACGTTTGCCACCCGGGTGAAGCTTGGGAAATGGTGGGAGAACAGCGTGATCTTCCGGCTGCTCCGCTGGTGCTGGCGGCGCCTGACCACGCTGCGGAAATGGCTGAAGCGCGCCAGAATCATCGCCGCCGGCGGTCTTCACGGCATTGGCCTGGTACCGAAGGCGGCGCTGGTAATTTGCCTTGCGGTCCTGATCGATTGGGTGCTGACGGGATTGTTCTATCAGGCATTACATCATTATGGCAGCACTGGATTTTGGCTGCTGCTGGCAGTCCTTTTCAATCTGTTCCTGCTGGCCGCCGCCATCTATGCCGTGGTCCAGATGAAGCAGCTCCAGGACGGCGCGGCCAGGCTGGCCGCCGGGGATCTGGATTATCAGCTGGACACCTCTAAAATGTACTGGGAGTTCAAGCGCCACGGAGACAACCTCAACGCCATCGCCGGGGGCATGAACAAGGCGGTGGAGCAGCGGATGAAGTCGGAACGGCTGAAAACCGAGCTGATTACCAATGTGTCCCACGACATCAAAACGCCGCTGACCTCCATTGTCAACTATGTGGATCTGCTGCAAAAGCCCCACACGGAGGCAGAGGGCATCCAATACCTGGAGGTCCTGGACCGGCAGGCCAGGCGCCTGAAGCGGCTGACGGAGAATCTGGTGGAGGCGTCCAAGGCGTCCACCGGCAATCTGCCCGTGGATCTGGCGCCCACCAGCGTCACAGAGCTAATGAACCAGGCGGCTGCAGAGTATCGGGAACGTCTTGCAGCCGGGAAGCTGGATCTGGTACTGTCCTTGGAGGAAAACCTGACGGTTTTGGCCGACGGAAAGCTTCTGTGGCGGATCATGGACAATCTTCTAAACAACGTGGTCAAATACGCTCTGGCCGGAACCAGGGTCTATCTGACGGCCCAGAAGAAGGACGATTGGGTAATCATTGCCGTGAAAAACATCTCGCGGGATTCCTTGAATGTGGACGCTGACGAGCTGATGGAGAGATTTGTCCGGGGTGACGCCTCCCGCACCACCGAGGGCAGCGGCCTGGGCCTGAATATTGCCCGGAGTCTGACTCAGCTGCAAAAAGGCGACTTCCGCCTGACCGTGGACGGCGATTTGTTCAAGGCAGAGATCGTTCTGCCGGTCCAGTGAGAAACACCAAATCAATTACGCGGCAGTCCAAATGCATGGGCTGCCGCGTTTTTGAATTGACAATTGAGAATTGACAATTGACAATGAAGGTGTCCGGCTTCACCGGACGGATTGAAATTTTTATCCGCACCCTCGTGCCCCCTTTTAGGGGGCTGTCAGCGAAGCTGACTGGGGGTTATTGAATGACAGAACGGTATCAATAATACGGTAGAATTGCAAACTTGCTACAACCCCCAGTCATGCCTACGGCCTGACAGCCCCCTCAAAGGGGGCACGAGGGCTTGCCGGATATAGAATAGCTCTGTAGGGCGTGGGCTGAATTTTTTCTCAAAAAGCCTTGGATTCCACGAGTTTTGTTGACAGCCTTCGGAGGAAATGGTATAATTTATGCTGTCAAACCGGGTTCACCTGGTTCTCCTTTCTACGCAAGTGCCTGCGCCGGTTGGCGCGTTGTACCTTATTTTTTGAAATCAATGGAGGAATTTATGATGGTATTTGAAACTGTTGCAAAGCTTCTGGCGGAGCGGAATGACTGCGACCCGTCTGAAATTCAGCGGGAGACGACTTTCCAGGACCTGGGGATTGATTCCCTGGACACCGTGGAAATGCTCATGGATCTGGAGGACGAGCTGGGCATGGAGATCGAGCTGGAGCAGAAGGTGAAGACCGTGGGCGAGTTGGTGGACTTCATCGAGTCCAAGCGGGAGTAAGCTATGATTCATACACCGATTTGCGACCTTGTCGGGATCGAGTATCCCATTTTCCAGGGCGGTATGGCCTGGGTGGCCGACGGCTATCTGGCGTCGGCGGTGTCCAACGGCGGCGGCCTTGGCATTATCGGCGCGGGCAATGCCCCCGGCAGCTTTGTCCGGGAACAGATTCAGCTGACCAAGTCCCGGACGGATAAGCCCTTCGGCGTCAACGTCATGCTGATGAGTCCCTTCGCCGACGAGGTGGCTCAGGTTTTGGCCGAGGAACAGGTGGCTGTTGTCACCACCGGCGCGGGCAATCCATCCAAGTACATGGACCTGTGGCTGGGTGCAGGCATCAAGGTCATCCCTGTGGTGGCCTCTGTGTCCATGGCCAAGCTGATGACCCGAGTGGGCGCGTCCGCCGTCATTGCCGAAGGCAGCGAAAGCGGTGGCCATATCGGAGAACTGTCCACGCTGCCGCTGGTGCCGCAGGTCTGCGACGCCACGGATCTGCCGGTTATTGCCGCCGGCGGCATTGGCGATGGCCGGGGTGTGGCGGCAGCCTTTATGCTGGGTGCGGTGGGGGTGCAGCTGGGTACCCGCTTCCTGACCTGTAACGAATGTACCATTCATCCCAATTATAAGGAAAAGGTTTTGAAGGCCGGCGATCTGGGCACCATAACCACCGGCAAGCGGCTGGGCCATCCGGTTCGCAGCCTGAAAACCCCTTTCTCCCGAAATTATGCCAAGGTGGAATATACCGATATTTCCGACGAGGCGCTGGATCAGCTGGCCGTCGGTACGCTTCGTGCGGCGGTGAAGGACGGCGATATCCAGAACGGCTGCTTCCTGGCCGGACAGATCGCCGGTATGGTCAATCGGGAACAGCCTGCCGCAGAGATCATTCGGGAAATCTTTACGGAAGCCGAGACCATTCTGGCGGGAGCGGGCAAATGGATCAGATAGCGTTTGTGTTTCCCGGCCAGGGTGCGCAGCACCCCGGCATGGGGCAGGACTTGTATGAGACTGATCCGGCGGCAAGGGAAGTCTTCGAGCGTTGTGAAAAGGTTCGCCCCGGCACCATGGAGCAGTGCTTTTCCGGCACCATGGAACTCCTGACCGAAACCCGCAATACCCAGCCCTGCATGGTGGCTGTGGAATTGGCGGCAGCCGCCGCGCTGGAGGCCGCCGGGGTTCACCCGGCCATGGCCGCAGGGTTCTCCCTGGGAGAGATCGCGGCGCTTGCAGCCGCCGGGGCCGCGTCGGTGGAGGATGCGTTCTCCATCGCCTGCCGCCGTGCGGCGCTGATGCAGGAGGCGTCCGAGCAGGTAGACAGCGCAATGGCGGCGGTTCTGAAGCTCTCCGACGAGCAGGTGGAGGCCCTGTGCGCCCCCTATGCCCATGTCTATCCCGTCAACTATAACTGCCCCGGCCAGGTGACGGTGGCGGGCCTCAGCGAGGAGTTGAAGCCCTTCCTTTCCGGCGTCAAGGCGGCAGGCGGACGGGGCGTACCGCTGAAGGTCCGGGGCGGCTTCCATTCGCCCTTTATGGCCTCCGCCTCCGAGCGCCTGTCCGAGGCGCTGGAGGACTATACGCTGCACACGCCGGCGCTGCCCCTGTATTCCAACTATACAGGCCGTCCCTATGCGGGTGCGGACCTGAAAGAAAATCTGGCTCTGCAGGTCTGCCATCCGGTCCGATGGCAAAGCAGCGTGGAGCATATGATCGACCAAGGGGCGGATACGTTTATTGAAGTCGGTCCCGGCAAGACCCTGGCGGGACTGATTGGCCGTATCGACGGCACGGTTCGCATCCTGACCGTGGAGACGGCAGAGGAGCTGAGCCGGGCCGTTGAGGAGGTAATCAAATGCTGAAGGATCAAATTGCCGTTGTCACCGGCGGCTCCCGCGGCATAGGCCGCGCCGTGGCGCTGGAGCTGGCCCGGCAGGGCGCGAAAGTGGCTGTTGTCTATGCGGGCAATGCCCAGGCGGCCCAGGAGACCGTGACCGCCTGCCGGACCCTCGGTACGGAGGCAGAGGCTTTTCGGTGCGATGTGGCGGACTTTGACGCCACCAAGGAAACGGTGGCCCGGATCAAGGCCAGGTTTGGCACGGTGCATATTCTGGTGAACAACGCCGGAATCACCCGGGACGGCCTGATCGCCACCATGAAGGAGGCGGATTTTGACGCCGTCCTGAACACCAATCTCAAGGGCGCGTTCAATATGATCCGCCACTGTACCCCCATTTTCATCCGCAACCGGGGCGGCAGAATCGTGAATATCAGCTCCATTTCCGGACTCACCGGCAATGCGGGACAGGCCAATTACTCCGCGTCCAAGGCCGGCCTGATCGGCCTGACCAAGGCCGCCGCCCGGGAGCTGGCGGCACGGAATATCACCTGCAACGCCGTGGCTCCCGGCTTCATCGCCACGGATATGACCCAGGCCCTGGCGGAGAAGGACCGGGACGCCATCACCGCCTCCATTCCCCTGGGACGGGTTGGCAGGCCAGAGGATGTGGCCCAGACCGTGGCTTTCCTGGCCGGTCCCGCCGCCGCGTACATCACCGGCGAAGTCATCCGCGTAGACGGCGGCATGGCGATGTAGGGCCGTGCGGAAGCCTGGGGATAGAATGGAATCTCTTTAAGGAGGATTTTCACCTTTGGATAATCGAAGAGTGGCCGTCACCGGAATGGGCTGTGTTACGCCCGTGGGAAATGATTTGACGGCCTTTTGGGGCAGTCTGCTTGCCGGAAAAAACGGCATTGGCCCCATTACAAAATTTGATACAACGGATTATAAATGCAAGCTGGCAGCGGAGGTGCGGGACTTTGACCCGAGGCAGTATATGGAAAGATCCCAGGTCCTCCACGCCGACCCCTACGCCCAGTATGCCATGGCCGCTGCAGTCCAGGCCATGGAGGACAGCGGCCTTCAGGGAACGCTGCCATGCGACCGAGTGGGGGTCTATGTGGGCAGCGGTGTCGGCGGCCTGCAGACCATGGAGAATGAGCATGCCAAGCTCATGACCAAAGGCCCCCGCCGGGTCTCCGCCTATTTTATTCCCATGATGATTGCCAACATCGCCTCCAGCATGATTGCCATCCGTTACGGCTTTACCGGCCCGGCTCTGCCCATAGTAACGGCCTGCGCCTCCGGCTCCAATGCCATCGGCGAGGCGCTGCGGGCGGTGCGCCACGGCTATGCTGATGCCATGGTCTGCGGCGGCGCCGAGGCCGTTGTTACCCCCATTGCTAATGCGGGCTTTTCCAATATGCAGGCTCTGAGCTTGTCAGAGGATCCGGACGCCGCGTCGCTGCCCTTTGACGCACGACGGTCTGGCTTTGTCATGGGCGAGGGTGCGGGCGTCCTTGTCATTGAGGAATATGAACACGCCAAGGCCCGTGGCGCCAGAATCTATGGCGAACTGTGCGGCTACGGCTCCACCAACGACGCCTATCATATCACCGCCCCCGACCCCGAGGGCAACGGCGGCGCACGGGCCATGGCCGACGCGCTGCGTGAGGCGGGCTATACCCCGTCGGACCGGGTCTATGTCAACGCCCACGGCACCGGCACCCATCTGAACGACAAGATCGAGACTCTTGCCATCAAAAAGGCATTCGGCGAGGAAGCGGCCCGGCGGCTGCTCATCAGCTCCACCAAGTCCATGACCGGCCACATGCTGGGCGCGGCGGGCGCGGTGGAGGCCATTGTGTGCCTGAAAGCATTGCAGGAGGGCATTGTTCCGCCCACCATCCATTTGCTGGAGCCGGACCCGGAGTGCGACCTGGACTATGTACCCAGTACGGCCCGGAACGCCGATGTTACGCTGGCTCTGTCCAACTCCTTGGGCTTTGGCGGACACAACGCCTGCCTGACCTTCCGTAAGGCGGAATGAGGTGAACCGATGGAAGACAACAGTATTCGCAAATATGCCAAGCTCATGGAGGAACTGAATCTGACGGGTCTGGAAATGGAGGCGGACGGTGTGCGCCTCCGGCTGGAGCGGACGCCTGCTGTGCCGTTCCAGACTGTGACGGTTCCGGCAGCGGCTCCCGCCGCGCCTGTGTCCGCGCCGTTCCCTGCGGAGGCGGACGATATTGTGGACGTGTGTTCTCCCATGGTGGGTGTGTTTTACAGCGCCCCTACGGAAAGCGCCAAGCCCTTCGTCCAGCGGGGCAGCGTGGTGAAGAAGGGTGATGTTCTCTGCATCATCGAGGCCATGAAGCTCATGAACGAGATTACCGCCGAATGCGACGGCGTCATTGTGGAGATCGGCGCGGGCAACAACCAGACGGTGGACTATGGCCATGTGCTGTTTCGGATTAAGAGGGAAAAGCCATGAATCAGGAAGAACTGAAAAAAATCCTGCCGCACCGTGACAATATGCTCCTGGTAGACGAGGCAACGTGTGTTGACGGCGTGGCCCATGGCAAATGCCATATCCGCCCGGACCAGTGGTTTTTGCAGGGACATTTTCCGGGCCATCCCGTGGTTCCCGGCGTGATCCTCTGTGAAATGCTGGCCCAGACCACCTGCGTCCTGCTCCAGGATCAAATGGAGCCGGGACAGCTAAGCTTGTTTACCAGCTTGGACAAGGTGCGTTTCAAGCACCCCGTCTATCCCGGCGACACGTTGGAGACGCAGGTGCGCCTGACACGCCAGAAGAAGCCCTTTTATTTTGCCGAGGGCGAGGGCTATGTCAATGGAAAGCTCTGCGTCAAGGCGGAATTTTCATTTGCCATAACAGGAGTGTAAGCTGTGTTTTCAAAAATTCTCATTGCCAACCGGGGCGAGGTGGCAGTCCGCGTCATCCGCAGCTGTAAGGAGATGGGCATTTCCACCGTGGCGGTCTATTCCCAAGCCGACGCCGAGGCCCTTCATGTGGCCCTGGCGGATCAGAGCTTCTGCATCGGCAGGGCCGAAGCCGCCGACAGCTACCTGAACCAGGACCGGATTCTCAGCGCTGCCCTGGTGTCCGGGGCCCAGGCCATTCACCCGGGCTATGGCTTTTTATCGGAAAACGCCGAGTTTGCCGCCCGCTGTCTGGAAAACGGCATTGCCTTCATTGGCCCCTCTGTGGAGAGTATGCGCCGGCTCAGCGACAAGGAGCGCATCAAGGCGCTGATGGCTGAGGCAGGGCTTCCGGTGATTCCCGGTTCCCAAGTGCTGCCGGGCCTTCGGGAGGCGCGCCAGGCTGCGGAGAAGACCGGTTATCCGCTGATGATCAAGGCCCGCTCCGGCGGCGGCGGCCGGGGCATCCGGCTTGTTACCCGTCCGGAGGAGCTGGAGCAGAACTACAACGCCGCCGTAGCTGAGGCTCGCGCCGCCTTTGGCGATGGAGCGGTGTATCTGGAAAAATACATCAGTCCCGCCAAGCATATTGAGATGCAGATTCTTGCCGATGAGCAGGGCCATGTGGTGTGTCTGGGCGAACGGGACTGCTCTGTCCAGCGCAATCACCAGAAGCTCATAGAGGAATCGCCCTGCGTGATTCTGACGAAGGAGCAGCGCCGGACCCTGATGGAGCAGGTCACAAAGGCGGTCCAGGCTGTGGGCTACTGCGGCATCGGCACACTGGAGTTTCTGCTGGATCAGCGCACGAAGCAGGCCTATTTTATGGAGATGAACGTGCGGCTCCAGGTGGAGCATCCGGTGACGGAAATGCTGACTGGGATTGACCTGGTCAAGTGGCAGATCCGTGTGGCCGCAGGCGTTCCGCTGGGTTTCACGCAGGCGGATGTGCGTATGGAGAGCGCCTCTATCGAATGCCGTGTCAACGCCGTACGGCCCGGCAAAGTGACCTTCCTCCATGTGCCTGGCGGACCCAATGTGCGGTTTGACACCTTTATGGTGACGGGCTGTGAAATTTCCCCCTATTATGATGCCATGATCGGCAAGCTGATTGTCAACGCCACTACCCGGGAAGAGGCCCTGCGCAAAATGCAGGCCGCCCTCTGTGAGCTGGTGGTACAGGGTGTGGACAACAACATTGAAGAACAATTGGAACTGATTACCCGTAAGGCCTTTGTGGATGGCACGTACGATTTGGACTTTTTGAAATGAGGTGAGGCGCTTTGCAACTGCCCCAATTCCTGAAACCGAAAAATGAGCTGGAGACCGGCGGCCGCCAGTCCGTCCCGGTCCACCGGGATGAAAATGAGATGACCAAGCTGTGTCCCAACTGCCGCCGGGCGGTTCCCCTGAGCCTCCTGTGGAGCCAGTACAACACTTGCCCCTGCGGCTATCACTTCCGTATGAATGCCCGTCAGCGGGTAAATTTTCTGACCGATGAGGGGACCTTTACGGAATTTGACCGGGACCTGGTGGGCCGGGACCCGCTGCAATTCCCCGGCTATGAGGAAAAGCTGGAGACCACCCGCAACTCCTGCGGCGAGATCGAGGCGGTACTTTGCGGCACGGCGGAGATTCAGAGCCAGCGCTGCTGTCTGTTTGTCATGGACCCCTATTTTATGATGGGTTCTATGGGCTGGGCCGTGGGCGAGCGGATTACCCGGCTGTTTGAATATGCCACTGCCGAGGGTCTGCCCGTGGTGGGCTGCACGGTCTCCGGCGGCGCAAGAATGCAGGAGGGGCTTGTCTCTCTGATGCAGATGGCCAAGACCAGCGCCGCCGTCCGGCGGCACAGCGACCGGGGCCTCTTTTATCTGGTCCTCCTGACTGACCCCACCACCGGCGGCGTTATGGCCTCCTTTGCCATGGAAGGCGATGTGATTCTGGCCGAGCCTGACGCCACCATCGGCTTCGCCGGAGCCAGAGTCATCGAGCAGACGGTCCGCAAAAAGCTGCCCCAAGGCTTTCAAAAGGCGGAATTTTTGCTGGAACACGGCTTTGTGGACGCTGTGGTGCCCAGACAGGCGCAGCGGGAGACCATCTCCATGCTGCTGGCATTCCACCAAGGAGGGACTGCCCTATGAGTATGACCAGCTACGAACGGGTCAAGGCGGCCCGGTCCAGCAACCGCCCCACGGGTCTGGACTATATTCAGGGTATTTTTACGGATTTTATGGAGCTGCACGGAGACCGCCGCTTCGGGGATGACGCGGCCATTGTGGGCGGCATTGCCCGCCTGAACGGGCGGCCTGTAACGGTGATTGCCATTGAAAAGGGCCGCACGACCAAGGACCGCATGGCCCGGAATTTCGGCATGCCCCATCCGGAGGGTTATCGGAAAGCCCTGCGGCTCATGCGGCAGGCGGAAAAATTCTGCCGTCCCGTGATCTGCTTTGTGGATACAGCGGGGGCTTATTGCGGTATCGGCGCGGAGGAGCGGGGTCAGGGTCAGGCCATCGCGGAGAATCTGACGGCCATGAGCGGCCTGCGGGTTCCCATTCTGTCAGTCCTCATTGGCGAGGGCGGCAGCGGCGGCGCATTGGCACTGGCCATGGCGGACCGGGTCTGGATGCTGGAGAATGCGGTCTATTCGGTGATCTCCCCCGAGGGCTGTGCCAGCATCCTCTGGAAGGACGCGGCCCGGGCGGAGGAAGCTGCCCAGCACCTGAAGCTGACGGCTCAGGAGGCCCTGCACATGGGCATTGTGGAGCAGATCATCTCCGAGGCGGAGATCGGTACGCCGTCCTTTTATGAAAATCTCTCTCAGCGCATTCAGACGGAACTGGATGTTCTGTCCGGCCAGCCCCCGGAGCAGCTTCTGAACGCCCGGTATCAGCGCTTTCGAAACATCGGACAAGCATAGGAACCGGCTGCGGCATACAGAACGCCCTTGTGCCCCCGCAAAGGGAACGCAAGGGCGTTTCGGCGATTTGAAGGCCGTCCGGGAAGCGGATACCTGTGTGTGCGATTGCCCATTCAATGGATTACCCAGTCCACCGCTGGGTTCAGACTTTCGGCGGCACCGCGGGTGGCGTAGACGGCGTAGCTCTTGAACAGTACGGGACACAGGGCGCCGGTGTCCATAATCCGCTTGTGAAGGTCATAGGCGTTGCCGCTGTTTTCCAACATGGCGGCGCACAGACCGACCATGGTTGTGCTGGCCAGTCCGCCGTAGCAGAGCGAGCCACCCTCACGGAAGAAGGAGCCCAAGTCAAAATTGGAGGACAGCCGTGTCTCGGCATAGTAGAGGTCATAATTGCCGTAAGACAACGCCGTCAGGAAGTCGCTCTCCTCCAGCGGCGAGACTGTGATGTCAAATCCCAGCGCGTTGAGGCTGTCGGCAATCCGGTTGGCGGTCTGGACCCGCTGGGGGCTGGATGCGCTGACGATCATGGTACCCTCCACCGGAATGGCGTAGCCCTTGTCGTAGACGTCCAGAATGCCGTTGCCGGTATAGTCTTGAATCTCGGCTTCTTCCAGGATCGCGTAAAAATCATCCAGATCGTAGCGGTAATCGGCGGCAAGTCCCGCGTCGTAGTACGGGGACAGGGGAGAGGCGGGCAGCGTGGCTTCTTCTGCAAAGCCGCCCATGTCCTGGGCCACTATGGCCTCCCGGTCCACAGCATAGGTGACGGCGGCGCAGATTGCGTCCTTGGAAAAGACCTTGGAATTGTGGTTAAAGCCGATGTATTGCATCACCGTGGTGGAGCAGCCCCAGCGCTCAAAGTCGCTGTGATAGGCGGCGTAGGCGGCAGAGTTGGGGTCTGTGCAGACCAGATTGACCAGGCCATATTCAAAGCTGTCGCGGATATCCGTGGAGGTGTCGCACAGAGTCAGCGCCGCCTGGGAGCAGTCAATGACCCAGTCCTCGCCCCACCAGTCTTGAAAGCGGTCCAGAGTGGTGGAGCCGGTTTGATAGACAAACGGGCCGGTTCCGTCGGGGCATTCGTCTTCCGCTGTACCGGTGCGGATAACGGGGAAGTCCAGCAGCAGGGCCACGGCCTCCATGCTGGTGTCGGCGGTGATGACCAGCGTCTGCGCATCCGAAGCCTCCACGGTGAGGATGTGGTAAAAACGGTTTCCGTAGTAGTCACACGCCTTGGCCTGTTCATAGGAGTAGACCACATCCGCCGCCGTCAGCGCCTCGCCGCTGTGAAACTTCACACCGCTGCGGAGAGTGACAGTGGTTGTCCTTCCATCCTCGGAGACCATGACGCCGGAGGCCAGCACCGGCTCAGGCTGAAATTCAGATGTGACCACAAACAGCGGTTCGTACAGGAGCGACAGAATTGTGCGGTTGCACAGGCTGACTGTAGTGTAGGGGTTCAGACCATAGGCGGACTGATAGGCCAAGCGCAGGACCTCCAGGCTCTCGATTTCCTCGAGTACGGTGTTGGAGGCCATATCCTGCGCCTCCAAAGAGGTATCGTCCGTCCCTGGAACATCCGCTTCCGGTTCGTCCGCCTCCGTCTGCTTGTCCTCGCCAGTCAGAAAAGAGGTAAAGCGGCTCCAGTCCATATTGGAGCAGCCGCACAGCAGAGAGAGAGCCAGCAGCAGGCTGAGAAGGGCGCAGATTCGCTTGTTCAAAGGGTTCACCTCACTTGAGCATGATGACGGCGGCCAGAGAGCCGCGTACGTTCCCCATTCTGCGGTGGGACCAGTAGCGGGCAGAATCGCACGCGGTGCAGTCGGGGGAGATGTCCAAAGCGCCCACTCCCGCCCGTTGGAGCCAGAGAGCGTTGCAGAATTTCAGGTCCACATGGTACTTGCCGCCCCGCTGGTAGATGGCGGGCAGGGCCTGGCCGCCCAGCGCCCGCAGCAGGGCCATGGGAACATCCTCATCGGTTTCAAAGCAGCATTTGCTGATGCAGGGACCGATGGCCGCCCGGATATCGGCCGGGTCACAGCCATATTCCCGAACCATGGCTTCCACAGCCCGGGCCGCAATGCCCTTGACCGTTCCCCGCCACCCGGCATGGACGGCGGCGACGGCACGCCGCACCGGGTCAAATAGCAGAATCGGGGTGCAGTCGGCGGAAAAAGCCACCAACGCCACACCGGGCCGGTCCGTGATTTGTCCATCGCAGATCTCCGGCGTCTCCCGAAACAGGCCCTCGCCGCAGTTATCCTCGGTGACGGCCCGAATGACGTCCGTGTGGCGCTGAGCGGGGAACACCGTCTGGGCCGGGGTAAAGCCCACGGCACTGCCCAGGATTTCATAATTTTTCACGACGTTTTCCAGGTCATCCCCCCGCCGGTGCCCCAAATTCAAAGCGGCCCACTGCCCCTGACTGACCCCACCCAAACGGGTGGAAAAGCAGTGCGCAGAACCGGAGAGAGAATCGGAGACGGAATACTCCAGAGAACCGAGACGGATTCGTTGAAAGGACATGCGAACTCCTTTTTGAGTGGATAAGAGATAATAGATAAGAGATAAGAGATAAGAGATGTGGTGTCGCTTCGCGACAGATTTGAATGATTGATCCGCACCCCTCGTGCCCCCTCTTAGGGGGCTCCGCGAAGCGGTGGGGGTTGTTGCAAGTTTGCAATTGTACCGTAAGATCGTACCGCTCTGTCGTCCAACAACCCCCTGGCCTCCTTCGTCGGCCACCCCCCTAAAGAGGGGGGACAAGGGGGATTCTCTTATTTCAAACTGTTCAAATCCTTGTCCAGGCAGCAATTCTTATACTTTTTCCCGCTTCCGCAGGGGCAGGGGTCGTTGCGGCCAACTTTGGCTTTTTTGACGGCGGGCTGGCGCTTGACGGTCTTGTCGCCGGCGCCGCCTTCGGAGGTTACCTTGGCCACCTTTTCGCGTTTCAGTTCCGTCTGGGGCTTGATCTGAACCAGGAATAGACGGCGGACTATTTCTTCGCGAATGGCGGCAATCATTTCCTCGAACATCTCGTAACCCTCGCGCTTGTATTCCACCACCGGGTCGGTCTGGCCGTAGGCCCGCAGGCCGATGCCCTGCCGGAGGTCGGTCATGGCATCCAGGTGGTCCATCCAGTATTCGTCCACAACCCGCAGGGTGATGACCCGCTCGGCCTCCCGCATGATGGGTGCGGTCAGGCTGGCCTCCTTTTTGGCGTAGCTTGCCTCCATTCGGGACAGCAGCTGCTCATCTGCCTGACTGCTGTCCAGATGGGCCAGTTCCTCCTCCGTGGGCTGCCAGGAACCCTTGGGGAAGCAGACGTTTTCAAAGGGCGAGAGCAGCGCGTGGAAACCGGCGGCGTCGATGTGGCTCTGCTCACCAAAGGCGGCGTGGACATGGACCTCCGCCACGGACTTCATCATGCTCTCGATCTGAGCATGGAGATCCTCGCCATCCAATACCTGACTGCGCTGGCCATAGATGACCTTCCGCTGGGTATTCATGACGTCGTCGTACTCCAGAACGCTCTTTCGGGTCTGGTAGTTGCGGCTCTCCACGGTCTTTTGAGCGTTTTCGATAGCGCCGGAAAGAATCTTGGCGTCGATGGGCGTGTCCTCATCCAGGCCCATGGTCTCCATAATGCCCTTGATCCGGTCGGAGCCGAACAGGCGCATGACGTCGTCCTCCATGGAAAGGAAGAACCGGGTCTCGCCGGGGTCGCCCTGGCGGCCCGCGCGGCCGCGCAGCTGGTTGTCAATCCGGCGGGATTCATGGCGCTCGGTGCCCAGGATGAACAGACCGCCGGCGGCGCGGACAGCCTCGGCTTCCCGGCTGGTGTCCTGCTTGTGGCGCTCGTAGGCCTCGGTATAGGCGTTCCGGGCCTCCAGAATGGCCGGATCCGTGGTCTCGGAGAAAGCGTTTGCCTCCACAATCAGCTCCTCGGCCATGCCGGAACGCCGCAGATCGCTGAGAGCCAGATATTCCGGGTTGCCGCCCAGCATGATATCGGTGCCGCGGCCCGCCATGTTGGTGGCAATGGTCACGGCGCCAAGCTTACCGGCCTGGGCCACGATTTCCGCTTCCTTCTCATGGTGCTTGGCGTTCAGCACGTTGTGGGGGATGCCTTCTTTTCTCAGCATCCGGCTCAAAATCTCCGATTTTTCAATGGAAACCGTACCCACCAGCACCGGCTGGCCCTTGGCGTGGCAGGTCTTGATCTGCCGGATAACCGCCCGGAACTTTCCCGCC
>CAYTXW010000019.1:0-18662 GCA_964441575.1 uncultured Oscillospiraceae bacterium
AGGCAGTACGTTTCACGAAAATACACACGGAATCGCGACATTTTGGAAAACGAATTGCCACACCAGTGACATCGATCACCGGTGTGGCAATAACATGCGGGAAAAATGACATGCGGTTTCTTGACGACAGGATTTAGTTCGCAGGGGTGACGGATGTGATGTGGGGGTTGACACCCTCATACCAATACAGGAAGCCCTCCATGTCAATGACGTCGCCGACGTTCAGCGCTTCCACGGCTTTATAGACATCGGTGGTGCTGTCACACAGATAGGATTCCACGGTGAAGGAATAGGTGTTGCCGTCCAGAGAGACGTTGAAGTACAGGTCGTCGCCTTGCTGGCCGGAGCCGTCCCAGGCGTACAGGAACGCCAGATCATTGCCGTTCTCGTCCTGACCGGCGGCTTCCACTGTCATGCCCTTGAACGTCACAAACTTGTTCTGATGGTCGATCAGCGCCTCAGAGGCGAGAAGGGCGGTCACATCCTCCGCCTCGGCAATATAGCTGCCATCTTCTATCTCGAAGGTGCCGTCCGTGATCTCCACTTCACCAGCCCACTCGGACTTGTAGCCGGTGACTTTGATCTTTGTGCCGGGAACCAGCTTCGCATAGTCTTCCTCCGAGCATGCCAGATTGTACAGGAAATACGCGCCGTCCTTGTCCTGGGTATAGAGGGTGGCCTTGTTGTCCCACCAGGACTGCTTGGCCTGGACATAGGTCTCAATGACCACTTCCTCATCCAGTGCGGCGGCCGTATATTCCTCATAGGTCATGACACCCTCGGACTTGACATCCGCTGCATCATTGGCGGCGTCCCCGTTGGAGCTGCAGGCCACACAGGCGACCGCCATGGCAAGAACCAACAGCAGCATTGCGATTTTTTTCATTTCAGTCATTCTCCTTTTTGATTTTTAAGTAGTGTCAAAAGTTGGCTGGAAAATACCAACACCATTATAGCCGAAATTCAAAATAAATCAATACGAAACCGGCCTATTTCTTTTTCCGCCGCCGAGAAATCCAGTACAGCAGGAGCAGCACCCATGCGGCGGCCAGGGCGGCCAGCAGGATCACCGCCGTCCGGGGCAGCGGCCCAAGGTCTATCTTGCCCGAGGAAACGGCGCTGTCAGAGCTGCCCAGCTGGTCCAGCCGGTAGAGGGAGGCGACGTCGCTGTAAAGCGTATCGATATACGCCTCGTTGATTTCCTGATTCCGCCGGACGGATTTGACCGTATTTTCAATAAGCTGTCCTGCCGCGTCCCGCAGGGAAGCCGAGCCGTTGAACACGGGCGTCACAAAGGTATGCTCCACATTGCGCAGCAGCAGCTCCGCCGCTTGAATCTTGACCGCATAATGGACGGTGTCGTCCTCGCCGCACCGGGCCAGGTAATCCCGGTATTCCGCCGCGTTTTGGGCCTTAGAGGTCACGGGGACATAGCCCTCCGTCTCCGAATAGGCGATCTGCACCTCATTGGTCAGCAGATACTGGGCGAACAGCCAGGAGGCCAGAACCTCCTGCGGGTCCTGCTTGTTGAAAATGCAGACGGAAGGACCCTGGGAAATCATCCAGGGGTTTTCCGGATCGGCCTGCGGAATCTCCATGACGGCGGTTTCAAATTCTACCACTCTGTCCTCGCTGATATCCAGCAGCGGCGCGTTGGTACCCATCCAGGTGGCGCCGGCGGTGGAGTCGATGGCGAAGATACACTGTCCGGCGTTCAGAAAGTTGGCGGGATAGCTGGAAATTTTGAAGGTGGAGAATGCGCCGGTCTCCGCGTGGGACGCCACGGTATACAGGATGTCCCGGGTGGTGTCGTTGAACAGCAAAATCTCGCCGTCCGCCGTAGAATATCCCGCGCCCTGCTGCTTGAGCATCTGAATCATCATGTTGTCCGTGGACTTATAGATGAACGGGATCAGCACCTTCTGCCCGTTGACCAGGAAATTGCCCTCCGCGTCCTGGGCCATGGCCGCCTCGGAGACCTCCCAGATGAAATCCCAGGTCAGAGTCTCCGGCAGCGTGTAACCCAGGGCTTCCACATAGGTCTTGTTGACATAGCAGGCCTCGGTGGAGCGCATATAGGGCAGCGCGTAGTAGTGGCCGCCGAATGCGCATTCCTCCAAGAACTGCGGAAGAATCTCATCTGCCGCCGGGGAATCGAACCGGATCTGACTGCCGCCCAGGCCATATTGCGCATCGGTCATCAGATCGTCCAGGGGGACCACCTGATTGGTTCCCGTCAGATAGGTGGCGATGTGGTCCGGGTAGGTGATGCAGACGTTGGGCGTGGTATTGGTGGCGATATTCGTGATAACGTCGTTATAGATTTTACTGTAATCGGTGTACAGGCGCAGATTGACCGTAATATTCGGGTACAGGGCTTCAAATCCGGCAATGGCCTGCTCATAAATGGCGGTCTGGGTCTTGTTGGTGTCATTCTTGGCCCAGAAGGTGATTTCATATTCCCTCGAATCGTCAAAGGCCTCCGGCATGGCAAAGGCGCTTAAGCCCTTGGAGCCGTGGCACCCCGCCAGCATCAGAACCATCAGCAGGAGGAGCGCCGGAAGGACCCTCCATGGATGTTTCATCCCTTGGTCCCTCCTCTCGACACACCGGCCATGACCTTGTTCCGGAAAATCAGAAACAGGACGATCAGCGGAATGGAGATGACCACCACCGCTGCCATCATGGCCGGGATATTCTCCCGCCCGAAGCCGTTTTCCCGGATCTCCTGAATGCCGTTGGAAACCAGATAATAATTGGGATCGTCCGTAATGAGTCGGGGCCATACATAGGAGTTCCAGCATTCAATGACCTTCAAAATGGTGATCGTGATGATCGTGGGCTTGGAGATAGGCACCATGACCCTGAGCAGATATTTGAAGTCGGATGTGCCGTCCACCTTTGCCGCGTAATACAGGCTATCGGGAATCTGCTCGAAATTCTCCTTCAGCAGATAGATGTAAAAAACAGAGGTGACGGACGGCAGGATCAGTCCCGGGAAGGAATTGCGCAGATTGAGGTTGGTGATGGTCACAAAGTTGGTGATGACCACCAGCTCACTGGGAATCATCATCAGAGAGAGGAAAATCAGAAACGCCAGCTGCTTTCCCCGGAATTCCAGCCGCGCAAAGGCAAAGGCCGCCAGGGTGACAACCACCAGCATCAGCGCGGTGGTAATCACGGTAAAGATCGCCGTGTTGACAAAATACCGGGCCAGGGGTACGGCGGTAAAGGCGTCGATGTAGTTTTGCAGCGTCGGCGACAGGGTAAAAAACCGGGGAATGTACTCGGAATTGTACGCGCTGTAGCTCTTGACCGAGGTCAAAAGCATCCAGTAGAACGGGAACAGCACCAGGACCGCCCAGACGATCAAAAGCGCATAGATGGCGGCGCGGACTGCGGCTTTGCGGGCATGGCCCTGCTTTTGAAGTTTCGTATGTTCCATGGCATTTGACCTCAACTGTAAACATTCTTTTTGCTGACGGACAGATTGATGCAGGTAATCGTCAGCACAATGGCGAACAGCAGAATGGCCGCCGCGGAGGCGTAGGACGGATAGCCGCCGCTGTCTCCGTAGAGCATATCATAGATATAGCCCACGATGGTGTTCATCCCGGCTGCGTTCAGGTTGGTGCCGAACAGGGCCACCGCGTCGCTGTAGGCCTTGAACGCGCCGATGAAGCCCGTGATAATCAGATAGAAGATCATGGGGGAAATCATGGGCAGGGTGATCCGCGTAAAGGTCCGCAGCTTGGAGGTTCCGTCCACCTTGGCGGCGTTGTAATAATCCGGATTGACAGAGGAAAGGGCGCTGGTCAGGATCAGAATCTTGAACGGCATGACAACCCAGATCGTATAGACGCACAGCACAAACATTTTGGCCCAATACGGTCCGTCGATAAAATCAACGGTTGGGCCGCCGAACCAGTGAATCAGCAGATTGATAAGTCCGTCGGAGTAGGCCGTTTTCTGAAAGAGAATCATGAATACCAGTCCCACTGCCAGCGTGTTGGTCACATAGGGCAGAAAGTAGATGGTCTGGAACAGCTTCCGCAGTGGCCGGATGGAGCTGAGGCACACGGAAATCAGCAGAGCCAGGGCCGTGGACAGGGGTACGGTGATAATGACCAGGATGAAGGTGTTCTTGACCGCCTGCAAAAAGTAGGGATCGTGCAGCACATAGGCGTAATTATAAAGGCCTATGCCAAAATAGGTCTGAGAGGCGGAGTGATAGCCTTCCTCAAGGGAGTAGACAAACACATCGACCAGCGGATAGACCATAAAAAAGCCCAGGAACAAAATCGCCGGCAGGAGATACAGCCAGGCCTTCAGGCTGCTGGAATTGAATTTTCGTTTTCTCATATCACTTTGCCTCAAACGCGATGCGCGCTTCCGTTTCCCGGTGGAACAGGAACACCTTGTGGGGCTTTAGGGAAAACCGCACGGCGGCGCCGCCGGGATTCACATGGATGTCCGCGCCGACGATGGCCCGGATCGTGGGCTGGCAGGAGGCGCTGTGACGGCAGACCATGCTGATGTCGCGCCCCATGACCTCCACGCCGTTCAGATCACAGCAGAGCGGGCCGTTTTCCGACAGGACAAAGCCCTCCGGCCGGACGCCCACATAGACTGCCTGGTCGGGGACGCCCTGCACATCCAGAACCGCGTCCCGGCCAAGGAACAGATGCCCGTTCTGCACCATTCCGCCGAAGACGTTGATGGGGGGAGTGCCGAGGAATTTGGCCACGAACAGATTGGCCGGATCGTCATAGACCGTCTGGGGCTTTCCGATCTGCTGAATCACGCCATTTTTCATGACCACGATTCGGTCCGAAATGCTCATGGCCTCCTCCTGATCGTGGGTGACAAAAATGGTGGTGATGCCGGTCTCCCGCTGGATGCGCCGAATCTCCTCCCGGGTCTGGAGCCGCAGCCGGGCGTCCAGGTTGGAGAGCGGCTCGTCCAGCAGCAGCACCCGGGGCGTTTTGACCAGCGCCCGGGCAATGGCTACCCGCTGCTGCTGACCGCCGGACAGTTCGCCGGGCTTGCGGTCCATCAGGTCCTCAATCTGCACCAGCTTGGCGGCTGAAAGGGCCTTTTCCAGCATTTCCGTCTTGGACAGCTTGTCCTTCCCCTTTAAATTTTGCAAAGGAAAGAGAATATTCTGCTTGACGGTCAGATGGGGATAGAGGGCATAATTTTGAAACACCAGGCCAATTCCCCGGCGCTCCGGCGGCAGATCGGTCACGTCCTCGCCTCCAAAGAAAATCCTGCCGCTGGTGGGCGCCAGCAGGCCGCTGATCAGATGGAGGGTCGTACTTTTGCCGCAGCCGGAGGGTCCCAGCAGACCGATCAGCTGGCCGTCGGGAATTTCAAAGGTAAAGCCGTCAACGGCGACAACATCCTTCCCCTTTTTCCGGTCCCGGCTGGGGAATACCTTGGTTAGATTTTGTAATGTAACTTCCATGTGATCCCTTCCTATTTCACTACCTGCCTCTATTCTACCGAATGAAGCGCCGAAAGTCTATCTTTTTGAACGGAATTTGATCCCGGGCGCGTGGGAGAGATCGGCATTTTCTATGCAAAAGTTCCTGCCCGGGCAGGAGCGGACGCGGTGCTGATTATCTGCTGATTCGTCGTGATGCGGAGTTTAAAAACCGGCAATCACGTCCCGATTCAGACGGTGAATGACCGCATAGGCCAGCTTCACCGCGTTTTCGAAGTCGGCGTAGGCCGCATAGCCGTAGTGGGTGTGGATATAGCGGACAGGCAGGCCGATGACGATGCACGGGACGCCCTGATTGCTCAGATGGAGGGGCGCACCGTTGGTGGAGCCGCCGGTCCGCACTCCCTCCTGCACCGGAATGCCGAGCGCTTCTCCCAGGTCCAGCGCCATCCGCTGGAACCGGGGATTGGTAATCATCCGGGCGTCAATGTGCCGCAGATAAGGCCCCGCCTTGATGCGGGTCTGCACGGCCTCCGGCTCCGTGAAGGTGTCGTCCGCCGGGCAGCCCTCAAATACAATTGCCGCATCCGGCTTCACGGTGTTGGCGGTAACATAGGCGCCCCGGGTGCCGACCTCCTCCTGAGAGGACATGGCACCTTCCACATCCACCGGCAGCGTCTCCCCGGCCAGCGCGTCCAGCGTTCCGACAATGGCGGCGCAGCCCAGGCGGCAGTCAAACGCCTTGCCCAGCATCAGATCGTGGGCTTCCTGGTAGGAGAAGGTCACATCCGGCACCACCGGCGCACCGATGCGGATTTGAAACACATCCCGCACCTCCTCGGCGGAGGAAGCGCCCACATCGATGACCATGTTGGAGATTTCCACCGCCTGCTTCCGCTCAGATTCGGTCATAAAATGGGGCGGCTTGCTGGCAATGATGCCGCGGACGTATTCTCCACCGGCATTTCGCACCAGCACCGTGTGGGCCGGGACGTTGCCGGCGACCCAGCCGCCCAGGGGGACGAACGCAATGGTCCCGTTTGGGTTGACGTGGTGAACCATAAAGCCGACCTCATCGCTGTGGGCGTCCAGCAGGACCACGGGCTTGCCGCCGGTGTTGTCCCTGCGGTGGAAGTACAGGTTCCGCAGACTGTCCTCCCGGAAGTCGGCATAGGGCGCGGCATACCGGCGCGCCACCTCCAGCACCTCGTCCTCAAAGCCGGAAGCGCCTCTGGCGTTGGAAAAGTCGGCAATCATTTCAAGCGCATACTGTTTATCCATATTCATTCCTCCATACGTTCCTTTCTTGCTTCGCGCCGATATTCGGATGACAGCAAAACGGCACGCGACATCAAAATCAAAAAAAGACGCAGAAGCGGCTTTCTGCGTCTTTTGGATTCGGATAAAATTACAGGGCTTTCTTGGCAGTCTCCACCAGGGCGGCGAAGGCGGCGGGGTCGTGAATGGCCATTTCAGAGAGGGTCTTGCGGTTCATTTCGATTCCGGCTTGCTTCAGGCCGTACATAAACCGGGAATAATTGAGGCCCAGAGGCGCCACAGCGGCGGAAATACGGGCAATCCACAGCTGACGGAACTCTCTCTTCTTCTGCTTGCGGCCCACATAGGCATACACGCCGGACTTCATCACGGCCTGCTTGGCCATCTTGAAGTGGGTGGACTTGGAACCCCAGTAGGACTTGGCCAGCTTCAGGGTTTTATTTCTTCTTTTGCGCGTCATCATTGCGCCTTTGACTCTTGCCATTTCGTTATCCTCCTATCTATAACGTACCGATTATTTGTAGGGAATCATCTCGCGGATTGCGCTGCTGTTTGTCACATCGGCGTAGCCGTTTTTCCGGAGATTTCTGGTCCGCTTCGTCGTCTTCTTGGTGAGGATATGGCTCTTGAAGGCATGGGCTCTTTTCACCTTGCCGGACTTGGTCAGGTTGAATCTTTTCTTCGCACCGCTGTGCGTCTTAAATTTCGGCATGATTGTTCTCCTTCCGTAAATAAACGATTATTTGCCAGCCTTAGGGCTGAGGAACATGGTCATCAGGCGGCCTTCCAGCTTTGGGTTCTTCTCAACGGTGGCAACTTCGGCGCAGGACTCGCCGAACTGCTTCAAAAGAACTTCGCCAATGGAGGTGTGCGCCATTTCGCGTCCGCGGAACCGCACCGTTACCTTGACCCGGTTGCCGTCCTTTAGGAACTTCTGCGCGTTTTTCACCTTAACGTTCAGATCGTTGGTGTCAATGTTGGGCGACATCCGAACTTCCTTGATCTCCACCACGCGCTGATTCTTCTTTGCCTCTTTTTCCTTTTTCATCTGCTCGAACCGGAACTTGCCATAGTCCATGATCTTGCAGACAGGAGGCGTGGCGTTAGGTGCGATTTTGACCAGGTCCAGATCCTTTTCATAGGCCATTCGCTGCGCATCGGCAGGGGACATGATTCCCAGCTGCGCGCCGTCTGCGCCGATGACGCGAATTTCCTTATCTCGGATTTCCTCATTGAGCTGATGTTCTAGTTTACCGATGTGAAACACCTCCAAAATACAAAACGCGGATGCCGCTGGCACCCGCACAAAAACACCCGCCGCACTGGGCAATGGATGAAACCTTGTGAACCTCTATGCTGTACGCTCGAGGTGAGTTGCGGGGCCGCCGCTCCTTCTTCCTTTTAACCGCGAGTATTCTAGCACAAGACCCGTTCCTTGTCAATAAGAAAATTGCAGGAAATTCAATTTCTTCAAATAATTTTTGCACTTTGTGCGGATTTCGATTGACTTTTTTCGGCGTTTCTGTTATAATCAAATCATCAAAAGGGAGTAGTTGCACCGCATTTGCGGTGTCGTTCCTGCCGTCAATACGGCCCCGGCCCGGCAGGCGCGGATCTTCATCAGATTTCAACAAGACTTTTATCGCAACAGGATTGCGATAAAAGTCTTTTTTTCTTCCTTTTGTGTGCGCACGTTCGTATACACATCTTCATATCAGAAATGGGAGGCAACAACATGACAAAATTAATTATCGCGGGTACTGTGGCTGTTTTGGCAGTCGTTCTGCTGATTCTGGGCTATCTGAAAGCGCCGCCGGATACAGCTTACATCATCTCCGGTCTGCGGAAGCGGCGCATTCTCATCGGCAAGGCCGGCTGGCGGGTGCCTTTCTTTGAACGGGTGGATAAAATCTCCCTGCGGGTCATGCAGGTGGATGTGAAAACCTCGGAAGCGGTACCCACCAACGAGTTCATCAATGTCAGCGTGGACGGCGTGGCCAATATCAAAGTCTCGTCCGACCCTGATCTGCTGCTCCGGGCTGCCGAAGCCCTGCTGGGCATGCGGCAGGAGGAACTGATCTCTCTTGTCACCCAGGTGCTGGAGGGCAATATGCGTGAGATCGTCGGCTCCGTGGGTCTGAAGGAAATGGTTCAGGACCGCCAGGGTGTGGCCAAGAAAATCACGGAAAACGTGGTGCCGGACATGGAAAAACTGGGCATTGAAGTGGTCAACTTCAACATCCAGAGCTTCCGCGACAACGCCGGAACCATTGAAAACATGGGCATTGACAATGTGGAGCAGATTCGCAAGAACGCCCAGATCGCCAAGGCCATCGCCCAGCGCGACATCGCCATCGCTACCGCCGAGGCCCAGCAGGAGGCCAACGCTGTCAAGGTGGAGGCCGACAAGAAAATTGCCGAGCAGAACACGGAACTGGCCGTCCAGCAGGCGGAGATGCAGGTCCGGGCCGACACGAAGAAGGCCGAGGCCGATGCGGCCTACTCCATCCAGCAGGAGAACCAGCGCAAGACCATCGAGATCACCAAGGCCGATGCCGACATCGCCCGCCGCGAGAAGGAGGCGGAGTTGGCCGAGAAGGAAATCGCTCTGCGGGAGCGCAAGCTGGACGCGGAGGTTCGCAAGCAGGCCGACGCCATGAAGTACAAGGCCGAAAAGGAGGCTGAAGCCGAACTGGTGAAGCGCCAGAAGGAAGCCGAGGCCAAAAAGTATGAGGCTATCCAGGAGGCAGAGGCCCGCAAGGCCGAAGCCGAAGCCCTGCGCTTCTCCATGGAGCAGGAGGCCGAAGGTATTCGCGCCAAAGGCATTGCCGAAGCGGAAGCCATCGAAAAGAAGGCCGAAGCCCAGAAGAAGATGGGTGAAGCATCCATTTTGGAGATGTACCTGTCCGCTCTGCCCGAGGTGGTCAAAAACGCCGCCTCTCCGCTGGCCCAGACCGACAAGATCGTCATGTACGGCGACGGCAACTCTTCCAAGCTGGTGCGGGACGTCATGACCAGCGCCAGCCAGGTGGCAGACGGCGTGAAGGAAGCCACCGGAATCGATCTGCAATCCCTGCTGGCCGGTTTCGCCGGCGGCAAGGCCGCGCAGGAATAGGACACAGCACAGCGGGCTGCCTACGGGCAGCCCGCCCGGCTTCGCCGTTTCGCGCTCAATTCGCATCGGCAGAAAAAGCCGCGAAAAAAACGCTGTTAGTTGACCAGCCCAACAGCGTTTTTCTCGAACTATGAAAGAGAGGGGAATGAAAAAAACAAATCGCTCCTTGCAAAATTATCATACCAAGAGATTTTTAAAAATCTTAGTGGGAAAGTTTTAAATATTTATGAAATCCAGCTTTTTTAGCACACGGCTTGAATCAAGATGCTGTCAGACGCTTGTACACCGCGTCCGGAACCAGCTGCCGGAGGCGGGTGTAATTCTGCTCGGCCAGACACCGGCGGACCTCCGAGGCACTGATGGGAACGCCGTTCTGGGCCAGCCGGGGAATCTCCGTCACGGAAATTCCGAACTGGGGCAGGATTTCCTTCATCGCCGTGTTGTAGGCGTTGGTGACGGCGCACAGCGGCTCCTCGCCCACAAAGCGGCGGGTGATACCCAGGGCGGGGGCGATCTCTCGGGCGAACAGTTCCAGGTCCAGGCGGCAGTTGGCCTGTCCGGCTTGAGCCTTGTCCTTAAAGAAATAGGTGGGGAAGGTGGCCGCAGAGATCAGATAGTCTCCGGTCTGGTGGAGGACGACCCGCTCCAGGTCCGCTACCCCATCCTGAACCATGGCAAAACGGTCCTTGGCAGAAAAGGCACTGCGGTCCTCCGAGAGGACGAACAGATGCAGCAGATCACACCGGTCCAGGGCTTGCTCCACCAGATACCGGTGGCCCCGGGTAAAGGGGTTGCAGTTGGCCACAATGGCCCCGATGACGCCGCCGCATTCCGGCGATTCCCGGCGAAGGCTCTCCACATAGCGGCGGAAGCCGCCCCGCCGGTTCTCCATAAATAGAATCTGGTCGGTCTTCAGAATCGGGTAAAAGCCCACGCCCTGGAACATCATCTGATTTTTGGGCTTGGTGTAGAGAAACAAATGGGTTCGGCCCCGACCCATGGCGTATTGAACCAGTTGGGTTGCCAGAGTGGCGGTCAAGCCCTCGCCCTGGTGGTCCGGCGACACAGCGATGCATTTCAGCACACTGCCCTCTACGGACCCGGCAGCGATGACAGAAAAATCATCGTCCAGTATACAGACGGAATATTCCACATGCTCGTCGTAGTCCAGGTCCATCGCGGCCAGAAAGTCCTTGAGCCGCTGCAAATTCCGCCCCGTAAACGGGCGGCCCTCCAAAATGGTCATGAAGTGCCTCCATAATTTCCATATTTTCCGCAGGACCCGCGTTCCTGCGGGTTCTGTGGGCAAGCCGGCGATTGGAGTTGAGAATCATTGATCAGGCGAATCGAAGGTTTCACTGCCTATAGGGTCTGGGCGCGGATTGCCTCGTCTGCCTGCGGCAGGCGATTTCTCCAGAAGCGCGTCCATAAAAATCGCCGTGGCCAGCAAATCGGCGCAGCCGCCGGGGCTGATGTTCTGCTGGGTATACGCCGCATCCAGACGCCGTAGCCGATCCAAGGCATCCGGCGCATAGGCTCCGCCGGAGGAAAGAAGCGCCGCCGCGTCGGCCTGCACCCGTTTCAGCGCCGCCGGATTCTTTCGCGCCAAAATGTTGGAGTCCTCACACGCCGCCATCAGCGTCAAAAGCGCCTGAAGCTTCACCCGGTTCCAGTCCCGGCCCTTGGTCCGGCCCTGCTGCAGCGCGGGAAGAGCCAGGGTCCAGACAGCGGGATAGCCCTGAATGGCCTCGCCGCGGATGCCGGACGCGCCGTACTGCTGCAAATTCCGCACCCCGTGGGTCGCCGCCGGACCGGTGCGGAGCCGCCCCAGCTCCTCATGCAGAACGCGGACCACCATACGCTGCTCCATGTCCCGCAGGGCCTCTCCGGTCCAGGGGATTTGGTCCCGCAGGCAGCGCCCCGCCGCGCCGCAGAAGATTCCCAGCGTAAAAATCAGGCCCTTGTGGGTGTTAACGCCGCCGGTGGCCGCGTACATGGCCTGCTCCGCCCGGACGCCCACGGGCCGCAGTGCCAGAAACAGGTCTTCCGGCGTCCCGTCCAGCGTCAGGCCCAGATCCGCCATGGCCGCAAACCACGGCTCCAGGGCCGCCGCGCTTTTTTGAAAGGAGGTCAAGTCCATATCCCGGTGGGCGCCGTTGGTCTCCGGGTCCACCAGCCCCGGCTTGGGCGCGGTCTCCACCTCCTCCAGCAGAGCCTGCCGTGCCAGACGGCCAAGCGCCGCCCCCGTCATAGGGTTTCCTGCCAGGCGGCAATCATCCCAAACGCCCGTTCCTGGAGCGCTTGCACCGGGTGAGACCGGCTCCGGCCGCAGGCTTTGGCGTCCCCGCCGCACAGAAGGCATTTCCGGCTCTGCGCCCCCACAGTGGTCCGGGACAGTGCCAGCCCGTCCGGCCCCAGCACGTCCAAATCAAACAGCCGCCCCAGGGGGTGGGTTTCCTCCAGGACCACAGCGGCCCGTTTCAGCGCCAGCGGATCCGCGCCCAGAACCAGGCAGACCGCCGCGCAGCCGCCGGGCAGCAGCAGCACGGTCTCCTGCCGTATCTGCCCGCCCCGGTCTGCGATCAGCTGCGCCAGCGCTGTCCGCCCGGCTTCAAAGGCCGCCTGGACCGCCTCATTCCGCTTGACGGGTCCGGGAATATTCATCCCCAGGCTGACCACGCATCCAGCCGGATTTTGCATCCGCAGCGTCTCCTGAAGTCCGGCCTTTTCATCCCGGAACGCCAGGACCTCCCCCAAGGTGACTTCTCTCTGTTCCAATACCGTATCCTCCGCAGCTTTTTTATGCTATTATACGCCATTTTTGCCGCCAATTCAATAGGTTCCAAGCCGAAACAGCGCCAACGCCCCGTTTCGGACCGCAGCGCGGGCTTCCTGCTTCTCCCTCTGCAGAAAGCCCGCGAATGCGGTGTAAGTCCGCTTCCAATCCCGGACATCTTCGCTTCGCTTATCATCGAAGCGAAAAAAGAAAGCCAAGCGCTGCATCAGACGCACAAGCAAGCTCCCGCACACCCCTTTTTCAGGAGGCACAGGAGCTTGCTTGCCGGAGTGGGAGAGACTGCCGGATATGGTTTCCTCGTTGAGAGGTCTGGCCCGGCGCAGCTGCTCCCGGCGGGTCTTGAGATGATAATCCGGGGCGTTGTGAATCAGATTCTCCGGCGGCAGGGCGGCAAGCGCTATTTCCGGATTTGCGCTACTAAAATGGCCAGAAATTGAGAAACCGTGGGCTTACAGGTCAGGGGATAGCCGGCCATTTCCTGCAACAAGGTGGGGTTGCGCTTCCAGACCAGGGCTGTGGCCGTGCGCAGATTGCGCTCCACAGCCTGCCAGGTGGTGCCATGGCACCGGCCCACAACCGGATACAGGTTTTTTGTCACCAGCAGAAGCGCGGAGGAATCTTCCAAAAGAAGTTCCAGCGCAGTCAGGAGGAAGGGGAACGCCTTGTAATTAGGTGTGACACCGAGATGCAGCAGCAGTTCCCGAAATTCCATGCGATGCAGCCTCCTTTCCCAAGCGTTCGTGCCGCAGCATCCTGCGGGTCAACCGTCCGCTCCTTTTTTGACGGGTTTTCAACGAATTTCAGAAAAGTCCCTCCTTTTTCCTTTTCCTATATAATAAGGGAAATCATGTAAGATTTGCGGACTGATTGCCCGGCGTAGCGGGTATTATTATACCAAACCGGCCGGAATCACCGAATCGCGGCAAAAAAGCCCGTCCGAATGGCGTGCTCATAAAGCAGAGGCCGTTTCTGTTTCCGCTATCTTGAAGATCCGTTGGAATTTGCTCCCTTCCGCGTCAATTTCGGAGCCGGCGGTTCCTTCTATACAGCGCGGACGCCATATCGTGAATTGCTGCCTTTCCCGGTTTGACAAGCGGCCGGTCACCGTAATGCCGTCTGCAATCCTGCCGCGATAATGTGAAGAAACGGCATAGCCGAAGCTACGCCGTTTCTTGAAAACATTTCTGAATTCTGTTTTAATGCGTGCCGTTCGGAAGCATCTTACTTGGCGGCCTTACGGGCGGCCTTCTTGCGCTCCCACTGGGAGACACAGACAGAGCAGGAGATGTCGCCGGTGACGTTCAGGCAGGTACGGCCCATGTCGAAGAGCCGGTCCACGGCCACAATCAGGCCAATGTAGGAGACGGGGATGCCGATGGCTTCCAGCACCATGGCCAGCATGATCATGCCCGCGCCGGAGACGCCGGCGGTGCCGATGGAGGCCAGAGTGGCGGTGACGACCACCAGAACCATCTGGCTCAGGGACAGGTTCATGCCTGCGCAGGAGGCCAGGAACACGGTGGCAACACACTGATAGATGGCGGTGCCGTCCATGTTGATGGTGGCGCCCAGGGGCAGGACAAAGGAGGAGATATCGCCGTCCGCGTTCAGCTCATCAGCGCACTCCTTGGAGACAGGCAGGGTTGCGGCGGAGGAGGTGGAGGTGAAGGCAAAGATCATGGCGGGGGACGCTTTTGCGAAGAACTTCAGGGGGTTGACCTTGCCGAACACCTTGGCCGATGCGGAGTAGACAAGGACTGCATGGACAGCGTACGCGATGTAGGCGCACAGAATCACCAGTGCCAGATGGCCGATGATTTCAGCACCCTGGGTGGCTACGACCCAAGCCATATAGGTGAACACGCCGATGGGGGAGAGGGCGATGACGAAGGTCATGAGCTTCTCAACGACTGCATAGAGGGTATCCACCAGGTCACGGCAAAGTCTTGCTTTCTCTCCGGCTGCCAGAATGGAACCGCCGAAGAGCAGGGCGATGACAATAACCTGAAGCATATTGGCCGTGGAGAACGCGGTCCACATATTGGAGGGGAAGATGCCGACCAAGGTGCTCATGAAGCCGCCGAAGGAAGCTGCTTCATACTCGGCGCTGCCAAGCTCACTGGACAGATCGGGGAACAGGTTGGCGGCCTTGAAGATGTTGGCAAACACCAGACCGATGACGCAGGCGATGGCGGTGGTGCAGAGGAAGTAGACCACGGTCTTCCAACCCACGGAGCCGACCTTTTTCATGTTCTCCATGGAAATGATGCCCTGGATCATGGAAAGCAGGACCACAGGCACAACGATGAATTTCAGCAGATTGACAAAGATGTCGCCGAAGGGCTTCAAATAATTTGCGGTGAAGTCGCCCCATTTGGCAAAGTAGCAAACCAGACCGACAATGATACCAAGGATCAAAGCGATCAGAATCTGCATCGGGAGGCTGAGCTTTTTCTTCTTCATGCGGTTCACTCCTAAATCATATTTTTTTCTCCATTCTCCCAAAGCGGCGGAGCCTATGAAGAACTTGTTAACATTATACCATTGAAAGGGCAAACTGTAAAGATAAAATTGTGCAAACTGCATGATTTTTGAACAATCTGTTAATTTGCCGGGCTTGTAATCGGAATAAAGGCACAACGATTTCGTGAAAATACACAAACCATATCTGTTCCGATTTGTTTATTCCATATATAAGCGGCTGCCTCGCTGCAGGGCGGGGCGGAAAACGGATCGCCCCGAAGGGACAGAATCCCTCCGGGGCGATCAAAGCTTTTCGGCCTTTTTAACGGAGAATCACATGAACGGAGTTCGCGGTCAGGGGTTCAGCTCATAGCCGCAGAAGGTGATGGCGGCGCGGGCCAGTTCCTCGGTAGAGTTGACCATCTGCAGCGGCAGGCCCAGCAGATGCACCGCCAAAGGCAGCTCCGTGCAGCCCAGGACAAAGCAGCCGGCGCCCCGCCGGGTCAGTTCTCTGATCACCGTTTCCAGATCCGCCCGGTAGCTGGCCGGGGCGGCGCCCGCCTTGACGCCCTGGTAGATGACCCGCATCAGCGCGTCCTGCTCGGCTTCGCCGGGGACCAAGTAGGAAATGTGATGCGCCTCCAGCGCCTGCTGATACAGCCCCGTGGCCAGCATGCCCTTGGTACCCAAAATGGCGGCGGTCCGGCCCGGGAACCGCCCGGCACAGGCTGCTGCGGCGGCGTCCAGCATACTCAGAACGGGGACCGTAGCCACGGCCCGGAGCCGGGGCAGAAAATAGTGGGCCGTGTTGCAGGGCAGAATCACGCATTCCGCGCCGCAGGCTTCCAGCTTTTTCAGCGATTCCGTCATAGTCGGTACGGGGTCCGCGCCGCCGGACAAAATGGCGGCGGTCCGGTCGGGAATGGAGGTATTGCTGTCAATGTAGACGCGGATGTGATCGTTGTCACAGGCAGCCCGGGTCATGGTGACGATTTTCTGGTACAGGTCCGCCGTGGCCAGCGGACCCATGCCGCCGAGAATGCCGAGAGATTTCTTCACGGAAAAGGCCTCCTTTCCAGTCTGTTATGCCCAGAATTCCGGGAACAGCAGCTCGCTCAACACCTTCACCGCCAAAAGCAGCAGCACCACAATGACGGCGGGACGGACGATTTTGCTGCCGTTTTTTATGGCAAGGCCCGCGCCGATATAATGGCCCAGGATGGAGGCCGCAGCGGCCAGACCGCCGATGCCCCAAAGGACATAGCCAGCCTGCCAGGCCGTGAACAGGCTGCCGACATTGGAGGACAGGTTCACCACCTTGACGCCGCCGGCGGCGGTGCGGGTGTCCATTTTGGCCAGGCGGACAAACACAATCATCAGAAAGGTGCCGGTACCGGGTCCGTAATAGCCGTCATAAGCGCCCAGCAGCAGAGACGCGCCCCAGACAATAGCTGCCTGCCGGGGAAAGGCGATTTCACCCGGCTCATCCGGCCACTGCCGGGTCCGCAGGGTGACAACGGCCACAACGGGCAGCACCACAAGCAGCAGATATTTCAGCACCACATCCGGCGTGTGATGCTGGAGCCAGGTGCCTCCCACAGAGCCAAGCAGGGCGAAGACAATGGAAGGCGCCGCCAGGGACCATTTTACATAGCCGTTTTTGATGAACCGGGCCGTGGAAAACACTGTCCCCACCCCTGCGGAGAGCTTATTAGTCCCCAGGGCGTAATAGGTGGGCAGACCGTGGAACGCGATGAGATAGGTGGGAACGGAGATAATCCCGCCGCCGCCGGCGATGGCGTCCATAAACGAGGCCAGAAACACGCCGGCGCAGACGGCAAGGGCCACCCAAAGGGAAAAACCGTCGATTTGGATTTTGGATAAAGCACTCAGCATTGATATCCCTCCTGCTTCAGCAGCGTCCGGACGGCAAGAGCCACACCGTTGCGGTCGTTCGTGTCGGTGATCTGTCCGGCAGCCTCCAGGGCCTCCCGGCTGGCATTGCCCATTGCCACGCCGGTTCCGGCATACCGCAGCATCCCCACATCGTTGCCGCTGTCGCCGATTGCCATGACCTGGGACCGGTCCAGGCCCAGATGCTCCGCCAGCTCCCGCAGGCCCAGGCCCTTGTCCACGCCGGGGGCCATGATCTCCAGATCGTTTTCCACGCTTTCCATCAGCGCGTAAGGCTCCCCGGCCAGCCGGGAGAGGGCCGTATCCTTGGGCGAGCGGTCCGGGAAGAAAATGTGGATCTTGTTGGTTCCGCCGGAATAGGCCGACACAAAGGCGTCCAGATCCGCCTCCGCCGCGTGGGTCCGGCGGACCATGGGGGCCAGAGCCGGACCGCAGAACCGCTCCGCCCGGCACAGGTCGGCGGCGCGATTATGGATGCGGCCATCCCGGCCGGAGAAGATCTGGACCATGGCGTCCAGATCCCGCAGCTTTCCGTAGATCCGCCGCAGCTCCCCATCCGAAATGGCGTGACGGGCCAGGCTCTCCCCGGTCTGTAAGTCCAGCACCTCCGCGCCGGTGCATGTTACGGTGTAGCGCATCATCGGCAGGGCCCGAACCAGATCCGCGAACTCCGAAAGAAACCGCCCGGTGGAAATCACCACCTGAATCCCATGATCCGCCGCCGCCTGTAAGGCAGCTACAGCCTCCCGGGTTACCTTCTTTTCACTTGTCAGAAGTGTTCCGTCAAGATCGATTCCGATCAGCTTGATTGCCATGTGAATTTCCTCTGGTTTTATTTTTCCTTCATTTTATCAGGCACAGAAGATAAAAGCAATTCAAAAATGAGAACAGAGGATTAAAATGTTGTCCGCACCCGTCAGGGAGAAAACCGCTCCGTAGGACCGCTCAACCCTTGGTTTGCATGAATATAATCCATCCTTTGACACATCGCAATGCATCTGACTGTTGCAAGCATGACCTGTATTATAGTATAATAATCAAATAATCAATTGCCGTCAGTTTCCTCCAAAGCGTCAATGTCTGCGCTGGAGAACATCCGGGCTGAGCGTGAATGCGAAAATAACGGCATACTGTTCAGAAAGGAAGCAGGACCGGAATGTAGGAACGCAAAAAATCAAAAAGGATTACCGGACCGGAGATGGTACTGTCCATGCGCAAAAAAAAAGACACCTCTGCAATTCAGCATGGCGCGGACGCTGTCTTCCGGCATACTTCCGCCGGAAAGCGCGGCAGAGAAAGGCCCCGCTGCGGTACTGCGGACGGAATAACGAGCTTTTCTGCTGCTTGATAAATGCAAGGGCCGGAATTTCTACAGAGGTATTCAAATTGACAAGGAGGTTTGATGATGAACGTATTTTTAAAGATAATGGTGACGTTTTTGGCAGGAATGGGAGCAGGGCTTGGAACGGGCTTTGCGGGAATGAGCGCCGCGGCTGTGATCACGCCCATGCTGGTAACATTCCTTGATGTGGATCCATACATGGCCGTCGGGATTGCGCTATCCTCCGATGTCCTGGCCAGTGCGGTATCCGCCTATACATATGGCAGGAACAAAAATCTGGATGTGAAAAACGGCCTTGTTATGATGG
>CAYTXW010000020.1:0-17696 GCA_964441575.1 uncultured Oscillospiraceae bacterium
CAACAAGAAAATTCCGCCGCGCAATATTTTTGTAAAAATCGGTCCCGTTCCCGCTCCCGGGCGCAAAAATCTTGTTCAGTTTTTTCTGTTGACACCCCTCTGTCTCCGGCGCTACAATTAAAATGTATTTTTTCAGCAGGAGGTTGTCCATATGAGCGAACAAGAACGGATTCCCAACCTATTCGGCAGCATGGTATTCAATGAACCCGCCATGGCCAAATATGCCGGATGTGACGCAGTGGTTGTCTGGAAGCAGTGCCTTCGCGACGGTGCGCCCCTACCGCTGGACACGGCTAACAAAATCGCCGACGGTATGAAAGCCTGGGCCTTGGAGCATGGCGCGACCCATTTCACCCACTGGTTTCAGCCCATGACCGGCTTTACCGCCGAGAAGCATGAGAGCTTTATCTCCCCCGCGGGCGGCGGCAGAGTCATCATGGAATTTTCCGGCTAGGAGCTGGTGAAGTACTACCGCGATGTGGTCTTCACCGGTATGGAAAATGTTCGCGCCATCATCGACCATCTGGAGACTCTGGTGGCCTCCGATTATTGGCCGTACCCAACCTATTGCGATCTGCTGTTCTCTGTTTAGAAATAAAGAAGGAGTTCATCCGTATGAAATACATCTTCGTCACCGGCGGCGTGGTTTCGGGCCTGGGCAAAGGCATCTGTGCCGCATCTCTTGGGCGGCTGCTGAAGCAGCGGGGCCTGCGGGTCCGGAATCAGAAATTCGACCCCTATCTCAACGTAGATCCCGGTACCATGAGTCCCTATCAGCACGGCGAGGTCTTTGTCACGGACGACGGCGCGGAAACCGACCTGGATCTGGGCCACTACGAGCGCTTTGTGGATGAGAGCCTCACGGGCAATTCCTCGGTTTCCTCCGGCAAAATCTACTGGAATGTCCTGAACCGGGAGCGTCAGGGCGGCTATCTTGGCGCCACGGTCCAGATCATTCCCCACATCACGGACGAGATCAAGTCCCGGGTCTACGCCATGGGGGAGGACGGCGGCGCAGATGTGGTCATCTCCGAAATCGGCGGCACCGTCGGCGACATCGAGAGCCAGCCCTATCTGGAGGCGATTCGGCAGGTGGCCAATGAGCAGGGCCGCCGGAACGTGCTGTTCATCCATGTACCCCTGATCGTGCAGATTCCCGCCTCCGGAGAGCTAAAAAGCAAGCCCACCCAGCACTCCGTCAAGGAGCTGCTGTCAGTGGGCATTCAGCCGGATCTTCTGGTCTGCCGTACAGACGTCCCCATCACCGAGGACATCCGCCGGAAAATCGCGCTGTTCTGCAATGTGGAGCCGGACTGCGTTATTCAAAACGCCACCGCCGCCACGCTGTATGAGGTTCCCCTGCTTTTGGAGAAGGAGGGCCTGGCGGACCGGGTCTGTGAAAAGCTGGGTCTGGCGCCTCGGGAGCCGGACCTGACGGAGTGGTCCGCCATGGTGGAGCGGATCAAGCATGCCCATCGCCATGTCAAAATCGCCCTGGTGGGCAAATACACGCAGCTGCACGACGCCTATCTGTCCGTGGCGGAGTCCCTGTTTCACGCCGGCACGGCGCACGACGCGGTGGTGGAGATTCAATGGATCGATTCGGAGTATCTGACCAAAGAAAACGCCGAAGCCCTTCTGGGGGACTGCGGCGGAATTCTGGTTCCCGGCGGCTTCGGCAGCCGGGGCATTGCGGGCATGATCGAGGCCGCCCGTTATGCGCGGGAAAACCGGGTCCCCTACCTGGGAATCTGCCTGGGCATGCAAATCGCAGTGATTGAATTCGCCCGCCATGTGGTGGGCTGGTCCGACGCCCACACGGCGGAGATCGATCCTCAGACCGCCCATCCGGTCATCGCCCTGATGCCGGACCAGGTACACGTCACCGCCAAGGGCGGCACCATGCGGCTTGGCAAATACCCCTGCGTTCTCAGCAGGGAAAGCCGATCCTACGCGCTCTATGGTTCGCGGGAAATCTCCGAGCGTCACCGGCACCGCTACGAGTTCAACAACGACTTCCGGGACGTGTTGACGGCCCACGGGATGCTGCTGGCAGGGTTAAGTCCCGACGGCAGACTGGTGGAAATCATCGAGCTGCCGGACCATCCCTGGTTCGTCGGTGCCCAGTTCCACCCCGAATTCAAAAGCCGCCCCAACAAGCCCCATCCGCTGTTTTCCGGCTTTGTGGAGCAGGCGCTCCGGAACCGCGGAGCGTGAGAGACGGGGCTTGCCCCGCCGCCGGCGGCAGCTTCGGGTTTCATCACGGTTTCTTTCTCCTCGGGTGCAGCCAGGAAAGCGTGTCCGCCGAAATCAGCATGCCCAGCTTCCTTTGCAGACCCAGGGATTTTTCGTTGCCCACGATGACCTGGTCAAAGGGTACCCGGCCCTCGGACAGGAAACGGTTGATTTCAAAGCTCTCCAGCGCCAGACCCAGGCCGCGGCGGCGGTATGCCGGAAACACCTCCAGCATTCCCATGCTGCCCTCGCCGTGTTCGCCGATGAAGCCCGCCAGCTTTCCGTCCGCAAACGCGCCGGACATCAGCCCCCGCTCCAGCCGATCCCGAATATAATCCGGATTATGAAACAGGCTGTATTGCGCCGACACAGCCTCCAGGTATTCCGCTCCCAGGGGCCGGATGTCCGCCTCCACGGGCAGGCGCTTCTGCGACGGATACACCGCCTGCCAGCACCGCACCTCCTCCAGGTCCAGCGCGTCCCGGATCGCATCGGCCAATGCCCCGCCTGCCGCGTTCAGATCCCGATGATCCGGCATGGCCTCCAGCAGTCTCAGGCCCTCCTCCGGCGTGTCTGCGGCCACCATGGCGATACCGTCCAGGTTCAGCAGCACACCCCGGTCCGTCCGGGCAACCAGCGCCGCCCGGCCCAGGCGGAACGGCTCAATCAGGCTGATGTTCCGCACCGGCTCCCGGCGCAGATATTCCATTGCAAGGGCTTCTTCCGTTGTCATTTTGGATGTTCCTTTCTGCCATTCCATTAAAAAGCGTGTCATGGCAAGCACCGGCTTACCATGACACGCGCTTGTTTATGCGCTGATTGCTTACGCGATCTGGATCACATTCACATAGGTAGTCTCAGGAAGATTCTCCGTGTCGTTGGAGACAACGACGGAACCGTTGCGGATAGCGGCCACAACTTCTTCATATTCTTCCACCGTGAAGGTGTTGAAGCCCCAGGACTCGGCGTCGGTGGGCAGGCCAACATAATCGCGGTCGGTGCTGCTCTGCAGGGACATGTTCAGGACCTTGCCGGCGTACTGGTCAAAGTTGCCATCAAACAGATCGGCCAGCACGTTGACCGTGATGTTCTGCAGACCCTTCATAGCGGAGGTGACGAAGGGGTTATAGGCATACTTGGAGTCCTCGCCGATGGAATGCTGGTCCACGTCCACGCCGACCAGCATGCCGTTGTACTGCACGCCGGCTTCCAGCGCGGAGCCGTAGATGCCGCCGCCGCAGGCGAACACGATCTCGGTGCCGTCAGCATACCAGCCTTCCATCTTGGCAGTGACGGAGGGGTCTGCGGAGAAGACGCCGCCATAGGTGTACTTCATTTCCACTTCGGTGCCCAGCTCCGCAGCGGCAGCCTCGGCGCCCTGGATGAAGCCGTAACCGTAGCGAATGACGGCGGGAACGGCCATGCCGCCCAGGAAGCCCAGCTTGGTGTAGCCGTCCTTCACAACGCCGTAGCCGGCCAGATAACCGGCCTGCTCCTCGGCAAAGGTGATGCAGACGGTGTTGGGACCGACAGTAGTGCCGTTCAGATCGCCTTCGCCGACGTCAATGGCGACGAAGTACACATCGGGATACAGATCCTGCGCCTGGCCCAGGATGGAGCCGAACAGGTAGCCGGGCATGGCGATGACATTGTAGCCATCCGCCACAGCGGTGGTGATGGAAGACATACGTGCGTCATCGCTGCCTTCCACGGGCTGGTAGTAGTTGTAATCCACGCCGTTGGCCTCGCAGAACTCCTTAACGCCCTGCCAGGTGGCCTGGTTGAAGGACTCATCGTCGATGGTGCCCACGTCGGTAATCAGAGCAACCTTGGTGGGAACAGGGGCTGTTCCGTAATCGACTTCCGAATAGTCAGTCTGACCGTCCGTGTCCGCGTCGCTTGTGCTGGCGCAGGCCACCAGGCCCAGAACCATCACAAGCGCCAGAAGCAGTGCGATGATTTTCTTCATTTTTCATTCCTCCAAAATTTAAAATTGTGTGTAAACGTTCCGCTTACGTGTTCCTATTTTGACATATTTTCCGCAGAAAATCAAGTGTCTGAATAACATTTGTAAAGTTTTTATGAAATCAGCCCATATATTCTCCGCTGGAGAAGCCATAGGGCAGCAGTTCCGCAAGGGTGACGGCCTCATAGCCGTCGTCCTCCTTGCCCATGTAAATCATGAAATCCGGGCCGCAGAACTCCATCATCACCTGGCGGCAGACGCCGCAGGGCGGGAACAGTCCCGTAATCCGGCCCTGCTTGCCGCCCACCACGGCGATGGCCGCAAAGTCCCGCTCCCCCTCCGTGACGGCCTTGAAGAATGCCGTCCGCTCGGCGCAGCAGGTGGGTGTATAGGACGCATTTTCCACATTGCAGCCCTGATAGACGGTTCCGCTCCTAGTCAAAAGTGCCGCGCCGACAAAGAAGCCCGAATACGGCGCATACGCCCGCATCATGGCCTCCTTCGCCAGCGCAAGAAGCTCCTGTGGAGTCATGTCAGTTTCCTCCTTTTTTTAACATACATCCGCACCGGGACCTGCGGGAACGGACGTGTCCGTTCCCGTTTCCTGTGCCGGTTAAGAATCGATAATCTCCCCCGCAAAGCTGACGCCCTCGGTCTCATACCCGACTCCCAGAAGCTCGGATACCGTGGCGGCCACATCGGCAAAGGTAGAGCGGGTGTGGAGGTTGACGGGCTTGACCCTCCGGCCCAGAATCATCAGCGGGACATATTCCCGGGTGTGGTCCGTGTGGTTGTCGCCGGGGTCGCAGCCATGGTCGGCAGTCAGCATGACCACATCGTCGGGGCCCATTTTCGCCATAAAGGACGGCAGCCAGCGGTCGAATTCCGCCACGGCGGCGGCATAGCCGTCCGGGTCCTGCCGGTGTCCGTAGAGCATATCAAAGTCCACCAGATTTACAAAGCAAAGGCCCGTGAAGTCCCGGTCCGCCAGGGCCAGCGTCTTGTTCAGACCGTCGGTGTTGCCGCGGGTGGGGTTGGATTCCGTGACGCCGGACTGGGCGAAGATATCGCCGATCTTGCCCACGCCAATGACCTCCTGCCCGGCCTCGGAAATGGCGTTGAGCATGGTCCGGGGCGGAATCAGGGAGAAATCATGGCGGTTGGTGGTCCGCCTGAAGGGCCATTCCCCTTCAAAGGGGCGGGCGATGACCCGGCCCACGCCATGCTCCCCCTGCAAAATGCGGCGGGCGGCGCGGCAGTATTCATACAGCTGCTCCGGCGGCACCAGGGATTCGTGGGCCGCGATCTGAAACACAGAGTCGGCGGAGGTATAGACTATGAGCTTTCCGGTTTTCAGATGCTCCTCCCCGTAGTCCTTGATGACCTCGGTGCCGGAGTAGGGCCGATTGCAAAGAACGCCCCGGCCCGTGGCGGCGGTGAACGCGTCCAGAACCTCCTGCGGGAAGCCGTTGGGATAGGTGGGCATGGGCTGCCTGGAGATCACGCCGGCCAGCTCCCAGTGTCCAATGGTGGTATCCTTGCCCCGGGACCGCTCCCGCAGACGGGCCACGGCGGCGGTGGGGGTATCGGTGGTCCCCAGAAAATCCAGGCCGTCAATGTTGCCGATTCCGGCCCTGCGCAGGTTGTCCGCGCAAAAGCCCTTGCCCTTGGAGACCGAGCGCAGGGTGCAGCATGTGGGCTGGTCGCCAAACTCCGCCGCGTCCGGCTCCGCTCCCGCTCCAAGGGAATCGAGTACAATCAGAAAAATTCGCTTCATCGTATCCTCCCAAGCTCTATTCTTTTTCCAGTCTTCTCGCCGTTTCCAGGGCCAGCTCCATCATTTCGGTGAAGGAATTCTGCCGTTCCTCCGCCGTGGTGACCTCGCCGGTCAGGACATGGTCGGAAATGGTGCAGATGGCCAGGGCGTTTTTGCCCAGGCGGGCCGCGTTCATATAGAGCGCCGCCGCTTCCATCTCAATGGCCATGACGCCCATCTTGCGCCAGCCATCGCTGGCCCTGATCCCCTCGGGAACGCAGCCCTCATCGCCATAGAACCGGTCGGAGGACAGCAGATTGCCCACATGGTACCGGGCGCCCATATCCTTGGCAACAGCCACGCAGGTTTCCAGCATTTCATAGGACGCAATGGGGGCAAAGGTTCCGGCCAGGTGATACTGCTCAGCCCAGCGGGAGTCCGTACAGGCGCCCTGGCCGATGACGATGTCCCGCACCCGGATATCGGGATGGATAGATCCGGCGGAGCCGATGCGCATGATATTCCGCACCTCAAAGAAGCTGTACAGTTCATAGGAGTAGATGCCGATGGACGGCATGCCCATGCCGGAGGCCATGACGGAAACCCGGGTTCCCTTATAGGTACCGGTATAGCCCTGGACGCCCCGGACGTTATTCACCAGCTTGGCGTCCTCCAGAAAATGCTCCGCGATAAACTTGGACCGCAGGGGGTCGCCGGGCATCAGAACCGTCTGCCCGAAGTCACCCGGCGCGGCATTGATATGGGGGGTTGGATAATTTGCCATATTCCATCCTTCCTTTCAGATGATTTATGATTTTACTTTTCTGTGCTTCGCAATGCTGTCCTTCCAGCACTTATGGCACATGGCCAAATACCGGTCATTGCCGCCCAGAACCACCTGGTCGCCCTCGGTGATGATATAGCCTTCGGCGTCAATCCGGGCGTTGACGGTAGCCTTGGAGCCGCACTGACAGATGGTTTTGATTTCGGTGATGGAGTCGGCCACCTCGAACAGACGGCGGCTGCCGGGAAACAGCTTGGTCTGGAAATCGGTCCGCAGGCCAAAGCACAGCACCGGCAGATTTTCCTGATCCACCAGCTGGCGCAGCTGATCGATCTGCGTTCCGGTCAGAAACTGGCACTCATCCACAATAATCACATCCACCGGGTCATGGACAGCATAGAGGGCGCAGACGTCCTGCCCTGTGGGCAGAACCTCGGCCTCCGCCTCCAGGCCCACCCGGGATTTCAGCCGCATGACGCCGTCCCGGCTGTCGGCGGCGGGCTTCAAAAGCCAGACCCGCATTCCCCGCTCCTCATAATTATACTTGGTAATCAGGGCCGTCGCCGTCTTGGAGCTGCCCATTGCGCCGTATTTAAAATAAAGCTTTGCCAAGAGGTTCACCTCCGGAATGGTCTAGGATACTGACATTATAACGGATTTTTGCGCAAAAAGATAGAGGATTCTTGTAAGAAACTGCAAGAATCCTCTTGAATTTTTTTAAGCTTGCAACGATTCCGTCTGACCGGGAAAGCCGCAGACCGGCGCAGCCCCGCCGCCTCGCAGCCGGCATGAGGCGTGATTACGGAAGCTCGGTGATGCTCTCCTGCGTCACAATGCTGTCGTAATAGCAGCAGTCGTTCTCAAACCGGATGGTATAGATCCGGACGGCGGAGAGAACTTCGCAGGTTTCGTCCGTATACCGCTCCACCGTCAGACGCATGGTATGCGACGCCTCCTCAAAGACCCACGCCCTAAGCATGAGGGCAACAGCCGGTTCCTTAGCAGCAGAAACATCGATGACATCCAGAATCAGCGCATTCTGCGCCGCGTCATAGCTGCCGGTCAGCTCCGACGGATCCAGGGTATATCCGTCCAGATACCGGTCCAGAACACCGGTCACGTCACACATCGGAATGACATAGCAGCCGCCCTCCAGTTCGTCCTCCGCGTCCTCCGGCAGCGTCACCATGGGCTGGAGCCAGAAATAGGAGTACAGGTCCACGCTCCGGTAGCCGGTGTCAGCCTGCTGGTTCAGCATCAGCCGGAACCAGGCCGCCAGCTGGTCCGCCGACAGCTCGGACGGGTCTTCGAAATTCCACAGATTCGGCGTCTCCAGATCCGGCGAATCGGGAATTCCCTGCTCCACGGCTCTCACGAACCGTTTCAGCAGCTCCGCGTCTTCCTCCGCCGCAGCGTCCTCCCAGGTGCAGTAGGCCCCGGCATCGGCATAGTAGGTCAGGCAGTAGAGAAAGCCCTCCTCTGTCATGACAAAAATCTCCAGCGGCAGGCCGTCCTGCTCATCGCTGCCGGATTTCATGTAAATCCGGTCGCCGATGTACGCTTCCTCGTCCGCGTCCTCCACGGTTCCCAGATACGCGCCGAGCTGCGTCATGGCTTCCTCGTCGGAATAGAGGGCCTCCACATAGTAGATCACGCCGTCAAATATCAGCTGCTCCCTGGACGAAGACGCATCGATCCCGTCCTTGTCTATCAAACCGTCCTTGTCTGTCAAACCGGCCTTCACGGCACCGTCCGATTCTGCCTCTGCCGATTCTTCCTCTGCCGATTCTGCCTCCGCCGGTGCCTCCGTAGTATCCGCGGCAAATTCCTCCCGTGCGGCCCCCAGCTTCGCTTCCAGCACCACCTCCGTGCTGTCCTCGTCGCCGCTCCCGGTGACATAGGGCAGCGCCAGCGCTGCCAGGCCCGCCAGCACCGCCAGACACGCCGCAACGGAACCCCATCTGCGCCACCGGCTGGGGGCAAACGTCGCCTTCTCGGCCATATCGATTAAATCTCCGCCCACATCGCCGATGGCGCGGAACAGTTTTTCCTCTTTCATACTGCCACCCCCTCCTTTTCCAAATGGACCCGCAGCTTCTTCCGAACCCGGAACAAGGTGGATTTGACGCTGCCCTCGGCCATATGATAGCGGTGCGCAATCTCCTGCACGCTGTCCACATACCAGTACCGCCGCAGGAAGACGCAGCACTCCCGCTCGGGCAGATCGCGGAGAAAGCGGTCCAGGCATCGGGCCAGCTCCTCCGCCTCGATGCGCTGTTCCAGGCTCTCCCCGTCCCCGTCCGGGATGCAGTCTCCAAGCTCGTCCAGAGCCAGATCTATCTGGCCGCCGCCGCGCTTCTCCGCCCGGATGATTTTAATCCGGTCCAGAGACAGATTTCGGGTAATTTTTCCCAGGAACGCGCCCAGAATGCTGGGCCGCTGGGGCGGCATGGCGTTCCAGGCCCGGAGATAGGTGTCGTTGACGCACTCCTCCGCGTCCTCGCGGTTGTTCAGGATATTGCAGGCAATGGCGCGGCAGTAGCCGCCGTACTTGCTTTCGGTCTCCGCCAGGGCCCGTTCCTCCCGCGCCCAGTAGAGCTGAATGATTATGCTGTCCTCCATGTCCGCGCTCCTTTCTTATTTGGTATCCAATCTCACAATAAAACGCTTTGCGTTTAATCCGCGTCCTCCGGTCCCGGCGACGCGGCATAGTAGCCCTCTGCCGTCTCGACATAGACCGCGCCGTCCGCCGCCGTGTACACGGTGCAGCCGAGCAGCTCCTCCCAGTCGGAGGCGGTCACAACGCCCTGCACGCTGCCCAGATCCTCCGGCGGCGTCTCCGGCGGAACAGGCTCATCGGACCGCAATTCATATGCGGCCCCGTCCACCTCGAAGCAGACAGGCGACGCCGCATAGGCCGCTGGCTTTTCCGCGTCCTCTTCCGCGCTATCCGCTGTTGTCTCCGGCATCCCAGCCTCATCCGCAGCCACCGCCGTCTTCTCATTTTGGTCCGCAGACCGGGCAGCGCCGTTTGCGGCGGACTCGGATGCCGCGCCGCAGCCCACAGGGAAATAAGGCAGCGCCAGCGTGGTCAGGCAGACGACCAGTACCAGACCCGCCGCGATGGTCCCCCATCTGCGCCACCGGTCGGAAAAGGCGGTCTGCTTCTCCGCCCTGTTCACCAGATCGCTGCCCACCTCGCCCAGTGCGCAGAACAGATATTCCTGATCCCGATCCTTCATATGGCCACGCCCTCCTGTTCCAAATACTCCCGCAGCTTCCGGCGGGTCCGATGCAGGGACGATTTGACACCGCCCTCGCTCATATGATAGCGGAGGGCAATATCCAGCAGGCTGTCTACATACCAATACCGCCGCAGAAAAATGCAGCGCTCCTTCGGCGGCAGCGTCCGCAGGAAGCGGTCCACGGCGCGGCTCAGCTCCAGCTTCTCCAGGGTCTGCTCCAGACCCGTATCCGCCGGGATGCAGCTCTTCAGCTCCTCCAGCGCCATGGGCAGCTGGCCCCCGCCCCGCTTCCGGGTCTGTCCCGCTTTCACGCGGTCCAGAGAAAGATTGCGAGTGATTTTTCCCAGAAAGGCCGACAGCACACAGGGTCGCTGGGGTGGCATGGCGTTCCAGGCCTTCATATAAGTATCATTGACACACTCCTCCGTGTCTTCCTTGTTTTTTAGAATGTTATGGGCAATGGTCCAGCAATAGCTGCCATATTTCCGATGCGTCTCCTCCAGGGCCCGTTCCTCCCGCGCCCAGTATAGATCCACAATGGCGCTGTCCTCCAAGCTGTCTCACCCCTTTCCTTCTACTTTATATAGACGAAAAAACACATTCTCTGGTTGCTTCAATATACCATAATTTTTTTAAATTTTTGTAAAGATGCCGGGATTCGGGCAAAAACAGACGGATTCCCCTTATTCTGGCAAAATTCGACAAAAAGGCCGCATCCCGGACAGATCTCATGGCAGGCTTGTGCGCGGGAAACATCCCGTGGGCTGCGGTCCCATTCCTCTGCCTGTCCGGGGCGGCGAAGGAAAAAGAGGGCAGCGGAGCGGCTGCCCTCGATTCGCTCTATGACCCATTCTCGATCTCCGCAAAGCAGACCGCCCCCAGCAGCTCCCTGACAATCTCCCACCAGGTCCGCCTGGGCACCGTCTCCGGGGCGATCAGCGGGATGGCGGCCAAGGGCGCGCCGTCGGCCTGCAGCGTCAGGGTGCCGAGGCGCTGCCCCGCTTCCACCGGCGCTTTGACGCTTTCCGCCACCTCCACCTGGGTTGTGATGGAATTTTGCCGGCTTTTTTCAATGAGGATGGGCGCGGTGTCCGCCAAAACCGGCGTGATATAAGCCTGCGCTCCCAGCACCACCGGCACCGCGGGGATTTCCATGCCGGCATCCGGCCGGGCCAGCGCATAGTTGGCAAAGCCGTAATCCAGCAGCTGCCTGGCAGACTGAAACCGGTCCCCTGAGCTGGCGCAGTGGAGAACCACTGCGATGAACTCCACGCCGTCCCGCTCCGCCGAAGCCGACAGGCAGTGGCCCGCCGACGAGGTATAGCCGGTCTTCAGCCCCGTGGTTCCCTCATAAAACCGCACCAGCTTGTTGGTGTTGGCCAGGCCGAATTCCCCGTTCCGCACCGTGTCCATCCAGATGGTGGTGTATTTCCGGATTTCCGCATGATTCAGAAGCTCCCGGGACATGACCGCAATATCGTAGGCCGAGGTCAGATGCTCCGCTGCATCCGGTTCGTCATCCAGACCGGTGCAGTTGACGAAGTGGGTGTCCTCCATGCCAAGCTCCTCCGCCCGCCGGTTCATCCGCTCCACAAAGGCCGCCTCCGACCCGGCCACATGCTCGGCCAGCGCCGTCGCGCAGTCGTTGGCCGAGGATACCGCCACGGATTTGAGCATTTCATCCATGGTCATCTGCTCTCCCACCTCCAAATATACCTGACTGCCACCCTTGCCCGCCGCCGCCTCCGACGCCGTCACCATGTCATCCCAGCTGATCTGGCCGCTGTCCAGGGCCTCCATGACCAGCAGCAGCGTCATGACCTTGGTGACGCTGGCGGGGGCCAGCCGCTCATGGGCGTTTTTTTCATACAGGACCTCGCCTGTGGACGCCTCGATCAGCACCGCCGACGGCGCAGCAATCTCCAGCTCCACCGCCTGCGCGGTCACCGGCAGCAGACAAAACAGCAGCGAAGCGGCCGTCAGCACGCCCGGAATCCGTCTCCACATTGTAAAATCACCCTTCCAATTCATTCTGGTACAAGCGTATGCCCCGGAGGCATGATTTATGTTTGTTTGTCCGAGTTTTCTCCTGTACAACCGGCGAACAATTTGCTATAATATTATCGAATTCACTCGTGATTTTTGACGCAATATGGGGATCGATTTTATGAAATTTTCCATTTATACTCTGGGCTGCAAGGTCAACCAGTACGAGACCCAGGCCATGGAGCAGCTTCTTGCCGCCCGGGGCCATGTGCAGGGCCGGTGGGACGAGCCTTGCGACTGCTATATTATCAACACCTGTACCGTCACGGCCATGTCGGACAAAAAGTCCCGCAACAGCATCCGCCGAGTGCGGAAGCTCAATCCCAACGCCGTGGTGGGCGTCTGCGGCTGCTATGCGCAGATAAATCCGGAGGCGGTTCAGGCCCTGGACGCGGATGTGGTCATCGGTACCAGCGGCCGGGAGGAATTTATCACGCGGCTGATCCAGGCGGTGGAGACACGGACCCGGTATGTCCGGGTGGATGACGCTCTGTGCCGCCGGGAATTTGAGATTCTGCCCGCCGGCGGCATGGCTTCCCGGACCCGGGCGCTGATGAAGGTCCAGGACGGCTGCTGCAGCTTCTGCTCCTACTGCATCATCCCCTACGCCCGCGGTCCCATCCGCTCCCTGCCGCCGGACAAGGCGGTGGAGCAGGCGGTTCAGTGCGCCGAGGCGGGCTATCGGGAACTGGTTGTGACAGGCATCGAGATCTCCTCCTGGGGCATGGACTTCAAGGACGGAAGCCGTCTGCAGGATCTGGTGGCGGCCCTGTGCAGGGCGGTCCCCCAGTGCCGGATTCGCCTCGGCTCTCTGGAGCCGAGAACCGTTGACCAGGACTTCTGTGAAGCGCTGTCCGGCTTCTCCAACCTGTGTCCCCAGTTCCATCTGAGCCTCCAAAGCGGCAGCGACACGGTCTTACAGCGGATGCGCCGGAAGTACAATACGGCCCGTTATTTAGAAAGCGTGCGGCTGCTGAACCGGTACTTCCCCGGCTGCGCCGTCACCACAGATCTGATTGTAGCCTTCCCCGGCGAGACGGAGCAGGAATTCCGGGAGAGCCTCGATTTCCTGCGGACATGCCAGTTCGCCATGGTCCATATCTTCCCCTATTCCCGCCGGACGGGTACCCCCGCGGCCTCCATGCCGGGCCAGCACCCCAATGCCGTCAAGGAGGACCGCGCCGCCCGCGCCGCACAGGTGGCGGCAGAGCTGGAAACCGCCTACCTCGAGTCCATGATCGGCGGAGCCTATGCCGTTCTTTTTGAGCAGGTGGAGCACAACTGCTACACCGGCCACGCTCCCAACTATGTCAAGGTCTACGCCAAGGGCGAGGACCTGCACAACCGGCTGCGCCGGGTCAGAATTCTGGGCCTGTACCGGGACGGCGTCATGGGAGAACTGGAGCCTTAAGCGCGGGTCCACCCGCGTTCCTTTTCCTTTCCGGGCGCATTTTTCCCGAATTACTGCGCAGATGCTTGAAAATTGTCGAAATCCCTGATACTATTGTATCAGCCTTTACGGAGGTATTCACTATGAAGCGAAGCAGCGGCATTTTGCTGCATTTATCCTCTCTGCCGTCCCCCTACGGCATCGGAAACATGGGGCAGGCGGCCCGGGATTTTATTGATTTTCTGGTCCGCGCCAAGCAGCGCTACTGGCAGCTTCTCCCCATCTCGCCCACCGGCTATGGCGATTCTCCTTATCAATCCGCCTCCGCCTTCGCGGGCAACCCCTATCTCATCGACCCTGACGCCCTTGTCCGGGACGGTCTTCTGACTGCGGAGGATCTGGCTACGGATTGGGGCGGCGATCCTGCCCAAACCGATTACGGCCTGATGTATCAAAAGCGTCTGCCCATGCTGCGGACGGCTTTTGACCGATTCCGGCAGCGGCCCGATCCGGCCTTTGATAAATTCTGCCAGACAGAGACCCGCTGGCTGGACGACTATGCCCTGTTTATGGCGCTGAAGGCCCACTTTGGCGGCGGCCCCTGGCAGGATTGGGACGCGGACATCCGTCTGCGCCGCCCGTCAGCCATGAAGCGCTACCGCAGGCAGCTGTCAGAGGAAATCCGCTTCCAGCAGTGGCTGCAATTTGTCTTTTTCCGGCAGTGGACCGTTTTGCGGCGCTATGCCAAGGACAGCGGCGTCTCCATCATCGGCGACATTCCCATTTATGTCCCTATGGATTCCGCCGACGTGTGGAGCAATCCTCAGAACTTCCAGCTGAACCGTTACCGCCGCCCCCGCGTGGTAGCGGGCTGTCCGCCCGACGCCTTTACCCGCGACGGGCAGTACTGGGGCAATCCCATCTATGACTGGGATAAAATGGAGGCTGACGGCTTTGACTGGTGGCTGGAACGCGTCGGCGCGGCCACCCGGTTCTTCGATGTGGTGCGCATTGACCACTTCCGGGGCATCGAGAGCTATTGGAGCATTCCCGCCCGCCACAAAACCGCCCGCCACGGTCACTGGGTCAAAGGCCCGGGCATATCTCTCATTCGTGCGATCAAGAACGCCTATCCAGACGCGGATTTCATCGCCGAGGATCTGGGCTTCCTGACGCCGGAGGTCCACCAGCTGGTGGAGGAATCCGGCTTCCCCGGCATGAAGGTGCTGGAGTTCGCCTTTGACTCCCGGGAACCCAGCAACTATCTGCCGCATAATTATCACGAAAACTGCGTCTGCTACACCGGCACCCACGACAATATGACCCTGCGGCAATGGTATGAGGAAAGCAGCGCCAACGATTTGGACCGGGATTATGCCCGGAAGTATATGGGCATCTCAGATGGGGAAGACTTTTGCGGAAGCATCATCCGTCTGGGCATGGCGTCCAAGGCCAATCTGTTCATGGCCCAGATGCAGGATTATCTGAACCTGGGCGGCAGCGCCCGCATGAATGAGCCGGGAATTCTGAAGCCCCAAAACTGGCGCTGGCGGATGCTCCCCGGTGCGGCCACGGAAGCCCTGGCCCAAGAGATCGCAGCCATGACCGGTGAGGCCAACCGGGATTAGCAACGCGAATCGGGGGAAACGGCCCGCCGTCGGCAATACCCGCCCCTGCAGAACGCGCATTATCCATTGACTCAGCCGTATTTTCTTCCTTTAGGAGTAATCATCTATGAGCTATAACGTCAATACCATTCTTTCCAACACGGAAGCACTTTTGAAGCTCCGCCACGATGAAACACTGGCCTCCACCACACCCCAGCGGCTCCACGACTGTCTGGGCCAGGCGGTCATGATGGCGATCAATGACACCTGGACCGCCAGCAAAAAGGCCCGGGAGGGCCATCGGAAGGCCTATTATTTCTCCGCCGAATATCTCATTGGGCGGATGGTCTATTCCAACCTGTTCAATCTGGGGATTCTGGACCAGCTCAAGGCCGCTTTTACCGCCAAGGGCGTGGACCTGGCCGAGCTGGAGGAAATCGAGGACGCGGCCCTGGGCAACGGCGGCCTGGGCCGTCTGGCCGCATGCTTTCTGGATTCCGCCGTCACCTGCGGCATTCCCCTGTCCGGCTACGGTCTGCGGTACCGCTTCGGCCTGTTCAAACAGAGCTTCGACGAGGACGGCTCCCAGAAGGAGTCCGCCGATGACTGGACCCGTTACGGCGACCCCTGGAGCTACCGCCGGGAAAAGCACGCGGTAAAGGTCCGTTTTGCAGATCAGACCGTCATCGCGGTTCCCTATGATATGCCGGTCGTGGGCTTCGGCAACGATAACATCGGCACTCTGCGCCTATGGCAGTGCGAGCCGGAGCAGCAGCTGGACTTCGACGCCTTCAACGCCCAGGATTATCCAAAGGCCCTGGCGGAAAAGAACAAGGCCGAGGATATCACCCGGGTTCTCTATCCCAACGACTCCACCCGGGAGGGCAAGCGGCTTCGCATCAAGCAGCAGTACGTCCTGTCCAGCGCTTCCTTGCAGGATATTCTGCGGGTCTATCACACCACCCACAAGGAGAATCTGTCCGCCCTGCCCCGGTTCGTGGCGGTGCAGCTCAATGACACCCACCCCGCCATTTCCATTCCCGAGCTGATTCGTCTGCTCATGGCCGAGGGCATGGACTTTGAAGCCGCGTTTCAAACCGCCCGGAACACCTTCTCCTACACCAACCATACCGTCATGAGCGAGGCCCTGGAGAAATGGGACCTGGATCTGCTGGCCAGCGTAACGCCGGAAATCGTGGAAATTCTCGAGAAAATCGACGCCCGCTGTAAGGCCGAGCATCCGGGACTGTTTATCATCCGGGACCGCCAGGTCCATATGGCAAACCTGTCGGTCTATGTGTCCACCGCCGTCAACGGTGTGGCGAAAATTCATACGGAGATTCTCAAGCACGATCTGTTCAAGGACTGGTACGCGGTCTATCCCCAGCGGTTCCAGAACAAGACCAACGGCATTACGCCCCGGCGCTGGCTGGGCCTGTGCAACCCCGAGCTGACCGAGCTTCTGGAAGAATATGTCAGCCCCGGCTTCCTGACCCGTCTGGACTGGCTCCAGGTCCTGAAGCCCGTCATCGACGACCAGCTGGCAGCCGAGTTCAATCAGGTCAAGCAGCGCAAAAAGGAGCAGCTCTGCCGGGTGATCGCTGCCCACGAGGGCGTGACGCTGGACCCCGGCTTTCTGTTTGACGTGCAGGTCAAGCGACTCCATGAATACAAGCGGCAGCTGATGAACGGCCTGTCCATCATGGACATTTACCTGTCCCTCAAGGACGGCAGCCTGACAGATTTTACGCCCACGGTCTTCCTTTTCGGCGCAAAAGCCGCCCCCGGCTATCAGCGGGCCAAGGCCATCATCCGGTACCTCAACCGCGTGGCGAAGCTGATCAACAGCGATCCGGCGGTGGCAGACAAATTGAAGGTGGTCTTTGTCCAGAACTACAACTGCTCCTATGCCGAGCATATTATCCCCGCCGCCGACGTGTCCGAGCAGATCTCCCCCGCCGGGACGGAGGCCTCCGGCACGGGCAATATGAAGCTCATGCTCAACGGCGCCGTCACCCTGGGCACCCTGGACGGGGCCAACGTGGAGATCGTGGAGCAGGCCGGCGCGGAGAACAACTATATCTTCGGCGCCACCGTGGAGGAGCTGAACGCCATCCGGGATACCTACGATTCCAAAGCCCTGTATGAAGCCGACGCCCGCCTCCGACGGGCTGTAGACACCCTGATCGACGGCACCGTAGAGACCGACGCGGAACTAAAGGAGCTGTATGCCTCCCTTTTGGAAGGTGCCAGCTGGCACAGGCCCGACCAGTATTTCGTTTTAAAGGACTTCGCCTCCTACCAAGCCGCCAAGCTCCGGGCCAACCGCGACTACCGCGACCGCATCGCCTTTGGCCGCAAGTGCCTCATCAACGTCGCCTCCGCCGGAAAATTCTCATCCGACCGCACCATCCGCCAGTATGCCGAGGAAATCTGGCACGTATAACACGCCATCCCACCCCCGCGCCCTCCGGCGCGGGGTATTTCATCCGGTCCAGCGGTTCTTCAAAAGCAGCAGACATTTCACTTTGCAGCAAACCGCCTCACGCGCAAGATCCTCTCTCTTTCTCGGGTATAAATCCACTTTTTTGACAAACAATAGCAGGGCAAGAAACAAGCAAGGAGAGATGGAATGTGAAAGCAACCGGAATTGTGCGGCGTATTGAC
>CAYTXW010000021.1:0-17557 GCA_964441575.1 uncultured Oscillospiraceae bacterium
ACGCTGCGGTCAATCAGCTTGGAGCTGTCTTGATATTTTTTACCTCTGAACAATGTAATATCCTCCTTAGTGGTGCTTCGGAATAATCCTCCCACGATTTATGAGGTCCGGCCCTATGCCGGAATACCTCGGTCCATGAAATTTCGCTTAGCTGTCTGAAACAACGATGCCCATGCTGCGGCAGGTGCCGGCGACCTGGCTCATGGCGGCCTCGATGGTGGAGGCGGTCAGATCGGGCATTTTTTTCTCCGCGATTTCGCGAAGCTGTGCCTGGCTGATGGTGGCAACCTTGGTCTTGTTGGGGACGCCGGAGCCGCTCTCAATGCCCAGGGTCTTCATAATCAGAGTGGGCGTGGGGGGCGTCTTTGTGACGAAGGTGAAGCTGCGGTCGGCATAGACAGTGATGACCACGGGGATCTTGAAGCCAGCCTGATCCTTGGTGCGTTCGTTGAATTCCTTGATAAACTGCGCGATGTTCACGCCGTGCTGACCGAGGGCGGGGCCGACAGGGGGCGAAGCGGTTGCCTTCGCTGCCGGAATCTGCAGTTTGATATATCCTGTTACTTTCTGTGCCATGATAAGCACCTCCTGAAAAAATGTGGTGATACGCGTCGCGTATCTTGGCGGGACGAAATGCCCCTCCCACGTTCTGCCGCGTGACGCGGCCGATTCGTTTACGGATTGACGGGTTCCACCTGATCCAGCTCCAGCTCCACGGGGGTTTCCCGCCCGAACATGGAGACGGAGATACGGACCCTGTTTTGTTCGATATCCAGTTCCTCCACCACGCCGATGAAGGACGTCAGCGGACCGTCTGTGATTTGCACGTTGTCGCCCACGTTGTAGCTGACCACGGTCTCGTGCTTTTCCATGCCCAGCTGCTGGACTTCCTCCGCCGTCAGGGCGGTGGGCTTGGCGCCGGAGCCGACAAAGCCGGTGACGCCGCGGACGTTTTTGATAATATACCAGGATTCGTCCGTCATAATCATCTTGACCAGCACATAGCCGGGGAAGATTTTGCGCTCATAGGTTTTGGGACCGTTCTCCGTCACCTCGGTAACGGTTTCCATGGGGATGGAGACGGTATAGATCAAATCGCCCAGATGGCGCGTCTCAATGGTCTTCTCAATGGTGGCTTTGACGGTGTTTTCATAGCCGGAATATGTGTGGACCACATACCATTTTGCTTCCTCTGCCATGGTAGCGCCTAGCCTTTGACCAGCGTAATGATGCCGTTGACGACCAGACCGGCCACGGCGTCAAAAACCCAGATAAAAACGCCGACAATCAGGACGCAGGCAAGGACAACCAGCGTGTTGTTGACCATCTGGCTTTTGTTCGGCCATATGACCTTTTTCAGCTCGCTGCGCATTTCACGGAACCAGCGGCTGAGGCGTTTTCCGGTGCGAACAAAGAAGTTTTCTTTTTTGTTGGCTTCTGCCATGTTGTTCACCCTTTCCGCATTGGATCAGTGCCAATGCCTTACTTCGTCTCGTTGTGGACGGTATGCTTTTTGCAGAATCTGCAATACTTTTTCATTTCAAGACGGTCAGGGTCATTCTTCTTATTTTTCATGGTGTTGTAGTTTCTTTGCTTACATTCAGAGCATCTCAATGTGACTTTCACGCGCATATTCGGCACCTCCTTAAAAAATTGCCTCCCTGCATCCGCCGCGGCTATGAATAAATTTAGCGAATACCGAAACTACCCGGCATTCCTCCACGGCCAAAAGGGCGCAAAAAAAGAAAGCCCTTTTTCACAGGTAAGGCTATTCTATCACAGGGCTTTTCCCAGGTCAACTGTTATTTTTACGATTTTTGAAAAACATTTCGTTTTTTTCACACGATGTGGTACAATCAAGAAAAAAGGAGCAGGAGAATGCTTATGCGGATTATGGCCATTGATTACGGTGATGCCCGGACGGGAATCGCCATTTCCGATCCTCTGGGCATGATGGCCGGGTTTACCACGGTCATCCGCGCCTACACGCCGGAGAAGACGGCGGCGGCGATTCAGACCCTGATACAGCAGCACCCGGTGGACGAGCTGGTGATGGGCTACCCTAAGAACATGGACGGCACCGAGGGACCCCGTGCGGCCCTCTATCGGGACTTCGCGGCCCTTCTGGAGCAGGTCACGGGCAAGAAGCCGGTTTTGTGGGACGAGCGCCGTACCACGGTGGACGCCCACCGGATATTATCCCAGAACAATGTCTATGGCAAGAAGCGAAAAAACACCGTAGACGCCGTGGCGGCCGCGCTGATTCTGGAGAGCTACCTGGCCTTCCGCAGCCGGGGATGAAGGCAGCCCTGCGCACCAAGGGGGCACGGGAAATCTGCCGGAAGTTCAATTTGCCGTCTCTGCGGGCGGCGGTCCCGCCTTGTGCAGTCTGCGGTGGGCGATCAGCAGGGCGATGAAATAGGCCACGGTGGTGACAACCCAGCTGATGAGATAGGAGAGATAGAGAATCTCTAGGGTGCGGTGGGCCGCAAAAACAGTGACGATCCAGAGTATGCGGACCCCGCAAGCGCCCAGGGTGGAGATCAGCAGGGGCAACCAGGATTTTCCCAGGCCCCGGAGCGCGCCGGACCCCACCTCCATCAGCCCGCAGAGGAAATAAGGCAGCCCCACATAAGTCAGCCGCACCATGCCCACGGCGATGACCGCGTCCCGGTCCGGGTCGCTGCTGGAGATGTACAGCGACAGCAATTGCGGACCGAGCAGGTAGATGACGGCGGTGACTGCTGCGCCGATCAGGATGACCAAAACGGCGCAGTCCCGCAGAACCTTGCCCAGCCGGTCCGGCCGGTTCGCGCCCATGTTCTGGCTGGTAAAGGACAGGGCGGCGTGGTAGACGGAGTTCATGGCGATGTAGATGAAGCCGTCCAGATTGCCGGCGGCGGAGTTGGCGGCCATGGTGATATAGCCGAAGGAATTGATGGAGCTTTGAATCAGAACGTTGGAGGCGGAGAAGATGGTGCTTTGCAGACCGGCGGGGATACCAATCCGCAGGATTTGCAGGAGCATACCGCCTTGGATGCGGATGCTCTTCAGACGCAGCCGGTAAGGCCCCTCGGCGCGCATCAGGCAGAGAATGACCAGAGCGGCGGCCACATACTGGGAGACCACCGTGGCGATGGCCACACCGGCCACATCCAGCCGGAAGACGATGACCAGGAGCAGATTCAGGACTACATTGATGACGCCGGAGAGGAACAGAAAGGCCAGAGGCCGGTCTGTGTCGCCGATAGACCGCAGGATGGCCGCGCCGAAGTTATAGATCACCGTGGCGGGGACGCCCAGGAAGTAGATTCGAAGGTAGAGCGCGGACAGGGGCAGCACCGCCGGGTCGGCGTTCATCAGCTTCAGCATGGGCGTGGAAAGGAAGAAGCCCAAAAACCCTACGAATACGCCGAAAATTGCGCTCAGGCCGATGGAGCAGTGTACGCAGCAGGCCAGATCCTGGGACTGCTGTCCGCCGTAGTACCGGGCTACCAGTACACTGGCGCCGGTGGAGACGCCGACGAACAGATTGACCAGCAGATTAATCAGCGACGAGGTGGAGCCGACGGCAGCCAGAGAGGCGCTGCCCGCGAATTTACCCACGACAATGACGTCCGCGGCGTTGAACAGCAGCTGCAAAATGCCGGTCAGCATCAGCGGCAGGGAGAACAAAACGATTTTGGAGAAAATGGGGCCTTGGGTCATGTCAATCTCGTGGGACCGTTTCATTGCACTCATCCTTTGTAGAATAGTTTAGATTCCAGCGCAAAGCCCTCGTGCCCCCTGTGAGGGGCTGTCAGCGAAGCTGACTGGGGGTTGTTGGATGACAGAACGGCACGTTTGATCGGTAAAATCTGTTATCGATACAACCCCCTGCTGTGCATGGGCATCCGTAAGGCAGCAAGCTGCCAACGGCTGCCTCACGGCCTCCTTCGTCGGCCACCCCCTAGAGAGGGGGGACGAGAGGTGCGTACAAGAATTTCAATCTTCTTTCAAATCTGCCTCCAGCAGCGCGTCGCCGGCTTTGTAGATGTCTCCGGCGCCGACGGTCAGGATCAGATCACCGGGGCGGGCGGCTTCCCGCAGATAGGCGGTCACATCCTGGAGCGTCGGACAATAAACTGCGCCTTCAATTTCGTCGGCGATCATTTTGGAGGAAATGCCGACGAGATTCCGCTCCCGGGCGGCATAGATATCGGTCAGCACCGGCATATCCGCCGTGCGCAGCTCCCGGACGAAGTCTTGAAACAGAGCCTTGGTGCGGCTGTAGGTGTGGGGCTGGAAGGCGCAGATAATTCGCCGGTAGCCCAGCGTCCGGGCGGTGGAGAGCAGAGCATGAAGTTCGCCGGGATGGTGGGCGTAGTCATCATAGACGTCCGCGCCGTTGTAGCGGCCCTTGAATTCCATGCGCCGTCCCGCGCCGGTGAACCGGGCCAGGGCGCACTCGGCCACTTCGCCGGGCAGCCCCGCGTTCCAGGCGGCGGCGCAGGCGGCCAGGGCGTTGAGCGTGTTGTGGCGGCCCACCACGGACAGGCGGATGTGGGCGTAGGGCTTCCCTCCGCAGACTACGTCGAAGGTGCGCCAGTCGGCGGAGTAGTTCTCGCCGTGGACATCGTTACCCGCGGTCAGGCCGAAGGTCAGATAGCGGAGGCCCGTCAGGGCGTCGCGGGTGTTCGGGTCGTCGCCGTTAGCGATGATCTGCCCGCCTTCCGGCACCAGTTGGGCAAACCGCCGGAAGGAGGCCTGAATGTCCGCCAGATCCTTGAAAAAGTCCAGGTGATCCGCCTCAATGTTCAAAATCAGTGCCACCGTCGGGAAAAAGTTCAGAAAGGAGTTGCAGTATTCGCAGCTTTCCAGAATGATGGTGTCGCCGCTGCCCACCCGATGTCCGGCGTGAATCAGGGGCAGGGTGCCGCCGATCATGACCGTGGGGTCGGCCTGGGCTTCCATAAAAATCTGCGTAATCATGGAGGTGGTGGTGGTCTTCCCGTGGGTGCCGGAGATACAGATGGCGTTTTTGTAGCTTTGCATGATCACGCCCCAAGCCTGGGCGCGCTCAAATACCGGAATGCCCTGGGCGCGGGCCGCGGCAATTTCCGGGTTGTCGTTGTGGGCGGCGGCGGTGCGGATGATGCAGTCCGCGCCGCGGATATTGTCCGCCTGATGGCCGATGAATACGGTGATGCCGTTGGCAATCAGCTCATCGGTGGAGACGGACGCGTTCATATCGGAGCCGGTAATCACCATGCCGTGGGTGCGCAGCACCAGCCCCAGCGGACGCATGGAGACGCCGCCGATGCCGACCAGGTGGGCATGCATCCCGGGCTTTAAATAGTCGGAAATGGTTTTGCCGGACGGATGATTCATACCGGATTCCTCCAAACAATCATAAAAACCTGTTGCGAGACAGGGATAGAATTTTATATAATAAGTGCGGCCAAATTTGAATTATATATCAGATGGCGGCATAAGACAAGAGATTTTTTGCAAAAAGCCGCTGTTTTGAGCAAACGCCGGTTCCATCGCGTTTTTTTGGAAAGGAGCGCTTTATGTCTGAGAAGCAGCCGGAGCAGATTTTGGCCGCGCTGGAGTCTGCCGGATATGAGGCATATTATGTGGGCGGCTGTGTCCGGGACAGGCTGCTGGGCAGGCCGGTCCATGACTGGGACATTGCCACCTCCGCCCTGCCGGAGGAGACCATGGCCTGCTTTGCCAACTGCGTCCCCACAGGCCTGCGCCACGGCACCGTCACGGTGCTGGAGGGCGGGGCCAGGGCCGAGGTGACGACCTTCCGGCGGGACGGCGGCTATGCAGATGGCCGCCACCCGGATCGGGTGACGTTTGTCCGCTCTCTGGCCCAGGACCTGGCCCGGCGGGACTTTACGGTCAACGCCATGGCCATGGACCGCCGGGGCGTGGTGATAGACCTGTACGGCGGGCAGGAGGACCTGGCGGCGGGAATTCTGCGCTGTGTGGGCGATCCGGACCGCCGGTTTCGGGAGGACGCCCTGCGGATGCTCCGCGCCCTGCGGTTCTCTGCCCAGCTGAGCTTCTCCATCGAGCCGGAGACCTGGAATGCCATCGGGCAGAATGCGGACCTGTGCCGGTGTCTCTCGGCCGAGCGAGTGCGGGACGAGCTGGAGAAGACATTGCTGTCGGACTGTCCGGACCGGGCGGCGCAGATGGCTGCCCTGGGACTGCTTCGGGCCTTTGACCTGTGGGAGGCCCGGGATCTGGAATGGCTGGCCGCGCTGCCCAAGGACCGGGCGGTCCGCTGGGCGGGCCTCTGCCGGACCTATCCGGAGATGGATCTGCGTCTGCTGCGGCTGGATAAGCGGACGGCCTGCGCCGCCATGGAGGCCGCACGGTGCGGCTGCCCGGCGGACGCTGTGGGCTGGAAACGGATTGTCGCAGTGCAGGGCCGGGAGACGGCACAGATTGCGGCGGCGCTGGTAGACCGGACGGCGCTGCTGGAGGACATTCTGGCCTCCGGCCAGTGTCTGTCTCTGCGGGACCTGGCTGTGACCGGCGCGGATTTTCCGGATCTGTCCGGCCCTGCCGTGGGGCAGCGGCTCCGGGCACTGCTGTGCCATGTCCTGGCCCATCCCGAGGATAATCGGCGGGATATTCTGCTGGCGCTGAAACCGGATCAAAGCCCTTGAAGGGCCGGAATCTGTCAAGCGCGGATCGTATGGCAAGAATCTTGAACTGTCCATCAATCTGTGATATAGTATTCCACATAATGATAGAAAAGGAGCATTGCAATGCTGAAAAAAGTGACGGATACCATTCTCTACGTGGGCGCCAACGACCACGAGGTTGACCTGTTTGAGGGCCAGTATGCGGTGCCCAACGGGATGGCCTACAATTCCTATGTGATTCTCGATGACAAGGTGGCGGTTATGGACACCATCGACGCCAGGAAGACCGCCGAGTGGCTGAAAAATCTGGAGGGCGCTCTGGCGGGCAGAAGCCCCGATTATCTGGTGATCCAGCATATGGAGCCGGACCATGCCGCCTCCATTGAGGCGTTTGTCGGCAAGTACCCCGGCGTCACCGTGGTGGGCAACGCCAAGACGTTTACCATGATTGGCCAGTTTTTCCCCAACCTGACCATGGAGAGGACCCTGGAGGTCCGGAACGGCGAGGTCCTGGACCTGGGCCGGCACAAGCTGACCTTTGCCTTTGCGCCCATGGTCCACTGGCCTGAGGTTATGATGACCTATGATTCCGGAGACAGGGTGCTGTTCTCCGCCGACGGCTTCGGCAAGTTCGGCGCACTGGATGCGGAGGAGGACTGGGCAGATGAGGCCCGCCGCTATTACATCGGAATTGTGGGCAAGTACGGCAAGCAGGTCCAGAATATTTTAAAGGTGGCCGCAACGCTGGATATTGCCATCATCTGCCCCCTCCACGGTCCCATCCTGACTGAGAACCTGGGCTATTACATCAACCTCTACGACCTGTGGTCCAGCTATACGCCGGAGTCCGAGGGCGTGGTCATCTGCTACACCTCTGTCTATGGCCACACCAAGGCCGCAGTGGAGCTGCTGCAGGGGGAGCTGAAAAAGCGCGGCGCACCGGTCAAGGTCCACGATCTGGCCCGGTGCGACATGGCCAAGGCCGTGGAGGACGCCTTCCGCTATGAAAAGCTGGTCCTGGCCACCACCACCTATAACGCGGATATCTTCCCGTATATGCGGACCTTCCTGGATAAGCTGACCGAGCGCAGCTTCCAGAATCGCACCGTGGCCCTGATGGAAAACGGCTCCTGGGCGCCCATGGCTAACCGAATCATGAAGGAGAGCCTGAGCAAGTCGAAGAATGTGACCTTCTGCGCCAACGAAGTCACCGTCCTCTCCGCGCTGAACGACAAGAGCAGGGAGCAGATTCTGGCTCTGGCCCAGGAGCTGGCGGAATCTTATGCGCCGGTGAAGGTTCGGGAGGACTACATTGATCCTTCCGCCATGTTCAACATCGGCTACGGATTGTATGTGGTAACGACCCGGGACGGCGAAAAGGACAACGGCCTGATCGTCAACACCGTAATCCAGGTCACCAACACGCCTAACCGCGTGGCCGTCACCGTCAACAAGCTGAACCATTCCTGCGACGTCATCGGCAGAACCGGCGTATTGAACATCTCCACACTGTCCCAGGACGCCCCGTTCAAGGTCTTTGAGAACTTTGGCTTCCAGTCCGGCCGGAACGCGGACAAGTTCGCGTCCTTCTCCCATGTGCAGCGGTCCTCCAACGGTCTGCTGTTCCTGGACAAGTATGCCAACGGCTATATCTCCTGCAGGGTCATCAGCCAGATGGATTTGCAGACCCATATCATGTTCATCTGCGATGTGACCCAGTGCGTCAGGCTGAGCGACAAGGAAACCATGACCTACACCTACTATCAGAAGAACGTGAAGCCCAAGCCCAACACGCAGAAGAAGGGCTTTGTGTGCAAGGTCTGCGGCTATGTCTACGAGGGTGACAAACTGCCGGAGGACTTCATCTGCCCCCTGTGCAAGCACGGCGCGGCGGACTTTGAGCCGATTCAGTAAGGCCGTCCCTCCCCGCTGCCTGCAGCCGGTTTCACGGCTGCAGGGGCGGCAGCTTCGGATGGAATGGAGCATGGATGCGTTCCCATTCCTCCGCACCCGTGCTGTTGCGGTATAAATCGCTGAGGGCGCGCCAGGTTTGGGCGTCCAGGGCGCCGTTTTGCGGGAGGCCTGCGGCGGCTTGAATCCACATCAGTCCATTTGTTGTGGCGGTATCCAGCCTGCCGGTCAGTTCCGGGGCGCTCACCCCGGAAAACCGCTGCGCCAGCACATGGAGCATGGCCTGGACCAGACAGAGATCGGGGTCCTGCGCACCGGGAGGGACAATCCTTCCCACCGGCCAAACGGGCAAAATCTGCGGCGGGAACGAGGCACACAGGGCCTCCCGGTAGGCTGCCGTCACGGCGTTCCAGGTGGACGGGTCCACCCGGCCGGTCTGGGGCAGACCGCAGACGGCCTGCAGAGAGCGGACGGAGGCATAGGTGTTGCGCCCGTAGACGCCGCTGGGAATCACCGGTAACACGCGCCGGTCCCAGAAGGAGATCTGCCGCAGCATGGTTTGCAGGCTGAAAATGGGCTTGCCGATGAAAAAGGCCGGTTCTCGTCTCATACGCTGGTTCCTCCGTCCGTCATGCCGGTCTCCAGCGTTTGACCGGGAAACTGCCGGAGCTGGGTGGTGTCCGCGTAGGCCTGGGTTCCCGCCACGGTCTCCGGGAACAGGGCCGGATCGTCAAAGACTGTGATATCTACGCTTTCAAACTGGTTGTAGATTGTATCCCAGGTTTGAGGCCCCACGGACCCGGTGACCGGAAGCCCGGCGTAAGCCTGGAAGCTCCGAACCGCCTCCTGGGTTGCGGCGTCATAGACGCCGGTGATGGCGGGCAGAGAGACTGAGGGGATGAAATTGCTGATGACCGCCAGCATATATTGGAGCTGGCTGACCTGCTCCCCGGTGTCTCCATAGGAGAGAATGTTGGGATAGTCCGCCACAAAATAGAACTGCTGCCCCTCGGACTGCAGCTCCGCCAGCCTGAGAATGGCCACATAGATTCGTACCAGCTGATACCAGGTGGAACGGCCTACAATGCCGTCGTCGGCCAGGGAGAAAATCCGTTGGAACTCCCGCACGGCGGCCTCCGTCTGAGGGCCGAAGATACCGTCCACCGGGTTGATTTTGGGGATGGCAGGATAATTCTGACTGATCCGGTTCAGCGACGTCTGAATAATGGTCACATACGGTCCGGTGCTGCCCGGGCGGATGGGCGTACCGGGATAGGATTCCGTCACACCCTGCACCGGCGCGTTGGTGACGATTTCGATGTCATCGCCGTAATAATACCGCAGAATCTCCACGGAGCTGTAGCCCTGCTGGGCCAGTTTTTCCGAACCCCATTGGCTCAGCCCGTCGCAGGTGACGGTGGTGCCGTTGCAGAACTTGGCCGCCAGCGGCTCCACAAAGCCCTGACGCCGGATATAGCTGTTGAACTGATCGTCTACCAGCCGGGAGATGTTTTCAAAATAGCTCCTGCCTTCCACAAAGGCCTGGTCATAGGCGGTGGAGTTGGTGATGTCAAAGTCATAGCCCCGGCTTCGGTAGTACTCTGTGCTGACCCGGTTCAGAGCGAAGGAGACAATGGCGTAGATGTTGGCCCGCAGAGCGCTTTCCTCCCAGGTGGGGTAGATCTCGCTGGAGGCCACATTTTTTACATAATCGGGGAATGGCAGCGTCACGTTGCGGGCGGAGGAATCCGGCGGTCCCAGATGGACCGTGATGGCCTCGGGGACATAGGGAAGAATATTCGGTGCTGTCGGCATGGCGGACCTCCGAACTCAAAGATTTTGGGAGGAACCCGGGAGGCTTACGGACGAGTCCCGTTCTCCGGGCAGGCTCGGCAGCGGCAGCAGCTGCAGGGCCTGAATGGTTTCCACGCCGGGAAAAACCTGAACCCCCTCGGCCAGGATTCCATAGTAGCCCGGGAATGCCACGCTGATATCCACAGTGGCATAGGGCTTTAACATCAGCCCCGGCGACAGCGACGCGGAAGCGTCCGGCGTATTCACCGGCAGCGGCGCGGTCATGCCGCTGGAATTGGTCAGCCGGATGGCCAGCAGCTCCCTGCTGCCATCCGGCTGAATCTGCGTAAATGTCACCGGAGCGCCGGACAGCGGCAGCAGTGCATCGGATGTATAGACACGGGCAATCACAGTTCCCTGAGAAGCCAAAAGAACCCCCTCCTTTTCGCAAATACCCAGCCATGAGCAAAACGCAAAGACATTGGCTGTTGCAATGGTTTTCGGCCATGGCTGAAACCGGAACTCACGCTGATATGGTAGAAAGCGGAACCCGTTTCCGGCAAAATCAATCTGCCCTGCGCACCGCGTGTGAGCGCGGCAGCTTCCGCTTCCGGTCTGCCGGTCGGGAGTGCCTCCGGGTCCGCAATGGCAGCAGCGCCGCAAACCGGAAAACCTCGGCTGGCCGCCGAATCCGGTCTTTACGTCCGTCCGCCGTCATCCGCCGCGCCTTTTCCCGCCGCTTGCTTTCACGGAGCGCTTTGCGCATCTCTCCATATACCAAAATATATGAGATGGAGGGAGAGCGTAGAATATAGAATTGAGCCGCATACCGGGATGGCCGCCCACCGCACGCAGTCGATTCTGCTTGCGGGGACCGCGCCGGCAACGGCGGGCTGCGGGTCAATACGCCATATGGGGGTCCGCGCTTGCGTTGGGTTCTTATTGCTGCGCCATTGTCTCCCGCAGCTTTTTCCCGATGGGACAGACCGCCGCATAGGGGCAGGCGGGATAATCACAGTCGCAGTCCCATTGGCCGTTCTCCTGCTCCAGCAGAACGGTGCGGGCCTGATCCCGGGCGCGGCAGTAGCCGGTAAAAATCCATTCCATTGCGCTTTCTTCCTTCCGTCATTTTGGGTATGCAAATATTATAGTTTCGCGCCTCGGCGCTGTCCAGCAAAAGAACAGGTTTTAAAAATTTTATGCGCTTGTGCATTGCAAACAGTTTGGAAAAATGATATACTACAGAATGGAAAAAATGAGCATCTAAAATCTATAGTGGGAATGGGGCGGCGATTGTGCATTCCTATATGAAAGTACTGCGGGGAATCGTCCTGGTGGGGCAGCTTGGCATTTCGCTGATGACGCCGCCGGTGGTCATGGCTCTGTTGGGCGTCTGGCTCCAGCGCCGGTTTGGGCTGGGGACCTGGGTGATTCTTCTGGCACTCCTAGTGGGGCTGCTGGCCGCTGCCTCCAGTGCCGTCCGCTTTTACCGCCGGATGACCGCTGCGGAAAGCAAAAAAGAAAAGCCAGAGGGGACCCCTCCGGCAGTCTTCAACCGCCACGAATGATGGGAGGAATGTCCGTGAAAATTCAACCGGCTGTGCGGAAGGAAACCGGCCATATCGCGCTGGGCGTGGTCCTGGGCGATGTGGTCATGCTTGTGATCTTCGGTATTTTGAAGCGTCTGGACTATACGGTGTTCCTGGGGGCTCTGCTCGGCAGCGCCGCCGCCGTCGGGAACTTCCTGCTGATGGGAATTTCCTGCCAGCGGGCCATGGATGACCCGGATCGGGCCAAGGCTCTGGTCCAGCGCTCCTATACCCTGCGGATGCTGGGCATGGTGGCCGTGATGGTGCTGGGCGTGGCTGCGCCCTGCTTTCACGTCATCGCCGTGGTCATTCCGCTCCTGCTGCCCAGCGTGACGATTTACGTCATGCGTCTGCTGGGTCTGCAAAAGTCTGAGGAGAAAGGAGGCGAGAAACAGTAAATGGAAGTTGATATTCATGGTTCGCCAATATACTTTGAAATCCCGATTTTGGGCGGGATTCCCATCACAGGCACCTTGGTGGTGACCTGGGGTGTGATGATCGTCCTGACGGCGCTGTGCGCCTGGATGACCCACGGCATGAAGGTGCGGGACATCAGCAAAAAGCAGGCCGTGGCGGAAAAAATCTATGAAATGGCCTACGGACTGGTGCGGAACAACATGGGGGAGCAGTGGATGCATTATCTGCCCCTGGTGACGGCGCTGTTTGGCCTGTCCATCGGGTGCAGCCTTTCGTCCCTGCTGGGCTTCTGGGCTCCGACGGCCGACGTCAACACCACCATCGCCTGGGCGCTGGTGGCCTTTGTCCTGATTACCTATCATAAGATCAAGGCCCACGGAATCGGCGGGTATCTCAAGAGCTATACCGAGCCGATTTTCGTCATGGTTCCCTTCAATATCCTGGGCGAGATCTTCACGCCCATCTCCATGGCCTTCCGTCACTTCGGCAACATTGTTTCCGGCTATGTCATCAGCTCTCTGATCTATGCAGCGCTGATTGCCCTGAATCACTTTGTGTTCGGGCTGCTGCCCGGTGCGCTGGGCGACATTCTGGCGGAGATTCCGTTCCTGGGCGTCGGTATCCCGGCGGCATTCTCCCTGTACTTTGACTGGTTCGGCAGCTTCATTCAGGCCTTCATTTTCTGCATGCTGACCATGATATTCATCACCACCGCAGAAGATTAATTTTGTAAATCATTTTTAGGAGGAACAATTTTATGGAAAGAGCACTTGTACTCATGGGCTGCGCCATCGGCGCCGGCCTGGCACTGATCGCAGGCATCGGCCCTGGTATCGGCGAAGGCTTCGCCGCCGGCAAGACGGTGGAATCCATTGCCCGCCAGCCCGAGCTGAAGGGCGAGCTGACGTCCACGATGATTCTGGGCATCGCCCTGTCGGAGACCACCGGTATTTACGGCTTCGTCACCGGCCTGCTGCTGATGTTCGTATGCCCCAGCATCTTCCTGGGAATGCTGTAAGCCGCCTTCCGATCAGAAACCATTTGATTTGAAAGGAGGCAGGCCCTTATGGAATTTCAACAGTTGGTCGCGGTCATGCCTTGGACCATTATTTTGCAGATCTGCAATCTGCTGATTCAGGTTCTTCTCTTTAAGAAGTTTTTGCTCAAGCCGGTGCAGAACATCATCAAGCAGCGTCAGGAGATGGCCAATGCCGATCTGGACGCCGCCAAAAACGCCCGGCTGGAGGCGGAGAACGCCAAAGAGGAATATGAGAGTCACCTGAGCGGCGCACGGGAAGAGGCTGCCGCCCTGGTCCGCAGCGCTACACAGACGGCCCAGAGCCGCAGTGAGCAGATCCTTCTGGAGGCCAAGGAGGAGGCGTCCGCCATCCGAGCTAAGGCATCCAGCGACATTGCCCGGGAGCGGAAGAACGCGGTCAACGAGATCAAGAACGACATCTCCGGCATCGCCGTGTCCATCGCCGCAAAGGTGGTGGAGAAGGAGATCGACGAAAAGGATCACGAGGCGCTGATTCAGGAGTTTATCGACCAGATGGGTGAAGCCGTATGACCAAATTGGAACAGGTTTACGGCGGGGCTCTCTATGACCTTGCCCTGGAGGAGGGGCTGGCTGGCGACGTGCTCAAGGAGCTGGAGCAGATTGTGGCGCTTTTTGATGCGAACCCGGACTATTGGCGGTTTTTATCCACACTGTCCATTCCCAAGCTGGAGCGGTGCGCCGCGCTGGATGAGGCGTTTCAAGGCCGGATTCAGCCCTATTTATTGAACTTTTTAAAGCTCCTCTGTGAAAAAGGCGCGGCGGACCGGCTGCGGGGCTGCGCCCAGGAGTACCGCCGCCGCTATAATGAGGACAACGGCATCGTGGAGGTCCGCGCTGTCACGGCGGTGGTCCTGACCCCGGCGCTGCGGGACAAACTGCAAAAGAAGCTGGAGGCCACCCTGGGGAAAACCGTGGAGCTGACATGCCGCGTAGACCCCCGATGCATGGGCGGCGTTCTGCTGGAGCTGCCCGGCCGCCAGCTGGACGGCACCGTTCGCCACCGGCTGGACGCCTTGAGCAAGGCCCTGCAGACGGCGGCAGTATAAGCGGGGCGGCTGCGGGCTGCTTCTCAAAAAAATTTCCGACCCCATGCCCCCGCGCAGGAGGCGCCGCAAAGCGGCGGGGTTGTATCGGCAAGCAATATGATCGAATGCTTGCACCGCCCTGATGTCCCACGCCCCCGGAGAGGGGAGACAAGGGGCGTCTCAAACAGTATCAATTCAATTGTCAATGGTCCATTGTCAATTGCAAAAAGGTTGGTGAAACAATGGAATTAAGACCGGAAGAAATTTCAAAAATCATCAAAGCCCAGATCAAGCACTATGAAAATAAAATTGAGCAGAGCGAGACCGGCACGATTATCCTGGTAGGCGACGGCATTGCCCGGGCCACGGGACTGCAAAAGTGCATGGTCAACGAGCTGGTGCAGTTCTCCAACGGCGAGTACGGCATGGCCCAGAACCTGGAGGAGAATTCCGTCTCCATCGTGCTGCTGGGCAGCGACGCCGGAATCCGCGAGGGCGACACCGTCAAGCGGACGGGCCGCGTGGTCTCTGTTCCTGTGGGCGAGGGCCTGATCGGCCGCGTTGTCAACGCACTGGGCGCGCCCATCGACGGCAAGGGTGAGATCGAGGCGGCGGAGTACCGCCCCATCGAGTCTCCGGCCCCCGGCATCATTGAACGGAAGAGCGTCTCGGTCCCCCTGCAGACCGGCATCAAGGCCATCGACGCCATGATTCCCATTGGCCGCGGCCAGCGCGAGCTGATTATCGGCGACCGCCAGACCGGCAAGACGGCCTTGGCCGTGGATACCATTATCAATCAGAAGGGCAAGAACGTCCTCTGCGTCTATGTGGCCATCGGCCAGAAGCGGTCCACCGTGGCCCAGCTTGTTGAGACGCTGGAGCGGGAGGGCGCCATGGATTATACCATCGTGGTCTCTGCTACCGCCTCGGAAATGGCTCCCTTGCAGTATATCGCCCCTTATTCCGGCTGCACCATGGGCGAATACTTCATGAACCAGGGCAAGGATGTGTTGGTGGTCTATGACGATCTTTCCAAGCATGCCGTGGCCTACCGCGCTATTTCGCTTTTGATTCGCCGCCCCCCTGGGCGCGAGGCATACCCCGGCGACGTGTTCTACCTCCACTCCCGCTTGCTGGAGCGGGCGGCCCGGCTGGCCCCGGAATACGGCGGCGGCAGCCTGACGGCTCTGCCCATCATCGAAACGCAGGCCGGCGACGTGTCCGCCTATATCCCGACTAACGTAATATCCATTACCGACGGCCAGATTTTCCTGGAAACCGAGCTGTTTCATGCGGGTATCATGCCAGCCGTGAACCCCGGTATTTCCGTGTCCCGTGTCGGCGGCAACGCCCAGATCAAAGCCATGAAAAAGGTGGCAGGCAACCTGAAGCTGCTGTACTCCCAGTACCGGGAGCTGCAAAGCTTCGCCCAGTTCGGGTCCGACCTGGACAGGGATACCAGGGCGCGTCTGGACCAGGGCGCACGGATTGTAGAGGTCCTGAAGCAGGGCCGCAGCGCCCCTCTGGATGTGGCCTATCAGGTTTCCATCCTCTATGCCGTGGTCAACGGCTATCTGGAGAATGTTCCGGTGGCGGATGTGCAGTCCTATGAGGCGGGCCTGTATCCATTCCTGGACAGCCATGCCCCGGGCGTGCTGGAGAATATCCGCACCACCGGCCAGCTCTCCACGGAGGACGAGGAGACGCTGAAGCAGGCCTTGACTGATTACACCGCCCAGTTTCGCAATCTGAAGTAAGGAAGGAGGCGCACACATGGCCGGCGTATCCATGAAGGATATCAAGTCCCGAATCAAGAGCATGGAAAGCACCAAGCAAATCACCAAGGCCATGGAGATGGTGGCATCTTCCAAGCTGCGGGGCGCGCAGGAGCGCGTCATCGCCAGCCGTCCTTATTTTGAAGTGCTGTACAATACCATGCATGACATTGCCGACGCCAACACGGAGCTGACCTCCCCCTATGTGTGCGAGCCGCGGGGCGAGAAGACCTGCTTCGTGGTCATCGCGGGAGATCGCGGTCTGGCCGGCGGCTATAACAGCAATGTCTTCAGGCTTGCCATGGCGGAGATGGAGGGACGGGAGTCCCTGGTCCTGCCCATCGGCAAGAAGGCCCTGGAGTATTTTCGGAGCCATGGTGTCCCGGTTCTCAATGAGCTGTACCCGGAGGCCGAGGCCATAACGCCGGGGGAGTGCTTCACCATGGCCAGAATTCTCTGCCAGGAATACATGGCCGGGACCTTTGACCGGGTGGCGATGTGCTACACCAATTTTGTCACCGTCCTGACCCAGACCCCCAGCGTCATTCCCATGCTGCCGCTTTCCATTGTGGGGCAGGGGAAGAAACCGGAGGGCCGTCAGGGCCTGACTCTCTATGAGCCGGACAGCGTGTCCGTGTTCAACGCCATTGTGCCGGAATACCTGGGCGGCATGATCTATGGCGCGCTGCGCGAGTCCATCGCCAGCGAGCAGGCAGCCCGCCGCGCCGCCATGGATTCCGCCACCAAGAACGCCGAGGAAATGATCGATGATTTGAGTCTCCAGTACAACCGCGCCCGTCAGGGCGCCATTACCCAGGAGATCACCGAAATCATTGCCGGCGCGGAGCATTAATTACAATCAACGAAAGGAGTTGACCCCATTTGGCCAATATCGGTACCATTGCCCAGGTCATCGGACCTGTTCTGGATATCCGTTTTCCCGATGGTCAGCTGCCAAACCTGTTAAACGCCATTGAGATAGACAACCGCGGCAAGAAGCTGACGGTGGAGGTGGCCCAGCATATCGGCGACAATGTGGCCCGTTGCATCGCCATGTCCTCCACTGACGGCCTGGAGCGAGGCATGGAGGCGGTGGATACAGGCTCTCCCATTACCGTTCCTGTGGGTGACGAATGCCTGGGCCGCATCTTTAATCTGCTTGGCGAGCCTGTGGACAACATGCCTGCCCCGGAGAATCCCGAGCGCTGGCCCATCCACCGTTCCGCCCCCAGCTTTGAGGAGCAGCAATCCACCACCGAGATTCTGGAAACCGGCATTAAGGTCGTAGACCTGATCTGCCCCTACGCCAAGGGCGGCAAGATCGGCCTGTTCGGCGGCGCGG
>CAYTXW010000022.1:0-17491 GCA_964441575.1 uncultured Oscillospiraceae bacterium
GCCACCTTGCCAAGGTGGAGGTAGCGAGTTCGAGCCTCGTCACCCGCTCCAAACAAAATAGGAATGCAAAACGCATTCCTTTTTTCATATCCGGTGCCGTGGCCAAGTGGTAAGGCAAAGGTCTGCAAAACCTTCATTCCCCAGTTCAAATCTGGGCGGCACCTCCATTTCGTCAAAACACTTTAGATGCCGCAACAGAAATGTTGCGGCATCTAAAGTTTTACCAGGGAAGAATCAGGCTTCCAACAAAAATGGTTCCAGCTTTTCAGAGCGTATCCCGGCAGCAGCTGTCAACTCCAAACTGGAAGACGGCAATCGCCTTGACCTTCTCAGGTCAAGGCGATTTTTTATCTCGTTGGCATTTGGAAGTCCGCAAGCGCCCTGTTCAAATAGTCGTTGAACGGTTTCATGATTCGAAAAAGCTCTGCCGATTTTTCAATTAACGTTTCTGCGTTCACTACTTCTGCATCTTTGAGCGGATATTCCAGATACCAGCTTTTCAGTTTCAGATACGCTGCCTGCGGATGTTCTTTTGCATATCCTGCAGGAACCTTCTTTAATGCGGTGCCCTGCACAGTAAAATATGGTTCAAAAGACGGTTCGTGTATGATCTTTTCCCATTCTTCTCCATTTTGCGCAATATAATCTCGTACCATCGTTGTCGCATCTTTGAACATATCCGCAAATAACCCGCCGCCTAAAAAGGACTGATTCCCCGGCTTTATCATAAGATAATAGCCGACGGGGACCGGCAGCTTCCCTTTGGGAGAAATATGGGCGCGAAACGCAGGCTGATACGGCGATTTGTCATGGCTGAAACGGGTGTCTCTTGCGATCTTGAACGTAAGGTCTTTAGGATTGTTATGTAAAATACTGCTGTCAAATTTCCCGATTTCCAGTATCAGCGCCTGCAATAGTTTTTCAAATTCAGCGTTTGCTTTTTGATAATCGGCTTTGTTTGCGTGATACCATTCACGGTTATTATTCATACGCAAGGCCGATAAGTAGTCCATAATACATTGTGTATCCATGCTGGCCTCCTTTATGATTCCTGGACAATAGAGAGCTGCGCGGAAGTTAAAAATTCCCGTATCAGATGCTTCACGCGTTCGGGGGACTGGTAGGGCTTACAAAACGAAACGTCCTGTGAAAAGTTGTAAATATCCTCCATAGCGTTTTTTACATCCAACATCGTCTGAAGGGAGGTTTCTCTGGCTGCCGTATAATCCAGCTGCAACGGGTTTAGCCTGTGGCTCTGGATTGCATAATTTACTCTATCTTTGCATTTACATCTGCCGCCGCCGTATTCTCCGCAGTACTGCCCCAAGAAATCTGCCATTTTTCTGCGTATTCGGGAAAAACGCTGGCGATATGCTTCGGGCGTCATTCCCAAAATATCCCCTGCGATCCGGCTATCGATCTGAAACATCGCGCCCAATATGAAAATACACCGACTTTCCGTATCCAGGCATTGCAGCATCACGTTTGTACAGGACATCTTCAGTTCTTCCGCTAATAGATCCTTTTCTACGTTCTGCGTTAAATCTGGTATGTCCTGTATGTTTCCGTTTTCTATATCATTTCCATAGTATTCAAAACTCAACGGAATGTGGGCGAACATATGCTTTTTGTAGTTTTTTAGATGATGGACCGCAATGCTGAATACCCATGTTGTAAATGAGCTGTCACCCCTAAAAGACGAGAGGTGCGTGATCACTTTCAACAGAATGTCCTGTGTGGCATCCTCTGCGTCTGCGAAAGTACCGAGCATCCGCAGGGATAAATTGAATACGATATCCTGCACGTCTGTAATAAGCGTTTCCAGCGCATTTTTATCCCCCGCGACTGCCTTGCCAATAAGATGCAATTCTTCATTCGTTTTTGTGTTCATAGAATTTTACCTCCTATGGAATTAGACACCGCCGCCTTGACTTTGTGACAGAAAAAGCCTTCCCTTCTGATCTTTTTTTATCTCCGTTTTATGGATGCTATTGCAGCATATGGCGATATGCTTTGCGATCGTATCCTTGTGCATATGGGGAAATATGAGCGAAACAGGATTTCATAGCCGTTGGCATTTCCGCAAGGCCTGCCTTTTGCTTTTCAAAGGATTATGAAGCTTGACAAAACACGATCAGTCAATGCCATATGACAGGTCCGGCAATTTCACGACTTGCTTTCAAAACCGGAGGATGGACTTTGCTGAATGCTTTTCTGGAAACGGCGGCGAAATTCTGTGGGCGGAACGCCGATGATTTGAGCAAAAACGCGGGAAAAGTAGTTGGGATCGTTGAAGCCTACGCCGGAGGCGATTTCAGCAATGCTCTCGTTGGAGAGAAGCAGATGGTTCTTTGCCAGTTCCACGCGGACCTTATTGATGTATACATTGATATTGACGCCTGTACGCCGTTTGAATATGCGGCTGATATAGGACTCGCTGCAATGGCAGAAGTTCGCTAGATTGGCCAAAGAGATACGGTTGCTAGCGTTTTGACGGATGTATTCAATAGCGTGGGCAAGAATGGCGTCTTCACTGGAGTCATGGTAGCGGCTCGTGTTGACAGAGATACTATGGGTACGCTGAAGTGCGCGGTACGTCTGGGCCAAATATTCAGCTAACAATTCCAGCCCGATAAGCATGTCGTCTACATCAACTGTAGGCGGCTTGATGCAAAAATGATATAGCCGCAGGGCTTCCTCCGTGTCCAATGGCGGGTCCTGGCGGCAGGTGCGCTGGATGCGCCGGAGCGCTTTGCTCTGGTTGACTTGAAAGAATCCGGCGTTGATGGAACCCAGCAAGGTGCCGCCGCTGCAGATGGGCACCACATATTCGCCCAGACCCGCGTGGCACATGCCAAAGAAGCCGTGCCCGAGGCGTTCGCATTTGTTATACATCCGACGGATCATGGTCAGACAGGTGCGGTAGTGGTCCTGATCGGATTTCATATACATGCAAAAGGGATTGGTATGGGCCAGAAAGGGCTGCAGGGCCTCGTCCAACTCCTTGTTGATGGGAATAAAGCCACAGAAGTCCTTGATGCAGATCTGAACGCCGTGACGATCCCGGAGGAACTTCAAATAGCTGCTGATTTTTTCATAATCCTGGCTCATTTCCTTCACATCCTATGTTATAATTCTCCAATTTAGAGTCTAGCACAGGAACGGAATCTCGTCAATGATTAGTGCAGAATAATCCAGAAGTTGTGCTGATAATTCAATGCATATAAGCATTGATTCTGGTATAGTAATGACAAATAAACTAAGCAAGACGCAAAAAACAATCAAATGATTTGACAAAATTGCTAAAAGCGGTGTGCGATATTAGACATTATGCACAATGCCTAGAATAATCTGCATTAAAGAAACAACAAAATAATGAAGATAATTCGTTGCGCACAAGCATGGGTAGGGGGACATACATGGGAGAAATCAAAACGCAGCTTGCCGTGATCGGCGGCGGTCCAGCAGGCGTGAGCGCGGCGCTGACGGCGGCAAGACTGGGTGTAGAAACAGCGCTTGTGACCAACAGGCCGGTTCTGGGCGGAAACTCCAGCAGTGAGATTCGCGTCTGGACCCGCGGCGCCGTGGGCGGAGGGAATCTGTTCGCGGAGGAAATGGGCGTCTGGGGCGGACTCAAGCTGGAAAACCTGTATCGAAACCCCGATGCAAACCCTGTTTTCTGGGATGAGATCCTTCTGGATCAGGTCCTGGCTCAAAAGAACCTGCAGCTGTTCCTGAACACAGATGTGTTTCGTGTGGATATGGACGGCGATCGTGTGGCCGCTGTTACAGGCGTACAGCAAGGGTCGGAGGCGATGCTCTGCTTCCGGGCGGATTATTTTATTGACGCTACCGGTGATGGCACTCTGGGTGCCAAGGCTGGTGTGCCCTTCCATATGGGCGATGAGATAGCGAAGCGGGAAACTCTGAGCAGCTCCATCCTCTATTACACCCGCCGGGAATCTCATCCGGTGCCCTTTATCGCGCCGGACTATGCCTACGACCTGGAGACCATCGCGGGCATTGTGGATCGTGGCGGCCGCGTGATCAACGAATGCATGAGCGGAAGCGACTGCTGGTGGTTTGAGTATGGAGGTATCCGCGACACCATCGCCGATGCGCAGGACATCGCGCTGGAGCTGAAGCGCCTTGTCATGGGCGTATGGAATTATATCAAAAACAGTGGCCGCTTTGACGCCGCCAACTATACCCTGGAATGGATTGGCAGTCTGCCAGGCAAGCGGGAGAGCCGAAGAATGGAGACAGCGTATTGCCTGACCGAGCAGGATATCCTGGAGACGCGGGAATTCCCCGACGGCGCGTTCTACGGCGGCTGGTTCCTAGACTCGCATCCCGGCGGTGGCATGCATGACACAGGGGAAGAAAACTGTGTGCAGATCCCGGTCAATATCTACCAGGTGCCGCTGCGGTGTCTGTATCATCCGGGTGTTCCCAACCTGCTGTTTGCAGGCCGCAATATCGGCACGGAACGCGGCGCGTTTTTCTCCAGTCGGATCATGAACACCTGTGCCCTGTCCGGACAGGCAGCCGCCACCCTGGTCGCCGCCTGTCAGGCGCGGAACTGCTCGCCGTCGGAGCTTTCGCCCCAGGCGGTGGAGGACCTGCGGCAGACTTTGCTGCGGGAGGATATGTTCATTCCCAATGTGCCTGGAAAAGATGTGGCGGATCTTGCGCCTTTGGCAAGGATCACAGCCAGCAGCAGTCACTCTGGCAGAGCTGGTGCGGCAGCGGGGGAGTTTTCTCTGGAGTCCGGCGGTTTTGTGACCTTTCCGGCCCTGGCCGACGGCTTGGTGCGGCTGCAGATCCATTGTCAGAAGCCCACAGTGCTGCGGGCAGCCTGCTTCTTGTCGGAGCTTCCCAACCGGCGGCGGCCGGGCAAAGAGGCAGGACAGCTGGTCTGGAGCTTGGCGCCCGGCGTGCTGGACATCGAAGGTTCCGTACCGAAGCAGAGCGCGGGAATGTTCTGCACCTGGGTCTTTGAACCGGCGGAGGGTGTGTCCCTTGGACTTTGCAAGCAGGAGCGGACAGGCTTCTTGTGCGGCAGGGCCGACTCGCCATCCTATCAGGAGCCTATGCTGGACTATGTGACCCCGTCGCCTGAAACGCTCTATGGACCGGATCAGGCCTGCGGTGACTATACCCGTCCCTGGGGCGGCCCCAACCAATGGTGCGCCGCGCCAGGTGACCAGAGACCCTGGCTGGAGCTGCAGTGGCCGGCGGCAGTGGAGGTCCGGGAGATCCGCCTGTATCTGGACCCGGATCTCAATATGGAACTGCCCAGCAGCCGCGCCCAGCATTGGGAAAAGAGTCACTTCTACGAAGCCCGGACCGGCATGCCCCCGCGGCTGGTAAGGAACCTGCGGCTAAGCGTCCGGCAGGCAGACGGCAGCTATGACATGGCTGCGCAGGTGCGGGAGAATTGTCAGCGCATGGTGGTGCTGCGGCTGCCGCAGCCTGTGCGGACCGATGTCATCCGTCTCGACATGGATGATACATGGGGCGGCGAAAGCCCTGCGGTCTACGGTGTGCGGGTCTATGGAGCCTGACACCCCATCCCGGAAACGGCGGCAGATATCTGCCGAAAAAAATAAACCGTTTTAAACAAAACGAAAGGACGAATGAAAAATGAAACTGCGTAAGATCCTGGCATTGCTTCTTGCCTGCGTGATGTGCCTGTCTCTTATGACGGCCTGCACCAGCAAGACCGAGACGGCGGAACCCCCTGCCGCCGATACCCCTGATGCACCTGAGAAGGAGACAGAGTCCCCCTCTGAAGACGCTGCCGCAGAACCCACTGAGATCGTGTGGGCCGGCTGGTCCGGCGAGGAAGAGGCCAGCAAGGACATCTTCCAGCGCATGATGGAAACCTATGAGACTGCCAGCGGCAACGAGGTCACCTGGGTCGGCTGGACCTGGGACGACACTGCCCAGCAGCTTCTCATCCGGACCCAGGGCGGCGAGCAGCTGGACTTGGCCCAGGTGGATATCGGCATCTTCAACACCGTGGCTGCCGCCGGCGTTCTGGCTGACTGGAACGAGATCCTCGGCGCCGACTATATGAGCCAGACCTTCGAGCAGTCCGCGCTGGACGTGGGCAGCATCGACGGCCAGCAGCTGGGCATGCCCTGGAGCATGGCCTCCATCACCATGGTTTACAACCCTGAGATCCTGGCTGCTGCCGGCTGGGACGAAGTCCCCACCACCATTGCTGAGTTCGAGCAGTGCCTGGCTGACATCAAGGCTTACGACCCCGAAATCATCCCCTACGGCGTTTGCACAAAGGACGCCACCTGTGCCGGCGACTTCATGCCCTGGCTGTGGACCTTCGGCGGTGCCATCTTCAATGAGGACGGCTCCGTGGCTATCGACAGCGAGGCTGCCGTAGAATGCGTCAAGTGGTATCAGAAGCTGATGGAGAATGGCTATATTGCCATGGATACCGGCCGTGGCGAAGCTCGTCAGATGTTCGCACAGGGCCAGATCGCCTTCTATGATGACGCTGTGCTCGCCAAGGGCCAGGCCGTCAGCAACGGCGTTGCTCCTGAAGATGTGGTCAAGGTCTGCTCCGCTATGGAGCGTCCCGTCCTCAATGCCGGCGACAAGCCCCAGTCCACCATGTGGGGCCACATGCTGGTTGCGTTCAAGAACTCCGAGCATCAGGCCGAGGCCGCTGAACTGGCCAAGACCCTGGTGAGCGACGAAGTGGCGCTGGACTACTTCGAGAACAACGGCATGCCTCCTGTTACCAAGAGTGCTGCCAGCCTGGACGAAGTCACCGGCGACGCTTATCTGAACGGCTTCCTGACCGCCACCTCCACCGCCCGTCTGGAGGAGACCGCTCGCCTGACCAACGCCAACGAAATCAAGACGATTATCACCGAAGAGCTGCAGTACGCCCTGCTGGGCCAGAAGACTGCGGAGCAGGCTGTGGCCGATATGGCTGCCCGCCTCAACGCACTGTAATTTCGCGGAAATAGAGAGAAACTCTTGTGAAAGCACGCCCCAGCCGCCGACACGGGGCTGGGGCGTGTGCTGTTTATGTGACTGTCAGTTCGACCGGAAAGCAGCTGACGGACAAGGAGGTATTCCATGAACCAACTGAAAAATGGCGGCAGACTTTCCGACAGTCAGGTGGGCTTTCTGCTGATTATACCTGGACTGGCGGTTTTTGGGGCGATCATTCTCTATCCCTTCATCGACGCCATTCTGACAAGCTTTACAAACCGCTCCATGCTCTATCCGGATTATGAGTGGGTAGAATTTGATAACTATATCAAGGTATTCAAGGACCCCTACTTTGGGAAAACCGTGAAGACCACACTGCTTTTTGTGCTGGGCAGCACGATACTGCCCTATACGCTTGGCATGCTGTGGGCCATCGTCCTGAATCAGGGCTTCCGCGGCGCGGAGTTCCTGCGGGGCGTCACCCTGGTTAACTGGATCATTCCCGGTACGGCCATCGGCTTCCTGTGGAGCTGGATCTTCAATGGCCAGTACGGTATTCTGAATAACATTCTCAAGGCCCTCGGGATCCTGGAGACGGGAATTCCCTGGCTGGGCCAGACCAACACGGCGCTGCTGTGTGTGATTATCGCCCGTACCTGGCAGATGTTGCCCTGGTACATGGCCTTCCTGCTGGGCGGCCTGCAGAGCGTCTCCCTGGACCAGGTGGAGGCAGCCCACATGGATGGCGCCAACAACTGGACCACGTTCTGGCATATCATTCTGCCCGGAATGAAGCAGACGGCCATTCTGGTCTTCGTTCTGGGACTCATCGGCAACCTGCAGCACTTCGACCTGCCTTGGACCATGGCGCAGGGCGGTCCGGCGCGGGCTACCACTACCTTGTCCATCGAGGTCTATACCACCGCCTTCAAGAACTGGAACATGGGCAAGGCGGCTACGGTGGGCACCATTTGGGCCATTTTGCTGGCCTGTTTCAGCTTTGTGTATCTGCGCAAGGTCAACGAATCGGACTAAGGAGGGAAGTAATCATGTTTCAAAAAACCGTATGGTTCCGCATCTTCTTCTGGGCGTCGCTGATTCTCATTGGCCTGTTTGTGTTCTTCCCGCTGCTGTGGATGATCAACACGGCGCTGAAGCCCACGTCGGAGACCTTCAGCAGCTATTTCTTCGCCGGACCGCTGACCTTTGATAACATCTGGTATATTCTGACGGATGCCAAGATCATGACCTATCTGAAGAACAGTTTGATCGTCTCCTTCGGCTCCAGCTTTCTGGCCACGGTAGTTTGTGCTTTTGCGGGCTACAGCTTTTCCAAATTCCGCTATCGCGGCCGCCGGTTTTTTATGGGTATGTTCATGATGAGCCAGGCTTTCCCGCAGGCCATTCTGCTGCTGTCCATCTATACGCTGATGAACCGGCTGGGCCTTTTGGGCAGCTATTGGGCACTGCTCATCAGCTATGTGGTGTTCACCTTGCCCGTGGGCACCTGGACCCTCAAAAGCTATTTCGACCAAATCCCTGATTCCCTGATCGAGAGCGCCAAAATTGACGGCGCCAAGAACTGGAAAATCATGACCAAGATCGTATTTCCTATGGCGGTTCCCGGCATGGTGTCCATTGCCATCTACGGCTTCGTGTGGAGCTGGAATGACCTGCTCTATTCCATGACGCTGGTCACGGATACGGCCCGCCGCACCCTGGCCTCCGGCCTGGTCATGACTTTCCTGGGCGAGGCGTCCACCAACTGGGGCTATATGATGTCTGCCTCTATCGTGGCGGCCATTCCTGTCACCATTATTTTTGTGTTCCTGCAGCGCTACTTCATTCAGGGCCTTACGGCCGGCGCTGTGAAGGGGTAGATCTTGAAAATCCCGTTTGTATCGGTATGTGAAAAGGGAATGACCTGAGCCATGAAAAACGGCGTATCTGACGGCGCCGATCCCATGCTGGACATTGGCCGCGCCGAAGCGGACGCCGCTTTCACACACCTCTGAACAAGCAACAAGTAGAATCAACAAGGAGGATTGCAATGAAAAGAGCAGTTGCCATTTTGTTGTTGGTCTGTATGATGGTTGGTCTTCTGAATTTGTCTGCTCTTGCATCTTCACCACAGGGTGTGACAGAGACAGATACCATTGTGACCATTTCATGCGAGAACTACACCATTCAAATTATCAAAGACGGTTTCCGCTACGGCTTCTACCGGCCTGACGGATCTGTCATCGTGGGCGCGCACAGCGTATCCGGTATTTGCTTCGGCAAATCCGGCGGCACATCCTATCCTGTGCGCAGCACAACGTACATTGGCGAAGACGACGGTGCGGTTTGCTTTACTGTGACCAACGAGAACAATGACCAGGCAGATGTGAAGCTGCATCTGTTTGACCGCTATGTGCAGTTTGAAATTCTGCCCATAAAAGGCGAGGAGGACGTAGATTCCAATCTGCCGGACGTGGTGGAAACCGCCCCGGCGGAAAGCACAGCCCTTCTGGTGTCGGGCAGCAAGAGCTCGCAGAGCGCCACGGTCCGAAGGCTCAAGGACGGCATTGTCACAGGCGACGATTACACGGTGGAGGCCCGGGTGAAGCTGCCGGAAAACGGAACGCGCTCTGCCGGTATTTTCGCCCATTACAACGCAGAAAACGGTTTCCATTTGCTGTTCATCAAGCCGGGCGCCGTGACGCTGAAGCGTCTCAATGCAGACGGCAGCTCCGTGGAATTTACAACGCAGAATCCGGTGGATGTCAAGACCAATACCTGGTATACGCTGAAGCTGGTCTGCCAGGGCAGAGGCCTGAAGGGATATGTGGATGGACAGCTGGTGGTCGACGTCACGGATGACAGTGCCGCCGACGCGCAGATGTGCGGTACCGCCGGTATTCGTACCGACAAGATGGACGCCTATTTCGATGACTTCAAGGTTACCAGCAACGACGGAACGACCGTCTATTACGAAAATAATTTTGAAAACGCAACCGCCGACGGCGTCAACGAGGACTTGATCCATGCCTTGGGCGCGACCGGGCTGGAGATGGCCGCCCCTCCGGCAGCAGATCAGTATCTGGAACTCTCCGGCAGTGAAGCCATGGCCACCATTGGCGAGTCCGGCTGGAAGAACTATACGCTCAGCGCCCGCATGGCCCTGGCCGGCGGCGATGAGCAGACCAACCACGGCCTGGTGTTCCGCTATCGGGATAAGAACAACTACTATGGATTCCGCTTTGGTGCGCAGGAAACTCTGACGCTTTACAAGGTGGTAAACGGCACAGAGACCGTGCTGCAGACGGCATCCTGGCCGTACGAATTTGATAAAGAATATAATGTAAAGGTGGAGGCCTTTGACAGCGACATTGCCTGTTATGTGGATGATACGCAAGTCCTGCGTGCTGAGGACAGCACCTTTAGCTCGGGGAAGGTTGGCGTCCGCACCACGGAGACCACCAGCATGACCGATGATTTCAAGGTCATCAGTCAATCCACCGGAAAGACCCTGGTGGACGCCAATTTTGATGACGGGAATCTGGGGGCTGATTGGAGCATCGTCGCTGGTACAGCCCGCATAACCGACGGCTCTGCCTCCGATTCCACGCCTGCATCGACAGAGATTGACTATTATGTGATCGATGCCCGGCTGGCCGGCGGCATCGAGTACATGTACGGCCTGGGCGACTATGGCGCCCTCGGCAATACAGGCGCGGCGGTTCGTACGACCTCCAACGTGGCTGGTGTCAACCGCCTCAGCGCTGGGTCTTTCACCAACTGGAACAGCGTCGCCCGCTTCATCAGCAATTTCTCCATCGCGCCCCAGTTGGGATTTGCGCAGGTGCTCTTCGAGACCGATGACAAGCGGGTCGCCATCACAGACGAGCAGACGCTGCTGGGCGCCTACAAGACCAAGAAGGTGGATGGCCTCTACTACTTCTTCGGCACCATGGAGCAGATCTACAGCGACTATAAACAGGTCCGCAACGCTGCGGGCTATGTGGACACCAAGCCCCACTACGAGATGTTCGGCCTGGGCTGGGAAGCGTTCGGCGCCCTGGGCTGGAACGCCTATGAGGATTCTGTCATGCAAACCCTGACGGACTATCTGCAAAGCGGCTATAATATCACCTGGGGCGTCATCGGCTCCGGCTTCTGGACCGGCGACCGCAGCGGCCTGGAGGGCACCACCACCAGTTTTGGTATGTGGGATGACACCGCCAGCGAAGGAACGCGCAATGATGCCAAAACCTATGGCCTCCCCAATCCTCGATTCCCGGACCCTGATGCGCTGAAGGAATTCTTCTCAGAGAACGATATAAAGCTGCTGGTGGGCATCCGGAACCACCTGAAGCTGCCGGCAAGTTACAATGGCGTCAGTTACGGCGGCAAGTGGGACCCCACGGTGGACGGCTATTTCGTCCAGGAGGCTTTGGACAAAGGCTACTTCCTGACCAATGACGACGGCTCTTTGTATACCGTCAGTGCCAAGTATCCCACCGGCAATATCGCCCGAGGCCCCGTGGGTGTCATTGACGCGGAGAATCCCGAGGCGGTGGCCTGGTTCTCTGATCAAGCGGACCTCTGGGGTGTGGACGGCTTCAAGGAAGACTGCATGATGCTCCAGATCACCCATCACGATGATAACTGGAACAAGCTGCTGCAGTACATGGCTGAGGAAAAGGACAACTATCTCATCGTCCGCAACGCCTCCTATTGCCTGCCCGGCGACATTCTGCGGATCAATGACGCCAACTACGGCACCTCCAACAGCAGCTTCAACAACTCGCCGGACCGCATGGTCATCAATGCCCTGGCCTATGCTGCCAGCGGCCAGTCCAATGTCTACCCCGATATCATCGGCGGCACCGGCGCCAATATCAACAACGCGAATCACCAGAATTACATCGTCCGCAACGCCTATATGGCGGCGCTGTGCCCCAGCGTGTCCGTGGGCATCAACGTGCTGAAAATGGCCGATAAAGAAAAGCAGGACGCAGCCTTTAAGGCCATCAACTGGCATAGCACCTACGCGCCGTACATTTATGACGCAGCGCTGAAAAGCTATGAGACCGGCTATCCCCTGTCCATGACACCGCTATATATCGCCTATCCTGATGATGAGAATGCCTATGACATGATCAACAGCGAAAAGCGTATGTTCCAGTGGATGCTGGGCGAATCTGTTCTGGCCGCGCCGCTGTTCGGCTCGGACCATCTGACCGCCACCAGCCGGGATGTCTATCTGCCTGAGGGCAAGTGGATTCAGTATGACACCGGCGAGGTGTTTTACGGCCCTGTCACGCTGAAGGATTGGGAGTCTCCCATCGACACGATGCCCGCATTCATCGGCGGCAAGGGCGTGCTGGTGGGCGAAGACATGGAGAATAAGGGCAATTACTTTGTGGAAGTATTCCCCATTGCCGACAAAGGCTCTGTTTACACCTACACCTTTGTAGACGGCGAAACCGTTTCCACTGTGACCAACAACAATGACGGTTGGGCTCCTTCAGCCCTGGAAATCTGGGATACAACGACCAATAAGAAGGTGGACTTTACCTTCAACGCTGTAAACGGCTCGTTCAAGTTTGCCTTCACAAAGGGGCATGATTACGAGCTGCGCGGCGGTGAGGGCACCGGCGCTCTGACCACAGTGGTGCTGACGGTCGACAGCCAGAGCATGTGGGTGGAAGCTGAAAAGGCCACCAGACTCGATGCCAAGCTGGACGACGGCAGCACTGCAGACCTGAGCAGCGCCACCGTGGTTTACGCCTCTTCTGATGAGACTGTGGCAACTGTGGACGAAAATGGCGTCATCACCGGCAGATCCGCCGGTACGGCGAGCATTACAGCAACGGTGACGTTGGCGGACATGCATGGCGAGTCTGTCACCAAGACCTCTGAAGCCGTGTCCATAGAGGTCCTGGCCAGCGGAATTGAGATCCTCCAACCTGCCGAAGCGGTGGATGACAGCTTTGACGGCAGCCTCACCGGCTGGACGGACCATACCAACGACTATACCATCAACGCCGAAGGCCAGCTGGTTTACCAGAACACCACGGCCAGCGCCCGCGGCACCATTGTCATGGCGGGGATGGGTGAGAACTATGTCATGGAAATGGATGTCACACCTGACGGACTTACCGGAGGGAAAACTTTCGGCTTTACCTTCCGTTATCAGGACAGCGACAACAACTACCTCTTCGTCTATACGCCAGGAACCGGCATCCGCTTCCTGAAGCGGGCCGATAATTCCATCGCCCTGAATACCACGAATTCCGATGTGGTGCTGGAAGAAGGAGAGACCCACCATTTCAAGGCGGTTGTGGAGGACAATCACTTTGTGCTCTATATCGGCGATGAAGTGGTCCTGGATGTAAAGGATGAGACAGGCGCGGCCTTCACCGGCGGCTCCTGCGGCATGTATACCAGCGGTCAGAAGGTCGCCTATGATAACGTGATCATCCAACCTGTCACGACGTCTTTCCCCACGGCCATTTCCGGCCGAGGGCAGAGCGGCAGCACCGTCCGGCTGAGCTTTGCGGACTACGAAGAGGTAGTCCCGCTGCAGGCCGACGGCACCTGGACCTGTGCGGTGAATCATCTGGGAGCAGGCACCTATACGGTCACAGCGCAGCTTCTGGATAAGAACGGCGTGGTCTTGGCGCAGGACACGGTCGACATGGTCGTGGCAGTAGGTACGGATTTGCCTGATTTGACCAAGCTGTCCGATGCTATTGCGCAGGCAAAGGCAACAGATGTGACCGGAGCCACCGAGGCCAGCAAGGCGGCCCTGGATGCGGCTCTGGCTGAGGCGGAGCGCATCTACAAGTCGCAGGCCCTCCAGGCTGAGCTGGACGCTGCCGCCGATGCCCTCCTGAATGCCATCGACCAACTGCAATTCCCGTGTGAGCATAAAGTGACGGAGATCCGCAACGCGGTAATCCCCACGCTTTCGACGCCCGGCTATTCCGGCGACACGTATTGCGTGGAGTGCGGTGAGCGGTTGGAGGAAGGCCATGGAATCCCGGCCCTTGGCATCCCGGCATCCGGCCCTGTTCATATCCCGGAGCACAGTGATGTAAGCCTGCCCTTCACCGATGTGAAGACCGGCGATTGGTACTATTCTGATGTGCAGTTCGTCTATAGCAATGACCTGATGAAGGGCACCAACGCTACCAGCTTCTCTCCCAACGTGCCCCTGACCCGTGGCATGATTGTGACCATCCTCTACCGTTTGGAAGGCTCGCCTGAGACCCGGTATAACGGCTACTTCTCCGATGTGGCCAACTACCAGTGGTACACCAGCGCGGTGGAATGGGCCGCCAAGGAAGAGATCGTCACCGGCTACAGCAGCGGTAAGTTCGGCCCCGAGGATCCTGTGACCCGGGAGCAGCTGGCAGCCATTCTGTACCGCTACGCCAAGTCGAAGGGTGAGAATGTGACCGGCAGCACTGGTCTGAACGGCTATACGGACAATGCTGCAATCTCCGCCTATGCGGTATCTGCTATGCAGTGGGCAGTCAATGAAGAGCTGATGAACGGCGCTAACGGCAAACTCAGGCCCAAGGACAGCGCCACCCGTGCCGAGGTTGCTGCTATATTCTCGCGGTTTCTCAGCAAGGAACCGAGCAGAATGAAATAAGAACTAGCTGTATTCCGGCGAATTGGTAAATGGCGGTTCTTCTTAAACTGCGCGGCCTGGTTTCACCACGTTCATCTACGGTCCAAGGCGGAAAACCAGCAAGAACCTGATACACCGGATTTGGATTATGCCATTGAGCATACGAGGGCCTTTTCCGAGTCATGACCGACGTAGGTACACCGCCTGAACTGGCCGGCATGACAGCTTGACTCTCAGTTCCAGCTACGTCCGCACTGCCTGCGATAAAACCCGAAGGCGTTAGCCTTCGGGTTTTTGAAACTGAGAAAGAAGCGCACAGCAAACTTCGGGCGTATTGAACTGGCAGTCAACTGAATCTAGCAGCAGTCACTGGCGCGCATACATTTGTTGACAAGGGATCCGCTGCGGCGGTTTGCGGACTGGTATGCTGAAAAAGAATGATTGCATCCCGCGGCGATAAACACTAGTGCTCAGTTTGGAATGTAAATGTGGCGCAGGGCGTTTGAAGTCCACCAAGAGGGAACGCCGCTGTCTGGCAATACAAGAAGATCGGTGGGAAATTATCGAGCAGATGATGTATAAAAAGGAGAGGAACACCTATGGAACAAGCATTTCTTCGGATATTTGGACACAAGCCCCAATCCCGTTTTGCCGCGCCCGGCCGCACAGAGCTGAGCGGCAACCACACAGATCATCAGCACGGCTGCGTGCTGGCTGCAGCGGTCAATCTGAAAACCTGCGCCTGTGTTGCAGAGAACGGACGTCACATCATTCGCGTGCAGTCTGAGGGTTACAAACCCGTGGAAGTGGATTTGAGGGATCTGTCCGTCCGCCAGGGTGAAAAGAACACGACGGCCGCCCTCATTCGCGGTGTGGCGGCGGCTTTTGCGCAGCGCGGCGCGCAGCTTCGTGGCTTTGATGCATACTGCACCTCGACGGTGCTCCCAGGCAGCGGCTTGTCCAGCTCGGCGGCATTTGAGGTGTTGTTCGGAACGATTTTCAATCATCTGTTCCTGCAGAGCCGTCTGTCTGCCACGGAGATCGCTCAGATCGGGCAATACGCGGAAAATGTGTACTTTGGCAAGCCTAGCGGATTGATGGATCAAATGGCCTGCAGTGTGGGAAGCGTCATCGGAATTGATTTTGCAGACCCTGCCGCGCCGCAGGTCCAGCGTGTGGATTTCAACTTTGCGTACTGTGGTCATACGCTCTGCGTCATCGATTCTGGTGCAGATCATGCCAACCTGACGGACGCTTATGCGTCAATTCCGCGAGATATGTGCGCTGTGGCGGCATTTTTTGAAAAACAGGTTCTGCGGGATGTGGACGAGGACGCGTTTTATGAGCAGCTCCCGGAGATCCGGCGGCAATGCGGTGACCGAGCTGTTTTGCGGGCCATGCATTTCTTCGAGGAAAACCGGCGAGTACAGATGCAGCTCCGCGCTTTGCAGAACGACAATTTCGAAGCGTTTTTGTCCTATGTTCGGCAGTCTGGTTTGTCATCCTGGCGGCTGCTGCAAAACGTAATCCCGCCGGAAGATTCAGATCATCAAGCGTTGGCTGCCGCTTTGGCGCTGGCAGAGCGTCTGCTGAACAGCCGCGGCGCCTGCCGTGTCCATGGCGGCGGCTTTGCAGGAACACTGCTTGCCTTTGTTCCCAATGATATGCTGGAATACTTCCAGACGAGAATGGAGCAGCTGTTGGGCGCTGGTAGCGTCCATGTGTTATCCATTTGTCCCCATGGCGGGATTCTGCTGGAATAAGATGGGGTGGTTCTATGCGTATTGATTTCTACATATCTTCTTTGCTGCAGTACGGCTTGGACACGAGCTTGATCGAAGCCAGCGATACCATTTACGTCACCAATCAACTGCTCCAAGCGCTATCCCTGGACAGCTATGAACCTGCCGAGCCGGTGGATATGTCGCTGGAGGACATTCTGAAGGGCCTGCTGGATGACGCTGTGGCTCGTGGGGTCTGTGCAGACGACGGCACAAGCCGCGACCTGTTTGACACGAAGCTCATGGGCGTTCTGACGCCCGCGCCGCATGAGGTGCGCGCAAAATTCGCCGCTCTGTACGCCCAAAGCCCGGAAGCGGCGACCAACTGGTACTACAAATTCAGCCAGGACACCGACTACATCCGCCGCTACCGCATTGAAAAAGACGTGCGCTGGAAGACGGCGACCGAGTATGGCGAGCTGGATATCACCATCAACCTCTCCAAGCCCGAGAAAGACCCGCGCGCCATCGCGGCGGCAAAAAACGCGCCGCAGTCGGGCTATCCCAAGTGCCAGCTCTGCCCGGAAAACGAGGGCTACGCCGGGCGGATGAACCACCCCGCGCGGCAGAACCACCGCATCATTCCCGTTACGATCGCGGGCGAGGCCTGGTATCTGCAGTATAGTCCGTATGTTTACTACAATGAGCACTGCATCGTGCTCAATTCTGCGCATGTGCCCATGAAGATCGACCGCAGCGCATTTGAAAAGCTGCTGGACTTTGTGACGCAGTTCCCGCACTACTTTGTCGGCTCGAACGCCGATCTGCCGATCGTGGGCGGCTCGATTTTGAGCCACGAGCATTTTCAGGGCGGGCACTACCGCTTTGCGATGGAAAAAGCGCCGGTCGAGCGTGAGATCGCGTTTGCCGGTTACGGGGACGTCGCGGCGGGGATCGTCAAATGGCCGATGAGCGTCATCCGCCTGCGCGGAAAGGATCGCGGGCGGCTGGCGGCGCTGGCGGATAAGATTTTGCTCTGCTGGCGCGGCTATACCGACGAAGCGGCGTTCATCTACGCCGAGACGGACGGCGAAAAACACAACACCATCACGCCCATCGCGCGCAGGCGGGGCGCGGATTACGAGCTGGACCTTGTGCTGCGCAACAACATCACGAC
>CAYTXW010000023.1:0-17451 GCA_964441575.1 uncultured Oscillospiraceae bacterium
AGCTATGTCAAGGAGTACTGGGCGAAGGCTCCAACCGCGCCCGCAACTGGCAGCGCTATGATCTGGGCGGCGCGGCGGGCCTGAGCTTCGAGGAGGGCGTGGACAGCTATGTCACCTACGCCGGTCCGCTCCATGACAACGTGGAAAAGAGCCTTTACAAGGTCAAGTCCACCATGTGCAACTGCGGCGTCACCAACATCCCCGATCTCCAGCGGGACGCCAAGATCACCCTGGTCTCCGCCACCTCCATTGTCGAGGGCGGCTACCACGACGTAACCCTGCGCTCCACCAACAGCAACAAGTGAAGCGATGCACTCCGGCCGGGCCCTCGCGTCTCCTCAAAAGGCAGACGAGAGGGCCTTCCGCCTTCCGCCGTCCGCGTATCCGCTGAAACACAGGGAGACGCCGATCCCTCTGCTCCAACCGCCAGGCAGCCGGCCCTGCAGCCAATCCGGAACTTTACACTTCGGACACATTTTGACAGGAGAATCCATTTGCAAAAAATGCCGGATAGAGGTATGATAATAGGAAAACGAACACATCAATCATCGGAGGAATCTCTGTGTTATCCATTCATCAGCTTTCTTTGGGAATCGATATCGGCTCCACCACGGCCAAGGCTGTGCTGCTGGAGGACGATACGGTTCTGTTTCAGGCCTATGAGCGCCATTTTTCCAGAGTCCGGGCCAAGACGCTGGAGCTTTTGGAACGCATGAAGCCGCTGCTGGCGGGCCGGTCCTTTACGGCGGCCATTTCCGGGTCCGCGGGCCTGGGCATGGCGGAGTTGGCCCATGTCCCCTTTGTCCAGGAGGTCTACGCCACCGGCGAGGTGATTCGCCGCATGGCACCGGATACGGGTACGGTCATCGAGTTGGGCGGCGAGGACGCCAAGGTCATCTTCTTCAAGGGCGGCACGGACGAGCGCATGAACGGCAGCTGTGCGGGCGGCACCGGCGCGTTTATCGACCAGATGGCCGTGCTGCTGGATATGACTGTGGAGGAAATGGACCGGGCCAGCCTGCGTCACACCCGGATTTATCCCATCGCTTCCCGCTGCGGCGTCTTCGCCAAGTCGGATATCCAGCCCCTGTTAAATCAGGGTGCCAGCAAGGCCGATGTGGCCGCCTCCATCTATCAGGCTGTGGTCAATCAGACCATCACCGGCCTGGCCCAGGGCCGGAAGATTGAGCCGAAGGTCATGTTCCTGGGCGGGCCCCTGTATTACTGCCAGGGCCTCCGGGACAGGTTCCGCGAGACGCTGCATCTGGACGATACCACTGCCGTGTTTCCGGAATACGGCCGCTACGCTGTGGCCATGGGCGCGTCCATGTACAGCCGGGAGTGCGGCGGGACGTATACATATCAGACGCTGAAGCAGGCGCTGGAAGACAGCGCCGTCAGTCCCAAGACCGCCCGGGAGCGGCTGGCCCCGCTGTTTGCCTCCGAGGCCGACTACAAGGCCTTCCGGGACCGCCACGCCGGGGCTTCCGTGGAGACCTGCGATTTGGCCTCCTATACCGGAAACGCCTGGCTGGGCATTGACTGCGGCTCTACCACCACCAAGCTGGTGCTGATCTCCCAGGACAAGAAGCTGCTCTACAGCTACTACAGCTCCAACAAGGGCAACCCGGTGGAGCTGGTGCGGCAGCAGCTCCGGGAAATCTATGACCGCTGCGGCGATCGTGTGACCATCTGCGGCGCCGCCGCCACGGGCTATGGCGAGGAACTGATTCAGCATGCCTTCGGCGTGGACGAGGGCGTGGTCGAGACCATCGCCCACTACACTGCAGCCAAATACTTCCAGCCCGATGTGGACTTCATTCTGGATATCGGCGGTCAGGATATCAAGTGCTTCAAGATCCGCAACGGGGCCATTGACTCCATCATGCTCAACGAGGCCTGTTCCTCCGGCTGCGGCTCGTTTATTGAGACCTTCGCCCGTTCCATGGGCTACCAGGTGGCGGATTTTGCCGAAAAGGGCCTCCACAGCGAGGCCCCGGTCAACCTGGGAAGCCGCTGCACCGTGTTTATGAATTCTTCGGTCAAGCAGTCCCAGAAGGAGGGGGCCACGGTGGAGGATATCTCCGCTGGTCTTTCCATCTCAGTGGTGAAAAACGCGATTTACAAGGTCATCCGGGCCGGGTCCCCCGACAAGCTGGGCAAGCATATTGTGGTGCAGGGCGGCACGTTCCTGAACGACGCGGTCCTGCGGGCCTTTGAGCTGGAGCTGGGTGCGCCGGTGATCCGTCCGGCCATTGCCGGACTGATGGGTGCTTACGGCGCGGCTCTTCACGCGATGCGCTTTGAGCGGAGCAATCTGATCTCTCCCACCGACCTTGCGGCCTTTACCCATACCTCCAAATCCGCCGTCTGCAACGGCTGCAACAACCACTGCCATCTGACCGTCAACACCTTTTCCGGCGGCAAGCGGTTTATTTCGGGCAACCAGTGCCAGAAGGGCGCGGGCCTGACAAGGCCAGTGGAGGATCTGCCGAATTTGTATGCCTGGAAGCGGGAACGGATTGCCGGTCTGCCGCCGGTCCCCGGCAAACGGGGGAAGCTGGGCCTGCCGCTGGCCCTGGGAATGTACGAGCTGGCCCCCCTGTGGCATGGCCTGTTCACGGACCTGGGCTTTGAGGTGGTCCTGTCCGGCCTGTCCACCAGAAGAACCTATGAAAAGGGCCAGTTCTCCATTCCATCCGACACGGCCTGCTATCCGGCTAAGATCATGCACGGCCACATCGAGCAGCTGCTGGAGTGCGGCGTGGACACGATTTTCTACCCCTGCCTCAGCTACAATACTGACGAACACGCGGGGGACAATCACTATAACTGCCCCGTGGTGGCCTATTATTCCGAGCTGCTCCACGGCAACATGGACGACCTGAAGCGGGCCAAATTCCTGTATCCGTATCTGAATATCAACGACAAGCGGCTGCTGGTCAAAACCCTGCTGCCCACCCTGCAGGCGCTGGATCCCGGCATCACCAGGGCGGAACTGCGCCACGCCGTGGACGCGGGATTTGCGGCCTATGCGTCCTATATACAGGAAATCCATGCCCATGGTCAGCAGGCTTTGGCATTTGCAAGGCAGAACGGCAAGCGGATCATGATTCTGGCGGGCCGCCCCTACCACATCGACCCGGAGATCAGCCACGGCATTGACAAGCTGGCAAATTCCTTGGGCTTTGTGGTCGTCAGCGAGGACAGCGTCTGTCATCTGGCGGAAAGCCCCCAGGTGCGGGTTCTGAACCAGTGGACCTACCACGCACGGCTCTACCGGGCTGCCCGCTATGCCGCCCAGCACGACGACACCGAGCTGGTCCAGCTGGTGTCCTTCGGCTGCGGCGTGGACGCCATCACCACCGACGAGGTCCGGGCCATTCTGGAGCAGTCCGGCAAGTTCTATACCCAGATCAAAATCGACGAGATTACCAACCTGGGCGCGGTGAAAATCCGCCTGCGGAGTCTCCTGGGCGCATTGGAGGAGAGAAAATGAACCAATATTACGTCCCCTTTACCAAGGAAATGAAGAAGGACTATACCATTCTGGTCCCCACCATGCTGCCCATGCACTTTAAGATGATTATCAGCATCCTGCGGACCTACGGCTATCGCATCGATCTGCTGGAGACCAGCGGGCCGGAGATCGCGGAAATGGGCCTGCGGTATGTCCACAACGACACCTGCTATCCGGCTATTTTGGTCATCGGCCAGCTGATGCAGGCGCTGACTTCCGGCAAGTACGACCCCCACAAGGTGGCCATGGTCCAGTTTCAGACCGGCGGCGGCTGCCGGGCGTCCAACTATATTTCGCTGCTGCGCAAGGCCCTGGAAAAGGCGGGCTACGGCTATGTGCCTGTCATCTCGTTCAGCCTGGCCGGTATTGAAAAGCATCCCGGCTTTCAGCTGTCTGTGGGCAAGCTCCACGCCATGCTCTACGGGGTGCTGTACGGCGATTTGCTGATGACCCTGGTGAACCAGTGCCGGGCCTATGAGCTGGACAAGGGGCAGGCCCAGCGCCTGGCCGACCGGTGGACGGAACGCCTGGGCCGGGAAATGGGCCAGGGCGGAAAGGTCTCCTACCGCCGTGTGCGGGAAAACTACCGCGCCATCCTCCGGGACTTTGCCGCCATTCCCATGGAAAAGCGCGACGCCGTGAAGGTGGGCGTGGTCGGCGAGATCTTTGTAAAGTATTCGCCCCTGGGCAACAACAACCTGGAGCAGTTTTTGACCGGGGAGGGAGCCGAGGTGGTGGTACCGGGCCTGATCGACTTCTGCCTGTACTGCGTCTATAACAACATCCTGGACCACGAGCTTCTGGGGCGCGGCAGCCTTGCGAGCTACGAAATCTACAAAATTGCCTACCGGTTTTTGTGCAAAAAGAAGAACGAAATGAGCGCTATCATCCGGGAGGACGGCCATTTCAACGCGCCCACGCCCTTTGAGCACACGGTAACATTGGGCAAGGATTATATTCACAGCGGCGTCAAAATGGGCGAGGGCTGGCTGCTGACCTCGGAAATGCTGGAGCTGGCGGAGAGCGGTGTGAAGAACATCGTCTGCACCCAGCCCTTTGGCTGCCTGCCCAACCACATCTGCGGTAAGGGCATGATGAAGCCCATCAAGGAGCGGAATCCGGATGTGAATATCGTGGCCATCGACTACGATGCCGGGGCAACCAAGGTCAATCAGGAAAACCGCCTGAAGCTGATGCTGGCCAATGCGCGGGAGAATCGGAAGCAGGAGGCCGTGGGGGCGGAAAGCCGGTAATCGCGGAGCGTGAGTCGGGACGCGCCGCCGGAATGAATCATGAAGCCGGAGGGAACCAAACGGTTCCCTCCGGCGCTTTTTAAACCGGGTCAGGATGGATGCACGGCGGTGCCGGTTTTGCCTGCGATACCGTCGCGGGCTTTTTCCAGCTGGGTGATGAGGGCCGTGCGGCCGGGCTTGGATTCAACGAATTTGACGGCCGCTTCCACCTTGGGCAGCATGGAGCCGGGGGTGAACTGGCCTTCGGCGATGTACCGCCGGGCGTCGTCGGGCGTCAGGTCCGAGAGCCACTGTTCGTTCGCCTTGCGGTAGTTGATGGCAACCTTCTCCACCGCAGTGAGGATCATGAGCAGATCGGCGTCCATCAGCTCTGCCAGCAGCTCGGAGGCGAAGTCCTTGTCAATGACCGCAGCGGAGCTTATCAGATGATGCCCGCCGGTGCGGACCACGGGAATACCGCCGCCGCCGCAGCAGATGACCACGCCGCCGTTCTCGCTCAGGGAACGGATGGCGTCCGCCTCAATAATATGCTTGGGCTTGGGAGAGGCCACATAGCGCCGCCAGCCGCGCCCCGCGGATTCCTTGTACAGAAATCCGGTCTTTTCGGCCATGACCCTGGCGTCGGCCTCAGAGAGAAACTTGCCGATGGGCTTCGTGGGGTTCCGGAACGCCGGATCGGCGGGGTCCACCTCCACCTGGGTCACAATGGTGGCCACGGGCCTGGCAATCCCGCGATTCAGCAGCTCCTCCCGCAGTGCGTTCTGCAAATCGAAGCCGATATAGGCTTGACTCATGGCACCGCAGACTGCCAGAGGCGTTGCGCCCTGGGTGGAATCCTCGTGCATAAGAGCCAGCATTGCGTTGTCGATGATGCCCACCTGGGGGCCGTTTCCGTGGGTCACAATGACCTGATTCCCATCCTCAATCAGATCCGCGATGGCCCGGGAGGTGATTCTGACGGCCTCCGCCTGCTCGGGCAGCGTTGCGCCCAGGGCGTTGCCGCCCATGGCGATCACAATTCTTTTCCCCATATTTATCCCATCTTTTCCGGCCGAAGCATGACGGATGCGCTGCCTCCTATGCCGGCCTGTCATGATCGATTTCCGTTCTGCGACAGAAATACAGACCGGCGGGCAGTTGGACGGAACGGTCCTGCAGCGTTCGGAACAAGCGCGCCGCCGGTGCTGTTATTATCCGGGATAAATCGCCAATTGTCAACTGGAAAATGTGAATATACAAACCAATTTTGAATATTTTGCCTTCATTGCGCCCGGCTTTTAAGGTGCCGCCCGCGAATTTCAATTCTCGATTCCCGGCGATTCGTAGTTCCTCACAATCAGATGCTCCGCGTTTCGGTTGTTGCGGCCGCGGACGTTGTAGGTGTACTGCGTGTCAAAGCGCTGGACGTGGAAGCCCTGGCTGTAGAGTCCGCTGATGTAGGGGGTGTCCTTGATAATCAGCAGGAATTTGGCTTTCGTGCGGCTCAGGCACAGGGCCAGACGGGCGTGATCGAGGCGGGTGAACGCCGCGCCCTCATAGTCGGAAAACTCCGTGTCGTAGGGCGGGTCCAAAAACAGAAAATCCCGTTCTGTGGGCTGTACCGCCGCCAGAAAGTCCTCAAAATCCTGACAGCAGAACGTTGTCCCGGCCAGCTGCGCGGCCAGCTCCGGGCGGAACATGGCCTGCACCTTGCCGAGAAAATCCTTTTGGTTGTAGCTCATGCCGCCATATGGGATGTTGAACGCGCCATTGGCGTTATAGCGGAACATGGAGCCGTAGCAGTACTCCCGCACGAAGAAGAAGTTGGCGGCCCGTTCGGCTTCGGGAAGAGTCACACGGCCCAAATTCCAATCGTTATAGACACGCCGGAAGTAGAGGTAGAATCCGCCGGCAAAGCCGGTAATCAGATTTTCGGACAGATCGTCCGGGGAGAAGGAGCGTTTTTTCTGGTTCCGCGCCGTGCGGCGAAGCTTATCAAATACGGCGGCCTCCAGCTCCGTTCGGAACGCGCAGGCGTCCAGGGGCAGGGGAATGCGCGCCAGCAGCTCCGGCATCCAGGCGTCCAGCAGGGCGGATAGTCCCGCCCGGGCGGCGTCCTCGCCGGTTTCCAGCAGAGCGTACAGCTCCAGCAGCGCCGTTACCCGGCTGCGGCACAGAACCAGCATGGACTGAAAGCCCCGGCCATAGGCAGTCAGGCAGGCCAGCAGCGCGGGGTCCTGGGCCTGAACCAGCCGGTAAAAGTCCATCAGCTCCCGGCAGTTGTCGTTGACGGCGGCCCGCCGGGGCATCAGATGAAAATACATCGCCCCGCCGCCGAAAAATGGTTCCAGATAGCGGTCAAAGTCCGGAATCAGACCGCTGACCCGGGCAACCTCCCGGGACTTGCCGCCGGGCCATTTGAGAATTGGTTTCATGGGCATCGCCGCCTTTTCAGAGTAATTCCCATTATATCAGGTTTTTCGACATATGCCAAGGAGTATTGTGAAGGATCACCGGTCAGCTTTTGCGCAAAATTATTTCAAATTTTTGAATTAATTTTGGAATAGGGCTTGCATGAAAGGGCGAAACTTGGTATACTTGCCCCATGGAAAAGAGAGTAACTTATTATGTCAGTCGGAAAAATATTCTGACATGGCTTGCGGCCATTTTGATGCTTGGTTCGGCGGGACTCCGCATCGCATATTTCTGCGGGAAAGGCGCAGATGCAACGACGGTGTGGCTTCAAATTGTTCTGCCGGTGGCGGCCTGCGTCTTCTATGGCTGGATTCTTCTCCTGGACGGCCGGGAGCATTTTTACCGCACGGCGATTCCCGTGGCAATGCTGGCAATTTATTTTCTGGCGTTTCTGACAAGCCGCCACACCTGGCTGCGCTATATCTTCCTCAACGCGGCGCTGTATCTGGCCTTTGTCATTTTTTATAAGCAGCTGACCTCGGGCCATGTACACAAACCGTGGCTGCTGATTCTCATGCATATATCGGCATTGGCCGTGCTGGTCTATGACAGCCGGGCGGCGCTGGCGTCCAGGCAGCTGGATCTTTATCTGTGTATTCTGCCCAATCTGGTGGCGCTGACGGCGATGCTCCTGGCGGCCTTTGCCATGCGGCCCCATCTGGACGGCCGCTACCATCCTACCTGGGGGGACCGCAGCGATGGGCGCCGGGTCCGCACCCTTTCGCCCATGTCCGCTGTGTCGCCCTATCTCATGGTCAACCGCAATGGCGCGTCCAATTTCATCCGCGATGAGGTGGAGATCACAAATCTGGAGCGCTATGTCCGCGAAAAGCGGCGGGAGGGTCTGAGCAACTTCGGCCTGACGCATGTGATGATCGCTGCGTATGTCCGCTGCGTGGCGAAATATCCGGCGCTGAACCGCTTCCTGTCGGGGCAGCGGGTCTACAGCCGCGGAGACGAAATCCAGTACTGCATGGTCATCAAAAAGGAGATGAATTCCGAATCTCCCGACACGGCGATTAAGCTCCATCTGAAGCCCACGGATACGGTTTATGACGTCTACCGAAAGCTCGATGAAGCGGTGCAGAATGTCAAAAATACCCCGCTGAACAGCTCCTTCGATCAGACCGTCAGGGCTTTTACCATGATGCCGGGACTGGTGTTCAAATTTGCTGTCTGGCTGCTGAAAACCATGGACTATTTCGGTCTGATTCCGAAATTCCTTCTGGAAGTCAGCCCGTTCCACGGTTCCGTGTTCTTCACCTCCATGGGGTCCCTCGGCATTCCGGCCATTGTCCACCATCTTTATGATTTTGGCAATCTGCCGGTGTTTATCGCCTTTGGCTGCAAATACCGCCGCAACGAGGTGGCCGATGACGGCACGGTCTTACATAGAAAGTATGTGGATTTGACCTTCAACCTGGATGAGCGCATCTGTGACGGCTTCTATTATGCCGCCGTGCTGAAATATCTGCGCCGCGTCCTTGCCAATCCGGAACGGCTGGACACCCCGCCGGAAAAAGTGGAGCGGGATATTGACTGACACGCGGTCGTTTGCTTTCCGTTTATAGTCTGCCGATAACGGCGTCGCGCCCCCATGCTTCGAAGCATGGGGGCGCTTCCGTGTGTCAAAGTACATCCGCTTCGCCTCGGATTTCCGTATCATAAAGGAACCGGGGCGGTTTTATGGAACAGCGGAAAAGATGTACGCCCGGGACGAGCGAAGTTCCTGCAACAACCTGCCGTTTTGTGTTAGAAAAAAGAAACCTGATACGATATGGCATATTTCCTGATTGGGGGGATATCTTTTCATTGTATAAAGAAAGGATGCCCCCCGATTATGAAAAAGCGTATTTGTTTTCGCTTGACCGTCCTGCTGTACGCAGCCATGCTGGTCATACTGCCGCAAGTTTTCTGCCACGATGAGCCGGACACTGCGTTTGTCGGCATGAGCGTCATGGACCCGGAGACACCAGGAGTGCCGGAGTCAGGCGCGTCTGCCGCACCTGCTGAGGTGCTTGAACAGCCCCTTCTGCCGAATGCTCCCGGGGATGATGATGACTTACATTAGGTATCAAAATTTCTGTCCCAAGTATTGCTGAACCTCCGTTTTGAGGATGGCGAGATCTCTGGTATTATCAATCGCTTGATAAAGATAGTATGCCTGACGATAAAGATTCTCGCTTTTTTCATCGTCTCCCAGAAGATGATAGCATTCGCCCATAATATGTATGAGGCCGGGTAAGTTTTGATAGTGTCCGGATTTTACGCAGGATTGCCAGCCCAGCTCCGCAATCTCAATCGCGTCCTCGTAACGGCGGCATAAATCAAGCTCCCGCGCATAACCGTAAGTGATCATTGGCAGCAGTCCGGCGGAGCGCAATATGTTTGGATAGTGCTTTTGCGCATATTTCAGCAATTGACTGAAAATGTCAATTGATTTTTTATGCTGCCCATGATTTGAATACACGTTGGCGATTTGAACGATTATTTTTACCTCGGTAAAGCTGTACACGCTGCTGTTAATATCTTCCAGATCAAACCGAGGCACCGTCAGCAGGATCGCATCCATCAGCAATTTCAGCTGATCTTCAAGGCTGTAGCTCCCTTCCGCCTTGCCCAGAAGGACTTTGGTGCGCAGGATAAACTGTTGGGTAATACGGTCCTCCTTCTCCGTGATCCGCTCTAAAGCCCGGACCCGTTCCCACCCCTGTTCGACAATCTGCGCTTTTTCCGGCCCCACCAGCTGACCACATTGGACATTGCAGGATGTGATCTCTTTTTGCAGCTTTTCGATCTCCATTTCGTTTTTGCTCAGCAAAGCAAAATATCGATCATCCGGGAGTCCCAGGCGCTGGAGCAACGCGTTGATCAGATTGCGGGAGGGGGTCTGATGGCCGTTTTCCAGGCGGGAAATCGTCATAGGTTCACAGAGTCCCTCACACAGCTGTTCCTGAGTCAGCCCCAGCTCCAGCCGTTTTTGCTTGATATATTCGCCAAGAAACATCTCTCTCATTGTACCGCTCCTTCGGTTTCAGCAGATAGACAAGTATGATTAAAAGAATGATAGCATGTTTTTATTCAAATGTAAGACAGACTTGCCGTTTCAAGTTATTATTCAGTAACACAAAACGATATGGGATTCCGCCATGGTTCGTGGTATCTTATAGCCACAGTGAGGGACCAGTCAAAGGATATGGCAAGCGCAAGAGCGCCCTGTCCCGAAACTGAATTATAGAAAAGGAGGGCAAAAAATGGAGATTATCTGTGAAAAACGGCCCATAGATGAGATCCCCGTCTGTAGAAACAACGGCAAATGTGGGGATAACTGCGAATTTACATCTTAAGGGACAAGCGGGAGAGGAAGGGGCTCAGGGTCGCATGCTGCCCCTTCCTTGAACATCCTCAGCTATTTTACAAACTTAGAAAGGGGAAACGCTATGTATATCCTACCTGGATACACGACGTTTTATGAAGAGGATGGCGCTGTTTTCGTCACTTCTGAACTGTTGCAAAATAAGGTCAAGATTTCCGACCCGAACCTCCGGGAGGAGTTCTACTCCATTGTGCGGCGCGGCGGCTGCCCGGAGCTATCCACCCCGCTCACTCAGTTCCTCCACGAGCAGGAACTGTTGGCAAATGAGGCGGAGATTACACAGCTGCTGAATCAGGCAAAAAAGCTGCTGGACGATATCCTCCTGATCTCCATTATGCCCACCGAAGGATGCAATTTCCGCTGCCTCTACTGTTATGAGGATCATGCGCCCATTTCCATGCAGCGGGAAACATTGGATCAGATCCAAGCGTATATCACCGACCAGGCCCCCCATTTCAAAACAATACAAATCAACTGGTTTGGCGGCGAACCAACGCTGTGTAAGGATATTGTAATGGAAACGGCAAACTTTGTCAAGTCGCTGCAAGCCGTCCATGGTTTCCAGTATCATTCCAACATGACAACGAACGGCTATCTGCTGAATATGGAATCCATTCAGCAGTTTTACGAGGTGGGGATCACCTCGTTTCAAATCACTTTAGATGGCTGGAATCATGACAAGACCCGGCCCCATGTGTCCGGAACGAGCACATTGCAAACAATTCTGTCCAATCTAATGGACATTTCGACCCTTCCCAAAGAGCAGTATCGGTTCTCGATTGTCCTGCGGCACAATATTTTGGCCGGCGACCGAGATTTCAGCTGGTATGATAATCTGTATAAACTGTTTGGTGCGGATGACCGCTTTTCCATCCTGGTGCGCCCTGTGGGCGATTGGGGCGGTGAATCAGTTCATTCGCTTGATATTTTGAGGGGCGAGAGCCGGGAAGCCCTCCTGTTAGAGCATATCGGATACCTTAAAAAAATCGGTATGCGGTGTGACAACGGCATGAAAGGCCCTTTCTCAAAAATCTGCAACGCGAGCTACCCGCATAGCATGGTGTTCCGCTCCAGCGGCAAGATTGAAAAATGTACCGTCTGTCTGGACCATCCCAAAAATCTTTTGGGGGTGGTAGACCCTGAAAAGGGGATTATTCTCGATCCTGCAATCAATGCCCTATGGAGCAGTTTCGACTTAAAATCGGAATGCTTTACCTGCCCGGATGCACTGTCTTGCTGCAACATGAAGTGTAAAATGAAGTCTATTATCAACGGAAAAGATGAGTGCAGCTGCTCTCGAGCGCTGTCAGCGATCTATTGACATGGCTTTGCTTTATCATAAAGCATTTCATACATATGGCGCATCAGTTGGGAGAGATAACAATATGTTCTATTACCTGAAAAAGCTTTGGAAGTATAATCTTCCGGTGATCATCCTTATTTTCGTTGCGGCCAGCCTCACTGCCGTGCTAAACCTGATTAACATGCGGGTGTTTGAAGCAATTGTCGAGCTGAATATGGATCAGTTCATCTTTTGGTCGCTGGTTGACCTGGGTGTGTGGTTCCTTACCATTGTTCTCCGAAGTCTGCGGTATTTCCTTCGAGGCCGTGCGGTTCGCGCCATGAACAATGCCGTCCGACAGGACATGGCGGTGACACTGCTGCAAAAGTCCCACGGGGAATTCCATTCGCTGGACACTGGGGAATACCTGTCCTGGCTTACGAACGATGTCAATCAAATTGAAAATCTGGGCTGGAGTTCCTTTTATCAGGGCGTCACGGCCATTGCCACCGTGATCGCCAGCGCCGCTGCGCTGCTGACGCTCCACTGGTCTCTGCTGTGCGCCTCGCTGGTGACAGCGGTTGTGGTGCTGTTGGTCCCGCAGCTTTTCACCAAGCGGATCAAGAGGCTGAGCGGTTTCTGCGCCGAGGAGCACGCGGCGGCGACCAGCAAGCTGAAGGATCTGCTGGCAGGATACGATGTGCTGCGGTCTTTTGGGAGGGAGCGGCGCTTCCGTCAGGGCGCGGATGCAGCCAGCGACCAGATAGAGAAACCAAAGTTCCGGTTGAACTATGTACAGGGCTTTATCAACGGGGGACTCGACTACATCAGTATCGTCTGCCAGTCGCTGATTAATATTTTGATCGGCGTGCTGTCTATCCGAGGGATTATCCTGCAGGGTGCGCTGCTGGGCGGCGGCAACCTTTGCGCCAATCTGTCCAACAAACTGGGGGAGATTGCGCAGCTCCGGCTCTCCTTATCCTCCGCCAAACCTTACTTCGAAAAGATTACGGTTCACGCCGGCGATGTCCGAGCCGACGCTGCGTGCAGGATGGAAATGGTAAACGACGCCATTACAGTGGAAAACCTCAGCTTCCGCTATGGTGAGAGGCCTGTCCTGCAAAATCTGACCCTCCAATTTAAGAAAGGCGGAAAATATGCCGTCACAGGTGCCTCCGGCTGCGGGAAGTCTACCTTGCTGAAGCTCCTGCTGGGCTGGCTGCCCGACTATGACGGAGCCATCCGCTTCGATGGCAAAGATGCAAATGGCTTTACCCCGGAACAGCTCCAGCAGCAGATGAGCTACATTGAGCAGAATGTATTCCTGTTTAATTCCTCCATTCGCGACAACATCACGTTAGGTGAAACATTCACGGAGGAACAGATGGGAAGGGCTTTGCGGGACAGTGCGCTGATGGACGATCTGACCGCCATGCCGGATGGGTTGGATACCATAGTGGGCGAGGAGGGGAGCAACCTCTCCGGTGGACAGAAACAGCGGGTAGCCATTGCCCGTGCGCTAATCCATGACCGCTCTATTCTCCTGGTAGACGAGGGCACCAGCGCCTTAGATCAGAAGAACGCAGACATCGTAGAAAAAAGTCTGCTCGCCAACCCCGAACTGACGCTGATCCTTGTTAGTCACCACCTCACCCCGGAGCGAAAAAAGCAATTTACCCGGGTGTACGAGTTGTGACGAAAAAATGGGTGTCTCTTTTCGATCCTTTTATCGAAAAGAGACACCTACTCCGATTCGCCTCGGATTTCCGTATCTTTGATTACACGGCAAACTGGAACGCGCAGAACGCCGCATAGAGCAGAAGCAGGATGATGCCTTGGGCGCGGGACAGCTTGCCGCGGCGCAGGGCGGGCAGAGTCAGCAGGGCCATGACCAGGAGCATCAGCGGCAGATCCACGACTAGAGAGGCGTTCAGCCCTGCCACGGTCTTGCTCTGGGGGATGGAGAACGGGGAAAGCGTGGTGGATACGCCGCAGACCAGCACCAGGTTGAACAGGTTGGCTCCCACGATGTTGCCGAGGGACAGCGCACTGTGGCCTTTGACCAGAGAGGTGATGGCTGTGACCAGCTCCGGCAGGGAGGTACCCAGGGCCACAAAGGTCAGAGCAATGACGGATTCCGGCACGCCCAGGGCCTGGGCAATCAGAGTGCCGTTGTCCACCAGCAGATCCGCACCCACGGCGATCAGGGCCGCGCCGACGATCAGCAGCGCCAGATCCTTCCACAAGGAGGACGGCGATTCCGGTTCCTCCGCTTCGGGAGCGGCCTGGGGTACGCGCCGGGCCTGGCGCACGGTCATGACCATGTAGACCAGGAAAACCGCCAGCAGAATGACACCGGTGACGCGGCTGAATTCACCGCTGAGATAGGCGGTGAGGCAATAGAACAGCGCCGCCGCGAAGAAAAAGAGGACCGGCGTCCGGAGGCTCCTGCGGTCCACCGGCGCGGGGCGGATGGCGATGGTCAGGGCGGCAATCAGCGCCGTGTTGCAGATCACCGAGCCGACGGCGTTGCCGTAGGCGATTTCCCCGTGGCCGCTGACAGCGGAGGTGGCGGACACCATGACCTCCGGCAGCGTGGTACCGATAGACACCACCGTCGCGCCGATGAGCAGCTCCGGAATATGAAACCGGTGCGCCAGACCGGTGGCGCCGTCCACAAACCAGTCACCGCCCTTGATAAGCAGGACCAGGCCGACCAGAAACAGCAATACAGGAACCAACATATTTGACACTCCCTTGTGTTTATCCGAGAATTCCTTTTAGGAAAATCTCAACGCCGATGGCAATCAGAATCAAGCCGCCGAGGATGGAGGCTTTGCCGGACAGCCTGGTGCCGGCCTTGCGGCCGATCAGCACACCCGCCATGCAGATGCAGAAGGTCACAGACGCAATGAGCAGAGAACAGACCAGGGCCATAAGCCAGTTGTAGGAGGCGATGGTAAAGCCCACGGACAGCGCGTCAATGGAGGTGGCCACGCCCTGCACCAGCAGTGCGCCCAGCCCCAGTTTGGGACAGTCCGCGGTCTCGGGCCTGCGGCGAATGCCCTCCAGCAGCATTTTGCCGCCGATGCAGCAGAGCAGAATCAGGGCAATCCAGGGAACCCAGTTCGCGAAGGACCGGAAAATCTCCACCACGGTGTGGACGCAGACCCAGCCCACCATGGGCATCAGCGCCTGAAAGCCGCCGAACATCCCGGCGATGGCGCACATTTTACCTTTCCCCATATCCGGCTCGTTCAAACCGTTTGCCAGGGAAACCGAAAAGGCGTCCATGGCCAGTCCCACGCCCAGAAGGATGCTGTTTAAAAAGAAAAGAATGTCCCAGTCCATCGATGCGATGCCTCCGCAGAAAGAATTGCAAAAACCCAGGTACGGCTGTAGGCCATACCTGGGTTGTGTTTTACAACAGAGACTGGATGTATAGCCTGACAGTTATACATGAGTCTCGCAATTTAAAGCAAGCCAGACCGAAAGGCCGGTATGTTGACTTGCTACGCGCCTGAAACGTGCTTGCTACTCCCTCACAGAGCTTTTACGTGGACGAATATAGCAAATTCCGACAAGGTTTGTCAAGGCTAATCTTTTCCGCGCCGGCGCAGCCGGGCGGACGGCGGGCGGAGAACGAAAATCCGGCGGGATTACATCCGTTCGGGGGCTTCAAAGCCCAGGAGGTCGATGCAGGCTTCCAGAACCCGGCGGGTCAGGTCCATCAGGGCGGCGTAGCTTGCCTTTCTGGCCGCGTCCGGCTCGGTGAGGATGCGGGTTTCGTGATAGAACCTGTTGGCCGCGCCGGCCAGATCGTAAATATAGCCGCAAATCACATTGGGGGCGTTGTCCTTGTAGGCCTGCCCGAGGCCGTCGGCAAAGCGGGTAAGCGCCAGCATCAGGTCCTTGGCCTCCTTGGTTTCCGGCGGCAGCAGGCGTTCGGGCGCGGTTTCCCCTTGGTACTTGGACAGGATGGACTTGATGCGCACGATGGTGTAGAGAATATAAGGTCCGGTGTTGCCCTCAAAGGCGGCAAAGCGCTCCAGATCGAACACATAATCCTTAGTGGGCTGGTTGCTCAGGTCGCCGTATTTCAGGGCAGCCATGGCGATGAGCCGGGCGGTGTTCTCCACATCGGCTTCCTCCACCACCTGGTTCTCCGTGATCTTCCGGCGGACATAGTCCACCACCTCGCCAATGAGCTGCTCCAGACGCATGACGCCGCCCTCCCGGGTTTTGAAGGGCTTGCCGTCCTTGCCGTTCATGGTGCCGAAGCCCAGGTGCTGCAGCGCTGTCTCCGGCGGCACAATGCCGGTTTTCCGGGCCGCACGGAACACCTGTTCAAAATGCAGGGCCTGGCGTTTGTCGGTGATATACAGAATCTTGTCGGGATGATAGTCCCGCATCCGCTGCACCAGAGTGGCCAGGTCCGTGGTGGCGTAGAGGGTTGCACCGTCGGATTTGACCAAAATGCAGGGGGGAACCTCCTTGGTGTCGCCCTCCTCCCGGACGTCGATGACTAGGGCGCCGTCGGATTCCGCGGCCAGGCCCCTGGCACGAATGTCCGCAAGCATGGCGGGGATGTAGGGCTGCGCGTCGCTCTCTCCCAGCCACAGGTCAAAGCTGACGTTCAGATTGCCGTAGTTCTTTTTCAGATCGGCCACGGAGATGCGCATGATGTGTTCCCAGATAGCCCGGTAGCCGCGGTCGCCCTGCTGGAGGCGGTAGGTGGCGTCATGGGCGCGGCGGGCGAAGTCCTCGTCCATCTTGCTCCGGGCGCTGGCGCAGGGGTAGATTTCCTCCAGCTCGGCGATGGTGAAGGGGGCCTCGGCGGGATATTTGCCGGTAAAATCGGGATCAAAGTAGGGCAGCCCGGGCTGGCGCAGGCGGACCTCCTCGATAATCAGGCCCATTTGCAGGCCCCAGTCGCCCATGTGGATGTCGCCGAGGACCGTGTTTCCAAAATAGCGGTCCAGGCGCTTGATGCTCTCACCGATGATGGCCGAACGCAGATGCCCCACATGCAGGGGCTTGGCCACGTTGGGGCCGCCGTAGTCCACCACGATGGTTTGGGGATGGGACTCCGGCTCCAGGCCGAACCGGTCTTCCCGGCCCATCTGCGCCACATAGTCCCGGAGATAGGCGGGGGCCAGCCGCAGATTTAAAAAGCCGGGCTTCACGGCTTCCGCCCGGCAGAACATCGCATCGCCCGTCAGCTGCTCCGCCACAGCTTCGGCAATCTGGAGGGGAGATTGATGATAGACCTTCGCGGCGGGCATGGCGCCGTTGCACTGAAACTCGCACAGATCCGGCCGGTTGGAGACCGTTACCTTGCCGAAGGCAGGGTCAAAGCCCGCCTGCGCAAAGGCCTGGGAGACCCGGGCAGAGATCAAATCCGCAATTCTCTTCATGAAAAACATCCTTTTCCTTTGTCATTACCGGTTATTATAGCAAAACGATGGGGGATTGACAATAGAGGAATTGACATTTCTCCGTTTCCCGCGTCTTTGGGAATTCACTGTTTATTCCGCCTCCACACAAAGACGCATTTGCGCATAAA
>CAYTXW010000024.1:0-16755 GCA_964441575.1 uncultured Oscillospiraceae bacterium
CTTTTATGCGGATCTGTTCCGGCAAATATGAGCGGGACAGCGAGGTCTACCACGTCCAGGGCAACAAAAAAATGCGCCTGAGCCAGCCGCAGCAGCTCATGGCGCAGGAACGGGAGATCATTGACGAAGCCTACGCCGGAGACATCATCGGCGTGTTTGACCCGGGCATTTTCTCCATCGGCGATACCATCTGCATGCCCGGCAAGAGGTTCCGGTTTGCCGGAATTCCCACCTTTGCGCCGGAGCATTTCTGCCGCGTCAGCCCCAGGGACACCATGAAGCGCAAGCAGTTCATCAAGGGTACCGAGCAGATCGCCCAGGAGGGCGCCATTCAGATTTTCCAGGTTCCCAACACCGGCATGGAGGAAGTCATCGTCGGTGTGGTCGGCACCCTGCAATTCGACGTGTTCCAATACCGCATGAAATCCGAATACGGCGTGGAGCTGCGCATGGACGGCTTGCCCTATGAGCAGCTGCGGTTCGTCGTGGAAAGCCCCGTGGCGGACCTGAAGGATCTGAGCCTCAGCTCCGACGCCGAGCTTCTGGAGGACTACCGCGGCCACAGCCTGCTGGTCTTCTCCAGTCTGTGGTCCATTGATTTTACCATCCGGAAAAATCCGGGCCTGGTTCTGTCCGAAACCCTGGACCGCTGAAAAAATTCGCACCCTTGTGCCCCCTTTTCAGGGGGCTGGCACGGCGTAAGCCGTGACTGGGGGTTGCAGCGACAAGCAATTTCACCGGATAGCGGTACCGTTCTGTCAGGCAGCAACCCCCAGGCCGCCTTTCAGGCGTCCAGCCCCCTAAGAGGGGGCACGAGGGTGCGTTTCTATTCAAAGCAAAATGATTTTTTCAGGCGGACTGCTCCATTTTTTCCGCAATATAGGCGGACACCTGCTGCTTTGGTATTTGCAGCGAATAGGAGAATTCCTCGCTGACTATGCGCTCTGCTGTGTTCAGCAGCTTCTCGTCGGTGGCGCAGAATTTGCGCCCGGCCTTGATCCGGCCTTTTTTCTCCAGGTACAGGCAGCTAATCAGCCGCAGAAGATCGCCGGTAATGCCGCCGGACAAAATCTGCCCATAGACCTCCGCCCGCTGGCGGGTATCGTCAATCCATTCCAGCTGCTGGCCGCGGACCGAAAGAATCAGATCATCAATCTGCTCCTTGGTAAAAATGCTGCGCATTTTGCCGGTCAGCTGGGCATTGCCTGTGGGGACAAACGTAGTGCAGGTGGGAGTGGAAACCGGACGAAGGACATAAAACTCCTGTTTTCTGGTTCCGGCTCTGGAAAGAGACTCATAGCGAATATCCTCCACGGTGCAAATGCCCGTGACTCCATAAGATACAACCTGGCCGATTTGAAACATAATACCCTCCTATCTGCGTGTGAAAAAACTTCTTTCAGATAGTATACCACAATTTAGTCGGGAGTTCCAGGGGTATTTTCACCAAATCATCCGGTTTGCGGGTGCAAAAATAGGATATCCTCTCTATTTTTTCTCATAGAAGCTCCGCCAGCGCATCCGCCAGTCCGGCAAAATCCGGGATGGAAAGGGTCTCGCCCCGCACATTGGGGTCAAAACCGCAGGCCGTCACCGCCTCTGTCAGCTGCGCCTTGCTCAGCTGGCCAAAGGCGGCAGCGAGGCCGTTGACCAGAGTTTTACGCCGCTGGGCAAAGCTGGCCCGGACCACGCGGAAGAACAGGCCCTCATCCCGAATCGGGCAGACCGGCTCCTGCCGCACGGCCAAATGCAGCACAGCGGACGTGACCTTCGGCTGGGGAAGAAAGCAGTCTGGCGGTACGTCAAACAGAACGGACGGCGACGCGTGATACTGGCAGAACACCGTAAACGCGCCATAAGCGGCGCTGCCGGGCGCGGCGCAGATGCGCTGAGCCACCTCCTTCTGGACCATGACCGTGACCGACCGGAAGCACCGGGCCTCCAGCAGCGCCGCCAGAATATCCGAGGTGATGTAGTACGGCAGATTCGCGCAGGCCATGGGGCGCAATCCGCTGAATTTCTCCCGGACCAGCGCCGGGATATCCTGCCTGAGGACATCGGCGAAAATCAGCTCCAGGTTGTCATAGGCGGCCATGGTTTCACACAGAACGGGCCGGAGCCTCTGATCCACCTCCACGGCTACCACCTTTCCGGCCCGGCGGCACAGCTGCTCTGTCAGCGATCCGATTCCCGGTCCGACCTCCAGCACCCCGCAGCTGCCGTTCACGCCGGCTTCCTCTGCGATCCGCCGGGGGACCCAGTCCCGGATCAGAAAATTCTGGCCCTTGGCCTTGGAAAAATGAAACCCATGCCGCGCCAGCAAATCCCGGATATCGTTGAGATTGCAAAGGTCCATAGCGCGCCTCCTCCATTGAAAAAATAGCCGTGTTGCCATTGCAACACGGCTATTTGGTGGCAGGGGATGAGGGATTCGAACCCCCGCAAACGGAGTCAGAGTCCGGTGTGCTACCGTTACACAAATCCCCTATCTGCCTTGCGCTTCAAAACGCATTTTTATTATACTCAGAAAGCGGCGTTTGTCAAGTGGTAATTTTTCGAGAACGCGCCGGTTTCCGGACAATCCTTTCCCTCGTCCGCACACAAAAATCCCCGCGCCATCTTATGAAAAGGCGCGGGGACTGCTTCATTCGTAGATTCCGGTGACGCTGCGGAACATTTCCATATAGGCCTGGGCCGGGGCTTTCCAGCTGACCTCCAGGTCCATATCCCGGGCCGCCAGGGCATTCCAGCCGTCCCGGTTGTCAAAGTACAGGGCCAGGGCGCGGTCAATGGCCGCCATAAAATCCTCGCCGTTGTAACTCTGGAAGGTAAAGCCGCGGCCCTCTCCGGTTTCGGGCTGATAGGGCGGCACCGTGTCGCGGAGGCCGCCGGTGGCATGAACCACGGGGATGGTACCATAGTGCATGGCAATCAGCTGGCTCAGACCGCACGGCTCGCTGCGGGACGGCATCAGATAGGCGTCCGCACCGGCGTAGACCCGCTCCGCCAGGTTGGGATCAAAGGCCAGCCGCAGCACCATACGCCCGGGATACTGCCGGGCCAGCGCCGCCAGCGCCTGCTCATACAGCGCCTCGCCGGTGCCGATGATGACCAGCTGCACCGGCCGGGACATCAGCGTGTGGATAATATAAGTCAGAAGATCCACGCCCTTATGCCCCGCCAGACGGGAGACAATGGCAAAAAGCGCGGCGTCCGGCTCCTGATTTAAGCCCAGCTCCTGCTGCAGCGCCTGCTTATTCCCGGCCTTCCCCTCCGCCATGGTCTCGGCCGTATAATTGCGGGGCAGATTGGCGCTCTTGCCGGGGTCGAACACCGTGGTGTCAATGCCGTTGGTAATGCCATAGAAGCTGCCCGCCCGCTGCGTCAGGACGTCGGACATGCCGTGGGAATAATAGGGGTATTGCAGCTCCCGCGCATAGGTCTCGGACACCGTGGAAACCGCGTCGGCCATGACGATGGCGGCCTTCATGAAATTGGAGGCGTCGCCGTACCGCAGAACCTCGGTATACTGCTCCGGCAGGCCCAGCACGTCATAGTTAAAGTCGCCGCCGGCCCAGCCCTGATACTCGATGTTGTGGATGGTGAAGACGGTTTTGGTCTGGGGGAACACGGGCCGGAACTCGCCCTGAAGGACCACGGGAATCAGCGCGGTCTGCCAGTCGTTGCACTGGATCACATCGGGCCGGAAGTCCAGATAGTTCAGGCAGGCCAGAACCGCCTTGGAGAAGTAGGCATAGCGCTCGCCGTCATCCATATGGCCGTAGATCGGCTCCCGGTCAAAATACCGCTCGTTGTCAATGAAATAGATCTGAAGCTTTTTCCTCCGGGTTTTCAGCCGGAACAGGCCCACATGGCACTGCCGCCAGGCCAGGGTTACGGCAAAGCTGGTCAGAAATTCACACTCCCACCGTTTGTCGCGCTTGACTCTGCCGTAGTAGGGCAGGAACAGGGCCACAGAGTTGCCCGGAATTTTACTCAGCGCCTCCGGCAGAGCCTGCATCACGTCGCCCAGACCGCCGGTCTTGGAGAACGGCGCCGCCTCAGAGGCTGCGATTGCGATTTTCATACGGTGACGCCCTTTCTGATAATCAGAGGATGCTCCGGGGAACCCAGGAGCTTGGTGCCGGACTTGACACGGACATTCTTATCCAGGATCGTATACTGCACACTGGCGCCGCTTTCGATGGAGGATCCTTGCATGACGATGCTGTCCCGGACCTCGCCGCCCGCTTCGATGCGGACCTCACGGGAGAGGATGCTGTTCTCCGCGACGCCGTCCAGGCGGCTGCCGTCGGCTACGACACAGTTGGAAATGTCCGAATTGGGTCCATAGTGGGTGGGTACCTCATCGCGGACCTTCGTATAGATCGGCACCTCGCCGCTGAACAGGCTGCGGCGGACCTCGGAATTCAGCAGGCACATGCTGTTCTTGAAGTAGCTCTCCACCGACTGGTTGAACAGGGCGACGCCCTGGAAGGGATAGACATTGACCGTCAGCTTTCCGGCGTTAAACTCCTCCATAACGAAATCCCGCTCCAGGTGATATTTCCCATGGGGGACCGTCTCGTTGATGGTGTTGATGAGAAGCTCGCGGCTGATGACAAACATTCCCATGCCCACCAGGTCGTCCGCCGGCGCGCTGTAGTCCACAGCCATGCCCGTAGCCCGGTTATTCTCATCCGTGTGCAGAGTGAAGTGCTGCACCGTCTGGCCGTCGGTCATGCCGGCCTTGGCCACAACCGTGATGTCGCAGCCGGATACAATGTGTTTTTTAATGACCTCGCGGAAGTTGATGGCGCTTATGACGTTGCTGTCCGCCAGGACCACATAGTCCTGATTGCCGCTTTTCAGCACAGGCAGGGCCGTTTGCAGCGCCTCCAGCTTGCCGCGGTAGATGCCGGTGTGGCCCGTGGCATAGGGCGGCAGGAATACCACGCCGTTGGTGCTGAGCTGCAAATCCCAGTCCTGGCATGACCCCAGATGGTCCATCAGGGACTGATAATTGTATTTGGTGATGATGCCGATATGATGAATGCCGGAATTGGCCATGCTGGACAGAATAAAATCGATCTGCCGGTACCGGCCACCCACAGGGATGGAGGCCGAGGTCCGCACCTCCGTCAGTGCGCCCATGTAGCTGTCATAAATATTAGAGAAAATAATACCCATCGTTTCCATGGTTGCCACATCCTTTCCTAAACGATCTCGCCGGGGGCCACGACGGCGCCCTCCGCAATGGTCTTGCCCTTGCCGATCACGCTGATCAGCAGCTGCTCCAGCGTACCCTCCTGGTCCTCGCCGATTTTCGCCCCGGCCTTGACTACGCAGTCCTCCGCCACGATGGCGTGGCAGATTTTCGCGCCGTTTTCCACTACCACGTTGGGCATGATGACGCTGTCATGAATCTCCGCGCCCTTGCCGATAAAGCAGCCGGTGGAGACCACGGAATGGTCCACCAGGCCATAGACCTCACAGCCCTCGGCCACAAAGCTGCCGGAAATCTCGGAGCCTTTGGCAATATAGCCGGACGGCATGGCATAGTTTCTGGCATAGATTTTGCGGCCATTGGAGCCATAGATGTTGAAGTTCGGCTTCTCGCCCAGCAGGTCCATATTGGCCTCCCACAGGCTGTTGATGGTGCCGACGTCCTTCCAGTAGCCTTCAAACTCATAGGCAAACAGGCGGTGGCCGGAGTGCAGCAGGTTGGGGATGATATTCTTTCCAAAGTCGTTCTCCGACTTGGGGTCCTCCTCATCCTCCTCCAGGAACCTGCGCAGGACGCTCCACTTGAAGATATAGATTCCCATGGACGCCTTGTTGCTCTTGGGGTGTTTGGGCTTTTCCTCAAACTCATAGATGGAGCTGTCCGGGTTGGTGTTCATAATGCCGAAGCGGGGCGCTTCCTCCATGGGGACGCTGCGGACGGCGATGGTGCAGTCCGCCTCCATTTTTTCATGGTAGTGCAGCATCTTGGCATAGTCCATCTCATAGATATGGTCGCCGGAGAGAATCAGCACCTCATCGGGATTGTAGCGTTCGATAAAGGGGATATTCTGATAGATGGCGTTGGCCGTGCCCTTGTACCAGTCGGAACGCTTGCTGCGGGCATAGGGCGGCAGGACGCTGACGCCGCCGTGGGAGCTGTTCAGATCCCAAGGCTGGCCGTTGCCGATGTATTCGTTCAGCTCCAGAGGCTGATACTGGGTCAGGACGCCCACAGTATCAATATGAGAGTTGACGCAGTTGGACAGCGGGAAGTCAATGATGCGGTACTTCCCGCCGAAGGGGACGGCAGGCTTGGCGGTATTCTCCGTCAAAACCTTCAGCCGGCTGCCCTGGCCGCCGGCCAGAAGCATGGCTACACAGCGCTTTTTTTGAAAATACATAAACAGGTACCTCCTTAAACTGACTCATTACAAAATATTGGTTATTCCTGTTCTTCTTTTTTCTTGAGGGTGCGCCGGGGAATGTAGTAAGTGGTGCTCATGGGGGGAACGCGGAACGCGGCGGAGCAGGGATACTGGCCCCAGGGTTCCTTTTTGCCCTTGACCGTTTCCGGCGCAAAGCCGTAGCCGCCGAATTCGGCGTCGTCGGTGCAAAGCACCGGCTCATAGTAATAGGGCTTCGGCAGACCAAGGCGGTAGTTCTCCCGCAGAACCGGGCAGAAGTTGCAGATCACCAGGATCTCCTTGCCCTGCCGGTCAATGCGGCGGAAGGCCACAATGCTGTTGTCCCGGTCGTCGGCCTGAACCCACTGGAAGCCCTCCCAGTCCGTCTCGTTCTGCCAGAACTGGGGATGGTCCAGATAAAAGCGGTTCAGGGTTCGGACAAAGTGCTGCATCTGCCGGTGGCGGTCATAGTCCAGCAGCAGCCAGTCCAGGCCCTGGTCGTATTTCCATTCAATGAACTGCGCAAACTCATTGCCCATAAAGCTGAGCTTCTTGCCCGGATGGGCCATCATAAAGCCATAGAAGGTCCGCAGATTGCAGAACTTGTCGTCGTAGCTGCCCGGCATTTTATTGATCATGGAGCATTTGCCGTGAACCACCTCGTCATGGGACAGGGGCAGAATAAAGTTTTCGGAATAGGCATAGGTCATGGTGAACGTCAGATTGTTGTGGCTGCCCTTGCGGTACAGGGGGTCCAGTGACATATACCGGAGCATATCGTTCATCCATCCCATGTTCCACTTATAGAGGAAGCCCAGCCCCCCATCGAAGTCAGGCCTGGTAATCATGGGGAAGGCCGTGGATTCCTCGGCGATCATCATGACGGGGGGATAAAACCGGAACGCGGCGGCGTTGAGCTTTTTCAGGAAGCTGATGGCCTCCAGATTATAGTTGCCGCCGAAGCGGTTGGGCTTGTATTCCTGCCGGTTATAGTCCAGATAGAGCATGGAGGCCACGGCGTCCACGCGGATGCCGTCCACATGGTATTGCTCCAGCCAGTAGATCACATTGGAGATCAGGAAGGACGCCACCTCGCCCTTGCCGTAGTCGAAAATGCGGGTTCCCCATTCCGCATGCTCGCGCATCATGGGGTCCGACAGCTCATAGCAGCAGGTGCCGTCAAACTCATACAGGCCGTACTGGTCCTTGGGGAAATGGGCCGGAACCCAGTCCAGAATGACGCCGAGGCCGTTTTGATGGCAGATATCCACAAATTCCATGAACTGCCTGGGGGTGCCGTAGCGATAGGTCGGGGCATAATAGCCCGTGACCTGATAGCCCCAGGAGGGGGCGTAGGGATGCTCGGCGATGGGCAGCAGCTCAATATGGGTATATCCCATGTCTCTGGCATAGGGCGCCAGCTCCCGCGCCAGCTCGTCAAAGGTCATGCAGGAGCCATCCGCACGGCGCTTCCAGGAGCCGGCGTGGACCTCGTAAATATTGACGGGCTTTTTAAGGCTCTTGCCCCGGGCGTTCTTGCGGCGGAAGGCCGCGTCATGCCAGGAATAGCCCTCCAACGTGCAGATGCGGCTGGAGGTCTCCGGCAGGGCGCAGCACTGAAAGCCATAGGGGTCCATTTTGTAAACCACCTGTCCGTCCGCGCCGGTTACACAATATTTATACGCCTGTCCTTCCTTTGCAAAACCGGAAAAGGCCTCCCACACGCCGCCGCCCAGACATTCCATAGGCAGATCGTCCGGATTCCAGAAGTTGAAATCCCCCACAACGCTGATGGCCCGTGCGTTGGGCGCCCAGACGCGGAACACATAGCCCGCTTCCTCGCCGCGGTTCTCTCTGTGGCAGCCCAAAACGGCGTAGGCGCGGTAATTTTCGCCAGCGTGGAATTGCTCCAGTGCAGTCGCAAGTGTATTTTCCATACATTTGACCTCTCTTTGTGTATGTGTCAAAAGTGATCACAGTAATTATAACATTTTTGTTCGCATTGCACAAGACCCTGCCAATCTTTTTTTAAATTTTTGCTCTGCCTCACAAAAGTTCCGAATTTGACGCATTTCGTCAGGATTCCTCTTGAGATTTGCGCGTGAATATTGTATCGTAAATTCTCCCTCTTTTTTTGTATAAATTTAACGGAGCCATGCATTTTTTCGTATTTGCCCGTTTTTCCTCCGCTCGCACACATTTCGCCGTGCTTTCGGCTGAATTGACCGCGGCGCGGGGACATTCTATCCGTTGGGAGAACTTTGGTAAATCTCCAAAAAATTTGTCGTCAAAATTGGGCAGTTCCACTTGAAAACCCGATGAGAATACGTTATAATAGGAAAAACCTTCTCAAAGGCGTTGGTTTTCTTTTTTCCGTTTTGCCCTGTATTCTTCCCGTTTGAGGTTGCAAAAATGACGCATGATTTCACGCCGGCTGTCCCGGCGGCTTCCGTTCGCTGACCTATGGCGGACGAGAAGAAGAAAAAGCCGCGAGGCCGCCGGGCCTATCTGGAGGACTTTCATCCTTCCGTTTCCGGCGAATACATCTATACCGGGCAGACCTATGATTTTCAGGGCGGCCCGGAAGCACAGCGGAAGAGCCAGATCCGGCTGGGTTTTGCAAGCGTTCTGACTGCGGCGGCGGCCATTGCCGGATGCTGCGTTTCCGCGCCGGGATCTGCAGACTGCATTTATGTGCTGCTGCCGTGCGCCGGCGCTATGATCGCCTCGCTGACTCTCGCATGGGCCGCGCTGAAGCTGCTGCAAAGCGCCGTTCCCCTGCGGCAGTATGTTTACAAATCCACCGTGCAGCGGTTTCCGCTTCGTATCGGCCTGACGGCGCTGCTTTCCGCGCTGGCCCTTGCGGGCGAGTGCCTTTACGCGGCGCTCCATAAAGCGGACGGGCTGGGCGGCGGCATGGCCCTGTACCTGATCTGCGAAGCCGCCGTGCTGGGCGGAGCGCTTTTGTGCCGCCGGATGACCCGGGCCATGGTCTGGGTTCCCCATACTTGTGAACTGTGAGCATCGCTCATTAACCATAGTTCAAAAATCATTTTCTAAGGAGGAAACGAAAAACATGAAGAAAAGTGCAAAAATTCTCGCCTTGCTTTTGGCTTTGGTGATGGTTCTCAGCCTGTTTGCCGGTTGCAGCAGCACGGAAACCACCACCAACGAATCCGAACCCAGCGAGGAGCCTTCCAATGACACCAATGTCAACGAAGGTAACACCACCGAGGAAGAAGAGCAGTCGACTGACAACGAGGAAGAAACTTCCCAGCCCGCCAACGACACACTGGTTGTCTCTGTGGAAAAGGGCCTGGAGGGTAAGTTCTCTCCCTTCTTCTCCCTGTCCGCCAGCGATACCGACATCGTGGACACTGTCACCCTGTACACCATCGGTACTGACCGTGTCGGCAACCCCATCCTGAACGGCATTGAGGGTGAGACCCGCAGCTATAACGGCACGGACTACACCTACTACTGCGCATGCGATGTCGTTGTCACCGAAAATGATGACGGCACCGTGTACTACGACCTGACCATGCGCGATGACATCGTGTTCTCTGACGGCGTTCCCGCCACCATTGATGACGTCATCTTCGGCATGTACGTCGTGCTGGATCCCACCTATGACGGCAACCAGACTCTGTACTCGGCTCCCATCGAGGGCGTGGATGAGTACCGCGCCGGCATGGAGACCCTGTTCAATCTGCTGGTTAACGCCGGTCCGGACAACACCGACTTCACCTACTGGGATGAGGACACGCAGACCGCCTTCTGGGCTGACCTGGAGCAGGCTGGCGTGAAGTTCGTCACCGAGATTAAGGATTACCTTGTTGACGCCGGTGCCAACAGCGAAGACGACCCCGTGGAAGTCTGGTGCCAGAACTGGGGCTTTGAGGCTCCCGAAGGCAGCACCGAGCTGGATCTCTTCTATATCATGTGCGAGGCGTACGACTGGGATCTGCTGACGATGAGCAGCACCGAGAGCGCCGCAAGCAGCCTGACCGATCTGATGGATGACTATGATGCGTATAGCATCGGTATCACCACCGGCGACTCCGTTGACTACGTCAGCGGCATTCAGAAAACCGGCGACTACTCCATGCGGATTGTGACCACCACGCTGGATGCCACCATGATCTATAACATGTCCCTGACCATCGCTCCTATGCACTACTACGGCGATGAGAGCCTGTATGACTACGATGCGCACTCCTTCGGTTTCCCGAAAGGCGATCTGTCCATCGTAAAGTCGAAGACAACCGCTCCTCTGGGTGCCGGTCCCTATGTCTTCAACAGCTACAGCAACGGCGTTGTGTACATGGATGCGAACCCCAGCTATTATCTGGGCGAGCCCCTGATCCCGCATCTGAACTATCTGGAAACCTCCGAGAGCGATATGGTGACCGCAGTCGTGGCCGGGACCCTGGACGTGACCGATCCTTCCTACGACACGGATACCGCCAAGCAGATTGCCATTGAGAACGGCTACAGCGAGGAAGATTGGGAGAACCTTGAAGGCCCGGTCCTGACCACCGTTCTGATTGACTACCGCGGCTACGGCTACATCGGCATCAACCCCAACAATGTGAAGGTTGGCGACGATCCCCAGTCCGAAGAATCCAGAAATCTGCGTAAGGCCCTTGCCACTGTCATCTCCGTCTACCGCGATGAGGCCATTGACTCCTACTACGGCACCACCGCTTCCGTCATCAACTACCCCATCTCCAGCACCAGCTGGGCTGCTCCGCAGACCACCGATGACGGCTACAAGGTAGCTTACTCCGTGGATGTGAACGGCAACGACATCTATACTGCGGATATGACCACCGAGGAGAAGTACGCCGCTGCGCTGGACGCCGCGCTCGGTTTCTTTGAGGCTGCCGGCTACACTGTGGAGGACGGCGTTGTCACAGCTGCTCCCGAAGGCGCGAAAATGGAGTACCAGTGTGTTCTCGGCGGCGGCGGTGAAGGCAATCACCCCAGCTTCCTGCTGCTGAAGAACGTCGGTGAAGCGCTGTCCACCATCGGCATCACCTTTACCACGATGGACTACGCCAACTCCAACGACCTGTATGCCAGCTACCAGACCGGCGTTGCCGAGTTGTGGTGCGCTGCATGGCGTGCAAGCTCTGACCCCGATATGTTCCAGCTGTATCACTCCAACGGCTCCACCAACTACTATCAGATTCATGACGATGAGCTGGACGAGCTGATCATGACTGCCCGTGAGTCCACCAACCAGACCTACCGGAAGCAGCTCTACAAGGCCGCCATGGAAATCATCATGGATTGGGCTGTTGAGATTCCTATCTATCAGAGAAGCGATTGCAACCTGTTCTCCTCTGAGCGCGTGGATGTAAGCTCCCTGCCTGGCGATCTGACTCCTTACTATGGCTGGAATGCTGAAATCGAGACCCTTCGTCTGAAGTAAAACAAAATCTTTCCCAAGCGATTCCCCCGTCTCCCCTGCCAGTGGAGACGGGGGAGTACTCCCCGGCTTGCCGTACACCAAGCAGCCGAACGTAACAGGTGCGGAAATTCACCCCGCGCCTGTCCTTGCGAAGCGCCGCGAATTCTCTGGTGATTTGGATGCACACTCCCCCCGGATTCGCTGCTTTCTGAGAAAACTGCAATCATTGCTTGCCAGGTTTTTCCATTCTCGCTCCCATCGCGTTCCCTGCTCCGCAGCTTTTCCCCGGCTTTCGACCGTTTGGTGTACGGCGAGGCATAACCTCCGGCGGGTTGGCTCCGCCGAATGAAATGGAGGGCTTTATTTGCGAAATTACATTATTAAACGTATTCTTTACAGTATCATCATTCTGTTCTTTGTCACGCTGATCATCTACACCCTGATCCGATGCCTCCCGGGCAGCTATGTGGAGACCATGGCCATGCAGCTATCCGTCCAGCCGAACTCAAAGCCATACAGTGAATGGCTGGCGCAGCTGAACGCCTCTTACGGTCTGGATCAGCCGATTCTTGTCGGTTATTTCAACTGGCTCGGCGATTTCTTCCGCGGCAACTTCGGGGACAGCTGGAAATGGACCGTTCCGGTTGTGGACGAGTTCAAATCCGTCATCGGCGTTTCCATCATCATGGCCGCAATTGCCCTGATTTTGGAAGTGGTGATTGCCATTCCGCTCGGCATTATAGCCGCCACCAAGCAATATTCCAAATCGGACTACATCATTTCCGCCGGTGCGCTGGTCGGCATTTCCCTGCCCACGTTCTTCTTTGCCAGCCTTCTGAAGCTGGTCTTTGCCGTGAAGCTGGGCTGGGTTGACACCCACGGTCTGGTGGGACGGAATTTTGCCCAGTTGAGTTCCATGGGCAAGTTCCTGGATATGGCCAAGCATTTGATTCTTCCGATCATAACCCTGACCATCCACGGCCTCGGCGCACCCATGCGTTACACCCGTACCAATATGCTGGAGGTTCTGAATTCCGATTATATCCGGACCGCCCGCGCCAAAGGCCTGGACGAAAAGAAGGTAATCTATCACCACGCATTCCGCAACACGCTGATTCCGCTTGTGACCTACTACGGCACTTCGATGGTCAGCCTGTTCAGCGGTGCGCTGATCACGGAGACGCTGTTCGCGATCCCGGGCATCGGCTACACCTCCTATCAATCCATGATTGCCGGTGATATTCCCTTCACCATGTTCTACCTGACCTTCATTGCCATTCTGACGCTGGCATGCAATCTGATTACCGACATTCTGTACGCCGTGGTTGATCCTCGCGTGAGACTCTCTTAGGAAAGGGGGACATTACAATGAGTGATAATCTGAATAAAAATCTGACGGACGACGCAAAGCCGGAGGGGACTGACAGCACAGAGCAGCTTTCCCTGAACGACGACCGCCGCGTCAAGGTTCTGTCTCCCGGTCGGCTGGTTGCAAAACGCTTCATTCGAAACCGTCTGGCTGTGGTTGGTCTGGTGATGCTGATCGTCATGTTCGTGTTCTCCTTTATCGGCGGTCTTGTCACCCCATACGGCCAGGCCGAACAGTTCTATACCATCACCCTGCTCTCCAAGGAGTATGTCGGCGTAACGCAGAACGATGACCTCCGCTACCAGGTAGCCGATGGGCAGGAATTCGGCACGATTTTGCAGGCCCAGTTCCTGTTGGCCCAGACCACCGGAAAAGACTCCTTTACCTATAAGGATGTGGACTACACCATTCTTGAGGAAGGTCCTGATTTCTACTCCGTTTACAGCGGCGACACCCTTCTGGCCATTGCCTACAAGGATATTGTCAACGCCGCCGATAACTGTCCCGAGCTGTCCTTCAATGTAAAGTACGCGGCCCTGCAGGCATTTACCGGCGGGCAGTCCTCCTTCACAGCCGACGGTCAATCCTACACGCTGGATGAGGATTCCAACATTCTGCTGGACGGAGCAGAGGTCGGCTACATCAGCCGCTTCGTGGTGCAGTCCAAGGTCCCCGGCGTGAATATCACACGCGACTTCAAGGAACGTCTGGAGGAATCTCTGGAAAGCGATAACGATGATTTCGTTTACACGGACGAAACCGGCGAGTCGCATGAATATACGATCTCATATGACGCCGTCGGCATGGTCTGGTCCGTAAATCAGCTGACGGAATCGTACGTATACGATAAATATTCCTCCCCCAGCCTGGCCCACCCGCTTGGCACGGATGCGAACGGCATGGATATGATGACCCGCCTGATGTACGGCGGCCGCGTGTCGCTGGTGATCGGCTTCATCGTTGTGATCATTGAAACCGTCATCGGCATCATCCTGGGCGGCCTGGCCGGCTACTTCGGCAAATGGGTTGACCAGCTGGTCATGCGTATCGTGGATATTTTCTACTGCATCCCCTCCACCCCCATCATCATCATCCTGGGTTCCGCCATGGACAATATGCGCGTGGACGCCTCGGTCCGTATGCTCTACCTGATGCTGATTCTGGGCTTCCTGGGCTGGCCCGGCGTGGCCCGTATGGTCCGCGGCCAGATTCTCTCCCTCCGTGAGCAGGAGTTCATGACGGCCACCGAAGCCTGCGGCATCAGCGTCAAGAACCGCATCTTCAAGCATCTGATCCCCAATGTCATTCCCCAGCTGATCGTCGTATGCACCATGGGCCTCGGCAGCGTCATTCTGACCGAAGCGACTCTGTCCTTCCTGGGCCTGGGCGTCAAATTCCCCTTCGCTTCCTGGGGCAATATCATCAGCGACGTCAACAACTCCTTCGTTATGACCAATTACTGGTTCATCTGGATTCCCGCTGGCATCTGCCTGCTTGTTACTGTGCTGGGCTTCAACTTTGTGGGCGACGGTCTTCGGGATGCCTTTGACCCGAAGATGAAACGCTGAAAAGGGAGGACAGATTTATGGCTAATAAAAAACAGAACGGATATCTATCCGCCAAGGAAGCGCGCAGAATTTCCAAGGAAAACCGGAAGATCACAAATGCGCTGGAGAAACAGCGCAAGCGGAAAAATGTGCCGGAGAGCGAGTACCTGACCGAGATGCGCGACCCCAACAACGCCGTGGAGTTTGAAAATCTGCATACCTACTTCTTCACGGACGCCGGCACGGTCAAGGCTGTCAACGGTATTTCCTATGAGGTTCCCATCGGCAAAACCGTGGGTGTTGTGGGCGAGTCCGGCTGCGGCAAGTCCGTGACGAGCCTGAGCCTGATGCAGCTGCTCCAGCGCCCGCAGGGCCAGATTGTGGAGGGTTCCATCCGGCTGAACCTGGGCGACAAGGCTTACGATATTACGAAAACGCCCAACAATGTCATGCAGCACCTCCGCGGCAATTACATCTCGATGATCTTCCAGGAGCCGATGACCGCTCTGAACCCGGTATTCCGTATCGGCGACCAGCTGGATGAGGTCATTGCCCTGCACGACGGCGAGGGCAAAAGCAAAGAGGATATCAAGCAGCGCTCCATCGACCTGCTGGAAATGGTCGGTATTGCCAACAGCGAAGGCGTTTACAAAATGTACCCGCATGAGCTGTCCGGCGGTATGCGGCAGCGCGCCATGATCGCCATGGCCCTCTCCTGCAACCCCCGAATCATCATCGCAGACGAACCTACTACCGCCTTGGACGTGACAATTCAGGCCCAGATTCTGGACTTGCTTCGTCACCTGAAAGACAAGATCAACTCCTCCATTATGTTTATCACCCACGACTTGGGCGTCATCGCGGAAATGGCTGACTATGTGGTTGTCATGTACGCGGGCCGTATTGTGGAAAAAGGCACCGCAGAGGAAATCTTCTCTCAGCCTGCCCATCCCTATACCATCGGCCTGATGGCCTCCAAACCGGTCGTCGGCAAGCAGGTGGATAAGCTGTATGCCATTCCCGGCAAGGTGCCGAACCCGGTCAATATGCCGGACTACTGCTTCTTTAAAGACCGCTGTGAGATGTGTGTCGATGGCTGCAAAGGGGAATATCCCCATGAGATCAGCCTTTCTCCCACTCACAAGGTTTCCTGCTACCGCTATTATGAGAACAACGGAAAGGGGGACAAGTAAATGGCTGACAAGAATATCACGAACGATAGCTATACTCCCGTTACTTACGACCCGCAGTACATTCTGATGGTCAACAACCTGAAAAAGTACTTCCCCATCAAGGGCGGTCTGATTTCCAAAGTGGTTGGCCATGTGAAGGCTGTGGACGGCGTCACCTTTAACCTGAAGCGCGGTCACACCATGGGCCTGGTCGGCGAGTCCGGCTGCGGCAAGACCACCACAGGCCGCGCCATCCTGCGCCTGTCCGGTGAAAAAACCGATGGTCAGGTCCTCTTTAACGGGAAGGAAGTCTATGATTTCTCCCCCAAGGAAATGCGCTCCATGCGCACCAAAATGCAGATCATCTTCCAGGACCCCTTCTCCTCCCTGTCCCCCCGTCTGCCGGTCGGTGAAATCATCGGCGAAGCTGTCCGTGAGCATGGACTGGTGCCAAAAGAGGAATTTGACGATTACATTGATCAGGTCATGGACAACTGCGGCCTGCAGCCCTTTCACAAGGACCGCTATCCTCACGAATTCTCCGGCGGTCAGCGCCAGCGTATCTGCATCGCCCGCGCTCTGGCTCTGAACCCGGAATTTGTGGTCTGCGATGAGCCGGTTTCCGCACTGGACGTGTCCATTCAGGCCCAGATCATCAATCTGCTGAAAGACTTGCAGGAGAAGTACAACCTGACCTACCTGTTCATCTCCCATGACCTGTCCGTGGTGGAACACATCTCCGACGCCGTCGGCGTGATGTACCTGGGCAATCTGGTGGAGTATGGCAATACGGAGGACATCTTCAAGAATCCGCTGCATCCCTACACCAAGGCGCTGTTCT
>CAYTXW010000025.1:0-16188 GCA_964441575.1 uncultured Oscillospiraceae bacterium
GGCGAAGTCGTGGCAGGCGGAGCGGAACTCGGGCACGGACATGGCCTTGCGGTTGAGCTTGTTCTGCTTGATGATGGCCGACTCGATGGGCATGCCGTGGTTGTCCCAGCCGGGGATATAGGGGGTGTAATAGCCCCGCATGGCGTAGAAACGGACGATAAAATCCTTGATGGACTTATTCAGGGCGTGGCCCATGTGCAGCCCGCCGTTGGAGAAAGGAGGACCGTCATGGAGGGCAAAGCGGGGCTTTCCCTCATTCTTTTTCAAAAGCTCGTGATACAGGTCCATCTCGTACCACTTTTCCAGCATCCCGGGCTCCCGGGCCGGCAGCCCGGCCCGCATGGGGAAACCGGATTTTTGCATGTTCAGCGTCTGCTTGTATTCCATAATTGCCTCCAGAAACAAAAAATAGATAAAATAAAACGCCCGTCTCATAAGAGACAAAGGCGCAAACCTCTGCGGTACCACTCTTTTTGCCTTGCGGCCACTCAAGCTGCGAGATAACGGTCGCACCCGTCCTGGCTTACTGCTGTGTTCAGCCGGAGGCTCCGAGGTGATCTTCAGCCGGGTTCCGCCGCCTGTTTTCACCAGCCACAGGCTCTCTTGGGGCATCCGCCGGACTACTTGTCCTCATCCTCGCCATCTTATTCGATTCTATACTACATAGTACCCATTTTCAGAGGAATTGTCAACAGAAAATTTGAGATTCGGGACAAGCGCTCTGAAATGTTTGATTTCATGCTGATTTCCACAGTTAATGTTATCATCGCATCCATCCTGTGCTTTCCATGTTTTTCTTGTCAACTGACGTAATCACACATGATTGCAGGGGGAGGTCCTTCGGGTTCTTCCTCTTTGCCTATTTGCCGATGATTATTCTGCACGAAGGCGGTCTTTTTCGGATTTTCCCGAAAAGATTGGGAAATTAGTCCTTGACACCGGTAGGTTCCTGTGATATTATCGTATAGCTGATTGCATCGTGCCGAGAAAGTCGCACCGATACACCCCCTCGCGGGACATGCGGGTGTAGTTCAATGGCAGAACCCCAGCCTTCCAAGCTGGTTGTGTGGGTTCGATTCCCATCACCCGCTCCATATGCGCCAGTAGCTCAGCTGGATAGAGCAACTGCCTTCTAAGCAGTAGGTCAGGGGTTCGAGTCCCTTCTGGCGTGCCAGGCCGGATTAACCAGATGCCATGCGGTGTTGTGCAGTGCATCAGAGAAGATGAACATGGTGGATGTGGCGCAGTTGGTTAGCGCGCCAGATTGTGGCTCTGGAGGCCGAGGGTTCGAGTCCCTTCATCCACCCCATTCTTTTCTACGGCCCCGCCTTTGGCGGGGCTGGAATTTCTCTCCGCTGCCGTCAGCATTGGGATGTAGCCAAGCGGTAAGGCAACGGACTTTGACTCCGTCATGCGTAGGTTCGAATCCTGCCATCCCAGCCATGACCCACTAGCTCAGTCGGCAGAGCACCTGCCTTTTAAGCAGGGTGTCTGGAGTTCGAATCTCCAGTGGGTCACCAGAAAGCCCCGAAACCGCACGGTTTCGGGGCTTTGCTATTTTAAATTCCGCAGATCATGATGCATACGAATTTTGCAGATTGTCAGCAGAGTAACTGCCACGGTCTATCGCAAGCTTAACCCGCTCATGGGGCGTGATGGCCTGTGCTATCCGGTTATCCTGCACGCCGGAATGGGGGAAGCATCCGGCGTTCTCAATCAAAGCGCCAGCCCGGACCTGCGCACCGGGATCGGTATAATCCCGGCCAAGCAGTTTGATCCTGCCGCCGTCCGGAACATAGGAATCGTATCAGGAATCTTGCGCGACTCTGTCCGAAGCATGGCACAGAGCAAAAAATTTCGTTTTTCCGGGTCATCTCAGGAGCCAATCCTGCAGCTTTTGCAGCAGCTCCATGGTTTTAAACTTTAAAACGTATCCTGTATCGGCCTCGGTAATCAGCTTCACTTCCCGGCCTGTGAACCCGGCTGCGGCAGCGGCGTCCTCCAGATTTTCCGACGCGGCGCGGAGGCAGATGGATGGGAACACCACGCACCACCAGTTATGGCCCTCCCCTGTTCCAATGGTCACGCGCAGGGCGGTATACACGCCGGCAGGCAGGGCAAAGGTATCATAAACCCGCGTGGGAAACGCCTCCCGGCCAAGCGTCACTTTGACCGCATCGGCGGAACCGTGCGCCAGAAGGCAGCGTTCCGCGGCGGCCTGAATTTCCGGCAGACCGGCTGCCAAGGCCGCCTTGGGGTCCTCTGCCTCCATGACCAGCGGCTCTGTCACAGCCAGCACCGCGTCCCGGACCCGGAGCTTCAATGCTTGGTCCGTCTCGGAATCGGAATTGGCCACCACATGCAGACGGATCAGCTTCTCCGCCAATGCCGCCTGCTCCTGCTGAAGCACCGCAAACAGCGATGCCGTCACAGCGGCCAGCGCTGCCAGAATCAAAATCCCGATGCGTTTTTTTGTATTCATAAAATCACCGTCCATATGTAGCAGTTATCTACAGTATGGACGGTGTTTTTCGCGTTTATACCGGGACCGAATAAAAATTCTTCATTCTGTTTTCCGATCAAGCATTACACGTTTCTGGACAAAAAAGTCTGGTACTTCTCCATCAGGGTCATGCTGGCCATGGCCGCCATATCAAAGGCGTCAAAGACGCCGTACACCGCAGAGCCGGAGCCGGTCATGGCCATGCCAAGCGCACCGCAGTCCTCCAGGATTGCACGGATGGCGACAATTTCACGGTGCTTCTCCGCCACCAAAGGCTCCATGGCGTTGCACAGCCGTCCGGCCACCTTCAGGAGATCGCCCTCCTGCAGGGCCTCCACCATAGCCTGCGGATCAGGCCGATAAGCCAGCTCCGTCCGGTCCACCTGGGCATACAGATCCGCCGTGGACACGGAGAAATCCGGCATGACAATGCAGTAGAAGCATTCCGGCATCGCCGGCAACGGCGTCAGAACCTCTCCCCTGCCCTCGCACAGGGCCGTTCCGCCCAAGACGCAGAAGGGTACATCGCTGCCCACCTTGGCCCCAAGCCGGGCCAGTTCCTCCGTGGAGAAAAATCTGCCCTCGTGACGATTCAGGGCTTTCAGCACAGCCGCCGCGTCAGCGCTGCCCCCGCCCAGACCTGCCTGGGCCGGAATGCGCTTTTGGATTCGGATGGTCACGCCCCGGGGGTCCTTGCCCAGCGCCTGATAAAAGACGCCGGCGGCCTTCCATGCCAAATTTCGGGAATCCGTGGGCAGCTCCGGACGGTCAATCTCCAGCGTCCAGTCCTCGCCGGTCTCCACATCAATCTCCACCTCGTCACATAGGGAAATCTGCTGCATGACGGAACGCAGATCATGATAGCCATCCGCCCGCTTGCCCAGGATATCCAGCGTCAGATTCAGCTTGGCATAGGCCGGTTCTTGGAGGGTAATCACTTGATGGCGCGTCCTTCCAGATAGTATCTCTTTTCCCTGGCGTGTCCCATAGAGAATGTTTTGCGGGGCAGAATCCCATCTCCGATAACGCCGCGGAACAGCTGGCTCTTTTCCATGGCGGGGAGCAGGAAGCCGATGGCATTCTCCTGGGCGGCCAGCTGGCGCAGATCATTGTCGCCGTGGATGTAGTCGATTTCGCCGGGGTTCTGCTGCAAATACGCATCCAGGAAGCTTTGCAGTGCGCCAACCGCCAGTTCGCTCTTGGCCCTGTCCAGATAGACTGTGCCGCTCTCCTGGCCAATGTACCAGGTCACAGGGAAGCCGCCCTCGGCACACCAGGTTGCCTCCAGTTCTTTCAGCAGCTTTCCGGCGTCGGTCTTGGTGACAACGCGGTGAATCGGCTCAAAGACCTGGGCCTCGTCATGAATGTTCTCCAGCTCCACCAGGGCATAGCGGGCGGGATGGTTGGACAGGTCTTCGCCGGGATGGGCCTTTTTCAGTTCCTCATAGCAGGACTTGGCCGTGGCCAGAGAATGGTTGCCGTCGCCCACCGCGAAGACCATGGGAACGCCGGATAAGCCCTGATACTTGTCACCCACATGGGCGGAGTAATCGGTCAGGCGGGCGTCAAAGGCGTCCACTTCCTCTCCCTGAACCAGCCAGCCGGTGATATGGCCGCCATCCTCCATCAGGTCAAAGTCATAGAGCTTGGGCAGGGAATCCTTTTTGGCGGCAATCGGCTCAATCAGGACCTTGTCATGGTCATCGCAGAGCATCAGGATATGGGGCAGCTCCAGGGGCGCATCGCGGCGGACCCGCATGCGGGGCGGAATGCGCTCCACAACCGTCTTTTCCGTGGCGCGGATGGCAGAGGTGGAGCCGACAGCGTAGTCATAGGCGTCCAGGTCCACCATGCCCACAAGGCCCTTGCGGATGGCGCCGTTGACCAGGGTGCGCTCCACATAGACATAGGAATGCTTGTAGGTTTTGAAGATGCCGTCCTTCTGGTACTGGGCCATGGCGGCGTTAATCTGGGCCGTGTGGGCAGCTTCCTGCGCCGTTCCCAGCTCTGCCTCCGGCAGAATCAAATTGATCGTCGAGGGCGCACCGGCTGCGTTTTTCCGGACCCGCTCCCAGTATTCCGGCTGGGAGGTAAACTGGTCGCAGGCAATCACCGCCCACTTTTCCATCTGGTCTACCTGGGGCAAAAGAATGTCAGCAGGTAAAAATACGTTCATCGTGCATATTCCTTTCTAAATTGAATTCATTTGAAACAGCATCCCCATCAGCTCTGTACCCTTTGCCACATAGGGGCCTTCCCCTCCATTGGCCTCGGTGTAGCTTAAGCCGGTGTGCTGCGGTCGGGTGCTGTCATAGATCAGGTAAGGCACCGGATCTCCGTCATGGGTGCGGGTCGACATGAGGGTCTTATGATCGCTGAGAAGCAGAATGCGGTAATCCATCCCCTGCCGGTCCAGCCACTGGGTCAGCGGCGCCACAATCAGGCTGTCCAGCTGATGAATGGCCAGAAGTTTATCCGGCAGGCTGCCGTTATGGGTGGATTCATCGGGCGCTTCCAAATGAAGGCACAGGAAATCATCTCCAGCCAGCAGCGCGTCCTTGGCGGCCTGAAGCTTTCCGGCATAGTTGGTGTCCACCTCGCCCGTCGCTCCCTCCACTTCCACCATTTTCAGTCCCGTCAGGACGCCGATTCCGTGGACCAGCGGCACCGCGCTGATGACCGAGCCGAAATGGCCGTAGCGCTCCATAAAGCTGGGCAGCCGGACGGCCGTACCCTCGGCCCAGAACCAAATGCCGTTGGCCGGCTTCTTGCCCTCGGCCCGGCGCCGCTCATTGAGGGGCAGATGCTCCAGCTTCCGGTTGGCCAGCGTCATCAGATTCCAGAGCTTCCCGGCATTGTCGTTGCCGGTAAAGGCGTAGGGACCGACAACCCGGCCCAGAATATCATGGGGCGGCTTTGCCTTCAGTCCCCGGATATCGCCATTCTTTTGAATTGCTATGTGGCGGAAGGACGGCGTCGGTGCAATACGCATTCCAATTGCGTCCATGGCGGCCTTGAACTCCGGATCGGCGCACAGCGCCGTAATGATGGCGATGGAACTTTCCCCATCGATGGACCCGGCGTTGTGGGAGAGAATTTTCTTTTCCGCAAAGGGCCGGTCGCCATCCTCCATGCAGATCATATTGCAGCGGTAGCTGGCACAGCCCGGCTCCACCTTGACGCCGCACCCGGCGGCCTCCAGGGGACTGCGGCCCGTGAAGTATTGCAGCGGATCGCAGCCAAAGATGGACAAAATGGCGGTGTCGCTGCCGGGCGGCAGCGTTCGGGGTACCGTCAGGACGCTGCCCAGCTGGGACTTGGCAGCCAGGGCATCAATGGACGGCTTCTCCGCCGCCTCCAAAGGGGTTTTTCCCCCCAGCTCCGGCACGGGGTTATCCGCCATGCCGTCGCCAATAATCAGAATATATTTCATACCGTTCTTGCTTTCTGTTTTTGGCCCGGACATTTCTTTCATAATATCGATGCCCGCCAAAAACCAAATTGTATTTACACGTTTTTCCGCAGAAATTCCCATTGTTTCTGCATAATCCCCTTGGAAAAAGCACAAAATGAAACAGTCAAAGGAAATGGAGTTGATAAAATGGATACGCTAACACTGATCTTAGCCATCATTGGCGCCATCAACTGGGGCCTGGTCGGCTTTGCCAAATTTGACCTGGTGGCCTGGATTTTCGGCGGCCAGACGGCAGCCTTCAGCCGGATCATCTACGCCCTTGTGGGCCTGGCAGGGCTGTGGTGCATCAGCCTTCTGTTCCGGAAGCGGAGCCGCACCTGATTATCTGATCGCAGGGCGGGAGCTTGCTCCCGCCGCGATCGAAGAAGTATCCGTTAAAAATTGCAGCGGATGATGCAGCGATAGGTCTGACCTCCATAGGTGACGGAGACCGTAGCGGTGCCGCTGCCGGTGGCGGTTACCCTGCCGTCGCCGTCCACGGAGCAAACGCCGCTGTCGGAGGTGGACCAGCTCAGGCCGGGGATGCTTTCGCCGTTGGCGTCGGTCAGCGTAATGGTGAAGGACTCCCCCTCGGCAAACAGCGTCACATCGACGTGGCTGAGGGTGCAGGGACCGGTTTCTTCCCCGATATCTTCGGTTTGATACTCGCTATCATCCCAGTTGCAGCGGGCAATACAGGTCAGCCTGGTGGAGTTGACTGTCACCGTAATGGTGGCGGTGCCGCTGCCAACGCCGGTCACTTCGCCTGCGTCGGATACTGTCACCACGCCGCTGTTAGAGGATTCAAAGGTGATCGTAGCGCCGTTGGGGGCGTTCTTGACAATCAGGGTTGTCTTCTCTCCAGGGCTGAACAGCGTAAAGTCCTCTGTACTCAAGCTGGCGTCAGATCCGTCCGCAGCCGGCCCGTTCTCTTCCGGTTCCGGTTCGGAGTCCGGTTCGGGTTCCGGCTCTGCCGTTTCAAATTCACAGACAAAGTGGCAGATCTCCGTCTGGCTGCCGCAGGTCGCGATGATGTCGGCCTCGCCGGGACCAACCGCCGTCACCATGCCGATTTCCGTTACCGTCACAACAGATTCATCGCTGCTGGAGAACACGATCTCATCGGTAGTGTCCATTGGCATGGACACTGCGGTCAGGAAGATCCAGCCGCCCTCTTCGTCCAGCGTAACGTCGGTCTGGCTCAGTGTCAGAGACGTGCAGGGGATATCATTGGAGGCAAGAAGCGCTTCCCCGTCTTCTTCCGGCTCAGTGTCATCCCGCTCGGTATCTTCCTGCGTGCCGGACGGCTGTGTTGTCTCTGCCTGCTGAAACGCCTCATTGGTGCTGGTATGGCCGAAATAACCCATAATATACATAAAGTAGAATGCGCCAAACAGAACCGCCACGCCCAGGACAATGCAGGACGCCACCCAAAAGCCGCGCGGTATCCGTTCCTCCTTTTGCGCCGATTTCCGCTTTGCCTTTTTAGTCCCTCGAGGCGCTAACCTGGCCCCGCCTTTACTTCTGATTTTTTTTAAAGTCTGCTGTGCAGCCGCGCCGGCCACGGGGCGGCCGCAAAGTGGGCATTGCTGCAAATTGGCGTTAAACTCTGTGCCGCAATACTCACAGGTCTTGAGTTCCATTGTCTTGACCTCCAGTTCGATGTGTTCCTAAACATCATACCACAGTTTTTCCAAAATTCCAACTCTTTCTGCAAAGGAATTGCGCCGTAAAAAAAGTGACGCGCCGGCAGGATGTTCTAAGATATTGTATTGCATTTTTGCCCAAAATCGCCTAAAATAATAAGTACCGAAAAACAAGGAGGCGAAACGCTTGGCAGACATTGAACTCCATACAGCCCTACTGACAAACATGGAGATCCAGGGATGTCTCAGCAAACGGGGCGGCACTGCCGTATACTGTGTTAAGAGTACCAAGTCTGATCAGCTTTATATTCTGAAGCATATCTCCGTTCCTGAAACGCAGCGGCAGGTGGATGCGCTGATCCTCACCGGCGCGGCAGCCGACAAGGATGCCGCCCAGGTCTATTATCAGCAGGTCGTTTCCGACTATCAGGCCGAACTGGAGCAGCTGGAGGCCCTGGCCAACAGTCCAAATCTGGACAGCTTCCACAGCTATGAAATCCGCCCCAAAGAGGACGGCGTCGGCTTTGATGTATTTCTGCTGGCCGAGTACCGGACCACGTTGGAAAGCTATCTGGCGGAAAACGAGATGACCCAGTCCAGCGCCGTGAATTTGGCCATTGACCTGTGCAGCGCGTTATTGGATCTGCGCGCCGCCGGTCTCATTCACCGGGATGTGAAGCCCTCGAACATCTATCTCAGCAGCCAAGGCCACTTTATGCTGGGCGATATGGGCATTGCCAAGGTGGAGGATCTCAAATACTGCTCCATGCCGGAAGCCATGCTCAGTCCCTTCTCCGCGCCGGAGCTGTTTGATCTGATGGCCAACGTCAACGAGACGGTGGACTTGTACGCAGTGGGCTTGATTCTCTACCGCATCTACAACGGAAACCATGCGCCGCTGGAGGACGAAAAGACCTCGGCCAAAACGGCGGACAAGCTGCGCATTACCGGGCAGGAACTGCCCGCTCCCATGTTTGCCGATTACGAAATGGCGGAAATCCTTCACAAAGCCTGTGCCTTCAAGCCAGAGGACCGCTATCAGAACCCGGAGGAAATGAAGCAGGCCTTCGTGGAGTACATGATGCGCAATCAGGTGGGCGATGCTCCCATCTCCCCGCCGATTGTGGCAGACGAAAGCACGGTGGTGCAGGACGCCGCCGAGGAGACGGTGGAGCCGGTCCAGTTCGCCAACTCCGAGGATCTGGACGAGAATTTCCGCATGAACTTTTCACCGGACAATGAGATGCTCAACGCGCTGATCGAATCGGTCCACCGGGATCTGGATGGCGGTGATGGCAGCGAAAGCAGCGAGAGCAGCGGGGAAGATGAGGCCGCTGACGCCCATCAGCCCCACACCGTCAGAAAGCGGAAAAAGGCAGCCCGCTGGCTGCCCACAGTTCTGGTTGTTGTTCTGGTGCTGGCGCTGGCGGCGGGCGCCGTCTGGTTCTTCTTCATCCGAACCGGCACCCTGACCATTGACGGCATGGAGGCGCTGGAGCGGACCGTGGATTCTCTGACTGTGCAGATTTCCACAGACGAAGCGCCGGGGACCTTTGAGGTCGTCTGCACCGACGCCTACGGCAATGTGCTGCGGCAGGCCTATACGGGTAACGCCAATACCTTTGCCAATCTGGCCTCCGGCACCCAGTACACCATTTCCGTGGAGGGTCTGGATCGGGAAAAGATTGCCGGTGTGGCGGAGATACTGGTCTCCACCAAGACCACAACGGACCTGATCAGCTTCACCGTCACAAGAACGACTGTCAGTGAAGCGGACCTCACCTTTATTGTGAACGGCGCGGAGCCGGAGGAATGGTCTGTCTCCTATGGACCTGTGGACCAGGAGCCGAAGATCAAGGTCTTCACCGGCCACAGCGTGGTGCTGACGGGCCTGGACCCGGATACGGAATACGCCGTCACCCTTCTGGACCCCAACGACATTTATCTGACCGGCGAAAAAACATTGACCTGCCGCACACTCCCCTCTGTGAAGATTGACGGGGACATTGAGGTAACGCCCTCCGACGGCAAGGCCACTCTGGTCTGGCCCTTTACCGGCGACGCACCTGCCAGCTGGAATGTGGTCTGCACCGGCACCGACGGCTATAACGTCACCAAAACCGTGGCGGAGAATACGGTGGTTCTGGAAAATCTGACGGCAGGCGTCACCTATACCGTGCTGATTACATCCGACAGCATGATTGAGGCAGTCCAGGCTTCCTTTACCCCCAACGCTCTGAGCATTCAGCAGCTGACGGCGGAACCGAATGAAACCGGCGGCATAGATGTCCAGTGGATCTGTGAAGCCGCTTCCGATGATGTGCAGTGGCTTGTGACCTATACCATGAGCGGCGCGGAGAGCATGGGCGCGGCAGAACAGACCGACGGCAATTCCATCACTCTGACCGGTCTGATCCCGGACAGCACCTACACCATTGAAATTCAGGAGGCCACCGGCAAGCAGGTCAGCGGCGAAACCACCGTCAAGGTGAAAACGCCCGCCGCGGAACTCTTTAAAGATTACGGCTTCACCACCGCCTATGCCAGCACCTGGATCCGGCCGACGCAGGAAAACTGGACCGCAAGCAATCTCGCTACCATGACGTCCAGCTTTACCGCCAGCCAGTCCATCGCCTTTGTCTGTGAAGCCTTCTCCAAACTCCAGGACAGCGATGACACAGTTTCCATTCTGCTGGTGGTGCGGAACAGCGATGGCAAAGTTGTGGATTACTACAGCGGTTCCGAGGTCTGGAACACCATGTGGACCAACAGCCAGTATGTGGGCGAGCTTCTGCGGACGCCCCAGGATCCCGGCTCTTACACGCTGGAAATCTACTTCAATGGCCAGCGCGTCAAAACCACCCAAGATATCGGCTTTACCATCAAGGAATAAGCAGCGAAGATGAAATCGGCAGGCTTTCGGGCCTGCCGATTTCGGTTATTCAGCTTTACAGCCGCTCCAAGCGGACACGGTCAATCAGAGGCAGAATGCTGTCCAGCTCCGCCGCCTGAGAACCGTCGAACGTCACGGAGGCAACGCTGACGGCGATGGCGCGGCGAGCCGTCTCCTCCAGAGAGCAGCCTGCCGACATATAGTAGGCCAGCGCCGCCATCATGGCGTCGCCCGCGCCGGCTGTGCTGACAACGCGGACCTTGGGCGTATAGCCCCGCAGTGCCTGGTCCTTGGTAACAAACACCGCGCCCTCGCCTCCCATGGACGCGGCAACCAAGCCCACGCCCCTGGCGGTCAGCTCCCGGGCAGCGGACAGGATTTCCGCTTCCGTGTTCATGGGCCGTCCCATAATCTCAGAAAGCTCCAGCTTGTTTGGCTTGATGATATCCGGCTGGGCCTCCAGCGCCAGGGCCATGGGCTTCCCCACAGTATCCACGCAGGTCCGCACATTCATGGACCGGAGCTGGGTAATCCAATGGGCCAGACAGTCATCTGCCATGGCCGGGGGATTTTTGCCCGCAAACACCACCGTGTCTCCAGGCCGGACCACTTGGGTCAGCTTTTCCCAGACCAACTGAAGCGTCTCCTGAGAAATGGGGCAGCCCGGCTCATTGATATCCGTATTGGTCCGGAACACCGGGTCCACAATTTTGATATTGGTGCGGGTCGGCTCCTTGGTGAAAATCACATCATTCGGCAGCCCCATGGCGTCCAGCGCGGCCTTGATATAGTCGCCCGTGGCGCCGCCCAAGACGCCAATTGCCAGGGTTTCGCCGCCCAGCGTTTTTACCGTTTTCGAAACATTGATGCCCTTTCCGCCCGGGTCCAGTCGAATATGCTGCGCACGGTTTACCGTGTTGACCGCGAAGCCGGGAAGCATCATGGTCCTATCCAGCGCAGGATTTAAAGATACGGTTATAATCATTGGTCTTTCCTCAGTTCACAGCTTCACGCCATCTGCAATTTGTACAATTATTTTAATCCGATTCTATAAAAAAGTAAAGAGACGCCGCGCTATTCCTGTGATTTTCGTCTGTTTGACAGAACATTTCCGTAATATCGCAGTCCTCGTTCGTGTAAAATGGTAATCGCGTTTTTTTGGGGGGGAAGAAATGCGGATTCTTCAACCGGGAATTTGCGTCGGGAATCGGCAGCTTCGTGCCGCCTGCATCTTTTTCATTCAATCCATAACGCCGCTCCTTTCGCAAATGTTTGCATTTTTTTGCCCGATCGGGTATAGTGGAAGCAAAAGGGGGCGATTGTATGCAGATCTCACCGAACAGTGCTCAGATCATTGTAGACGAAATCAGCGGGCTAGTGCAGCAGCACATCAATATGATGGACGAAACCGGGCATATCATTGCCAGCACGGACCCGATGCGCATCGGCCAATTCCATGACGGCGCATACCAAATCATTACCCGGCGTCTGCCGGAGCTGTATATCACGCCGGAGGCCGCCACGGCCACAGTACGATGCGGCCTGAATCTGCCGGTGGAGTTCGACGGCAAGATCGTAGGCGTCATCGGCATCACCGGCCCCTATGACGAGGTCATCGGCTATGGGCAGATCGTCAAGAAGATGACGGAAATTCTCATTCGGGAACGAAGCGCCATGGACCAGGAGCGGCTGGATCTGCGGGTGCGGAGCCGATTTCTGGAGGACTGGATTCTGGGCGACGGCCTGACCAATGCCCAGACCCTTCGGGAGCGCGGCCTGGCCTTGGGCGTGGATATTACGGTCCCCCGCCGGATTATGGTCGTCAGCGTCCGGAACCGGGAGCATTATACCGACACCATGGAGGGGCAGAAGCTGATTGAGGCCGTGGAGCAAACGGTCTCCAGCTGCATCCAGGGGGTTCCGGGCAGCATGATTCTCCGCAGTACTGCCCGTCAGATTTTGATTCTGCGTACCCGCCCCACCCGCGAGCTGCGGCGGCTTGCGGCGGACCTGTTTTCTGCGGTAGAGCAGACCCATGGCGTACAGCTGGTGGCGGGCATTGACGGCGAGGCGCCGGATCTTCATCTGGCCTATTTGCAGGCCAGCCGCGCCTGGCATACGGCGTCCCACCGGCCCGGACGAATGGTCGGGTATGAGGAGCTGAACGTTGAGCTGTTCCTCAACGATATGCCCCGCCAGCGCAAGGAGGAATATCTCCGCAAGCTCTTTCCCAACTGCGGAACTGATGAGCTGAGCGGATGGATGCGTGTGCTGGAGGCTTACTTTGCGGCGGAGGGTTCCCTGTCCACCGCTGCGGATGCGCTGTTTATTCACAAAAACACACTCCAATACCGCCTCAAAGGGCTGGCCGCGCTGACCGGGCTGGATGTGCGGCGGCCCAGTCAGGCTCCGGCGCTGTATATGGCGCTTCTGTGTTTCCATGACCTGGAATGGGACCCGACGGCATTTGCGGATTTGCACAAATTCTGACGTTAATTTTTGGCGTATTTAGTCTGAAAAACAAGAATCGGCTGTTTTTTATGGTTCTCCTAATATATCTTTTTTCAAATGAATACTGTACAATAGTACCATGCAGCAGGGCGGCTTGAGAGAGAATAATTGACGTTCTGCATAAAAAGAAATAGGAGGAATCATTATGTCAGGCTTTGCACTCATTGTGGCCTTTGTCGTGGCGATTGTCATTATGATTTTGGCAATCTCCAAGTTCAAGGTCCATCCGTTCCTGGCCATCATGGGCGTATCGCTCCTGTTGGCACTGGTCGGCGGCATTCCGCTGACCGACACCACCGCAGCGGACGGCACCACGGTGTCCGGCATCCCCAGCGTCATCGGCGCGGGCTTCTCCAGCACCTTCACCAGCATTGGCATCGTCATCATTCTGGGCGCTTTGATCGGCTCCATCCTGGAGAAGACCGGCGCGGCACTGAAACTGGCCGATATGGTCGTGAAGGTAGTGGGCAAGAACCATCCCGAGCTGGCCATTGAGCTGATGGGCTGGGTTGTCTCCATCCCCGTGTTCTGCGACAGCGGCTTCGTCATTCTCGATCCCATCCGCCGTGCCATGGTCAAGCGTACCGGCACCTCCAGCGTGGCCATGACGGTGGCGCTGTCTGTAGGCCTGTACATCTCCCATGTGTTCATTCCGCCCACGCCCGGCCCCATAGCCGCCGCCAACACCCTGGGCATCGGCAACAATCTGCTGATGGTCATGGGCATGGGCGTCCTGGCCTCCATCATTCCGCTGGTTGCAGGCTATTTCTTTGCCAAGTACATCGGCAAGCGGGTTAAGAGTGCCGATGAGCTGGGCAGCTCCGATCAGGCCGTCAAGACCTATGAGGAGCTGGTCGCCTCCTATGGCAAACTGCCCAACGGCTGGAACGCGGTGGCTCCCATCCTGATCCCCATCGTTCTCATGGCCCTTGGCTCCATCGCCTCCATGGCCGGCTGGACCGGCGCGGCCTACTCCATCTGCGACTTCCTGGGCAAGCCCATCATCGCATTGACCGTGGGCACCATCTTCGCCATTATCCAGCTTGGCACCGCCCACAAGATGGGTGAGTTCTATCAGGTGACCAACGAGACTCTGAAGACTGTCGGCCCCATCCTGTTTGTCACCGCTGCCGGCGGCGTCCTGGGCAAGGTCATTTCCTCCACCAGCATGGTCAGCTACATCACCGCCAACGCCGACGTGCTGGATGCTGTGGGCATCCTCTTCCCGTTCCTGCTGGCCGCCATTCTCAAGAGCGCACAGGGTTCCTCCACCGTGGCCATCACCACCACAGCCGGCATTGTTGCCCCGCTGATGGGCGCTTTGGGCCTGGATACCCCTGCTCTGGCCGCTCTGACAGTTATGGCCATCGGCGCAGGCGCCATGACGGTGTCTCACGCCAACGACTCCTACTTCTGGGTTGTCACCAACTTTGGCGATATGACGCCGGAGCAAGGCTACAAGACCCAGACTCTGGGCACCCTGATCCTGGGTGTGTCCTCCATGGTGGGAATCTTCATCCTGTCCCTGTTCTTCTAAGTGCGACCCGGCAAACAGATTGTCTGAAGCCGTGAAAACAAGAAAACGCGTGTCATTATGAGCCAGCCGTAGGTTGGCATGGCAATCCGCGCCCCCGGATGTTCCGTTTCCCGCATGTTCCAGGAGGAAGCGGTGCATTGGGGGACGGATTGCCACGCCGCCGCGCTTCTGCAAGCGTGGCCTTCGGGTGTCGCAATGATGCGCGTTGCTCATATTGATCTTCTATTATAAGGAGCGTGAACTATCATGAACCAGTCCCTTCGGGCTCATGCGGACTCCATCATTGACGCCTCTATCCGGGCAGTTCAGCCTGACGCAGCTGTGCGCCGCGCCTTGAGCGGGCAGCATTTTTCGGGGCGGGTAGTGCTGGTGGCGGCGGGAAAGGCCGCGTGGCAGATGGCGAAGGCCGCCGAAGACTGCCTGGGCAGCCGCATCGAAAGCGGTATCGTCGTGACCAAGTACGGCCATGTCAAAGGGCCGATTGCCAATTTTACCTGCCGGGAAGCCGGGCATCCGGTGCCGGATGAGAACTCCTTCGCCGCCACCCAGCAGGCGCTGGACCTGGTGTCCGGTCTGACGGCGCAGGACACCGTGCTGTTTCTGCTGTCCGGCGGCGGCAGCGCACTGTTTGAAAAGCCCCTGATCTCCGGCGCGGCTCTTCAGGATGTGACCCAGCAGCTCTTGGCCTGCGGGGCGGACATTGTGGAGATGAACACAGTCCGCAAGCGGCTCTCCGCCGTCAAGGGCGGGCGGTTTGCGCAGGCCTGCGCACCGGCCCGGGTATTCTCCGTGGTCCTGTCCGATATTTTGGGCGACCCGCTGGATATGATCGCCTCCGGCCCCGCCTATCCAGACAGTTCCACCTGCGCCCAGGCCGAGGCTATTGTGAAGAAGTACGGGCTGCATTGTTCCCGGGAGGTTCTGGACTGCCTGGAGCGGGAGACGCCCAAGGCGCTGGACAACGTGACGACCCAGATTACCGGCAGCGTCCGGGAGCTGTGCGTTGCCGCTGCCCAAGCCTGCCGGGATCTGGGCTATGAGCCGGTGCTGCTGACGGACCGGCTCTGCTGCCAAGCGCGGGAAGCGGGCAGCTTCCTGGCGTCCATTCTCCAGACCCATGCGGGATGCGGGAAAAAGCTGGCTTTCCTGGCCGGCGGCGAAACGGTGGTCCGGCTGACGGGTACGGGCAAGGGCGGCCGCAATCAGGAGCTGGCGCTGTCCGCGGCCCAGGGCATTGCGGGACTATCCGGCGCGGCGGTGTTCAGCGTTGGCAGCGACGGCACCGACGGTCCCACCGACGCGGCCGGAGGCTACGCCGACGGCGAAACGGAGGCGGCCCTCCGAGATAAAGGGCTGAATATCTACCAGATTCTTCAGGACAACGATGCCTATCACGCCCTAAAAGAGACCGGCGGTCTGATCTTCACCGGACCGACAGGGACCAATGTCAATGATGTGGCAGTGGCGCTGATTGGGAATTGACAATGGACAATTGATAATTGACAATTGACAATGAAGGTGTCTCCGCCGCGCTAAGAGCCTCGCTTCGCTCGGTTGCGCTTTGTACGCCCGCCTGCGGGCGGGTGCGCTTCGCCGGACAGATTTGAAAATTAGAACCAGCCCTCGTGCCCCCTTTTAGGGGGC
>CAYTXW010000026.1:0-16002 GCA_964441575.1 uncultured Oscillospiraceae bacterium
ACTTTCCGGAGAAGTTCCTTTGCACGCTGCTCGACTTCAGCGGAAATTTGCTTCCGCTCGTCCAACTTTACTTTCTTTGACGCCGCCTTACGCCGGTCAATCTCCAGCATTTCAGGCGCAAGTGTGATGTTTCGCAGCACATTGTATTGCGGGAACAAATTGAATGACTGGAATACCAGCCCGAAGTGCAGCCGATTTCTCCGAACTTCCGCATCACTTATCTTTCGGCCGGATTCCCATATCACTTCGCCGCCCACCGATATCGCGCCCTCGTCCGCTTCCTCCAGAAAATTCAGGCAGCGGAGCAGAGTAGTCTTTCCGCTTCCTGATGAGCCGATAATCACGAGCACATCTCCTTGCTCAAGCGTGAAGTCAATCCCGCGCAGCACTTCTGCCCCGCCGAAGCTCTTGTGTATATTTTTAACCTCAAGTACTGTATTCGTCATGTCCGCTTACCCCTTGTAATAATCCATCTTCCGCTCAATCCAACCAAACAGCAGCGTCAGCAAGCCGCTGAACAACAGGTAGAACGCGCCGGTGTAGAAGAGAGGCCAAATGAGGCCGTTCAGCTTTATATATTGCTGTGCGCTCCAGATAATCTCATATACCGCAATCACGCGCGCCAAAGAGGTGTCTTTCACCAGCGTGATAATTTCATTTCCCATCGGCGGTACGATTCTCTTAATCACCTGAAGCAGCACAACCTTGAAAAATACCTGCGTTTTTGTCATGCCCAGTACCTGTCCGGCCTCGTACTGCCCCTTTGGAATCGACTCAATCCCGCCGCGGTATATTTCGGAAAAATAACAGGAGTAGTTGATAACAAACGCGACCAGGACCGCCGTGAAGCGCGGCATCAGGTCCAAATTGAATAAAAGTCCCGGCGCGTAGTAGATGACGATTAGCTGCAGCATGAGAGGGGTACCGCGGATTATCCACACGAACCCCTTTACAAGCCACGCAATGGGAGAAATGCCGATTCCACCGATGCGAAATTTCAGCTTGCTCATAGAGCCGAAACTGACAATCAAGCCAAGCGGAATAGAAAATACGAGTGTCATGGTAAAAATCAAAAGCGTCATGCCGAAGCCTTTAAACAGCTCCATCGTCACCATAAAGAACATCGATCATACCACCTTAAATCGCAGTATAATATTTCGGGGAGATGCCTTTTGAAAAGCACCTCCCCACAAGACTCAGACGCGAGTCCCGATTTTCTGTAAAAAGGTCCTCACCCGAAATTCTTCAAACTGTCTTCAGTCGGTAAGCGTAAGACCATACTTGCCTGCGAGAGCCTCAAGAGAACCGTCTGCTTTCAGCTCATTCATGTAGGAGTTGAACGCAGCGCAAAGATCGGAATCCTTGCGGAATGCAACGCCGTATTCTTCATTGGTGAGTTCTGCTGCAACGGCTAAGTCGCTGTAGGATGTGCCTTCCCCTGTCATCGCGGCGGCCATGGTGGCGTCGATGACACACGCCTGAACGGAGCCGGATTCAACTTCAAGCAGCGCGTCGGACTGCGCGGCAACGGCGGTGTAGTCGGCAACGGATTCGATAACCGCGCTTTCACCGGCGGAGCCGGATTCTGCAGCAAAGCTGAGATCTGTCATGTCGTCAAGGGAGGCGTAATCTCCGGCAATGTCGGACTTCATGACAACAACCTGCCGGTTCTTTACATAAGGATCGGAAACCGCACAGGACGAGGTGATTTCAGCGGTAATGGTCATACCGTTCCAGATGCAGTCAATGGACTTGGAGGACAGCTCAAGGAGCTTGTTATCCCAGTCAATTACGACAAATTCTGCTTCCACGCCGATTTCTTTTGCAAACATACTTGCAAATTCCGCATCAAATCCTGTCCATTCGCCGTTCTCATCTTTGTAATCCATGGGGGCATATTCTGTGATGCCGATTACCAGCTTACCGTTTCCCTTTATGTAGTCCAGGTCCGATGTTCCGTCTGAGTCAGAACTGCAAGATGCCAGCATCATGGCCGCACCGCACAGCATTGCCACTGCCATTATAATAGAGATAATTTTTTTCATAATGTCCTCCAGCCACATTTGTTGTAATATATTTGCGCGATTTATTGCTTTATCACGCTAATGCATTATTATATTGCCATATTATGAAAGAATTGTCAATTGCGGAATCACACAATATTTTGTGAGTTTTATGCGGATATTTCAATCATATCAAACAAAACTTAACACAAGCTGCGGCAAAGTGGGCCGATAAGTGAACCGGTTTCGCCGTAAAGCGCAAAAAAACTTCCCCGGCAGAAACACATATGCGTCTCTGCCAGGGAAGCTTTTGTTTTGCGGTTCATTTTGGGGTGCGTCCCCCTTGCGCCTGCCTGTTGGCGGGCGTAGGGCTATACGGAATGAAACCGGATCTCAGGTTCTTGCGCCGCCGTCTACGGACAGGACCGTGCCGGTGACGTAGGAGGCAAGATCGCTGGCCAGGTACAGGAACGCGTTGGCTACCTCTTCCGGCTGGCCGATACGGCCCAGGGGGATTTGCGCTTCCAGAGGAGCCAGCATGGCCTTGGGCACGGCGGCCATCATATCGGTGTTGGTGATGCCGGGGGACACGGCATTGACGCGGATGCCGTCCTTGCCCAGTTCCCGGGCCAGAGACAGCGTCAAGCCGTTGACGGCAAATTTACTGGCGGGATAGGCCACGCCGGAGGGTTGGCCATACTTGCTGACCATAGAACTGGTATTGAGGATCACGCCGCCGCCCTGCTCTTTCATGATCCGAGCCGCCGCCTGGCTGCAGACAAATACGCCCTTCAGGTTCAGGTCGATCACCTTGTCAAAGGCCGCCGGGTCATAGTCGTACAGGCTGTCCCGGGCGGAGAGACCGGCATTGTTCGCCAGAATGTCCAGCCGTCCCCAGCGGGCCTTGACGCTTCCAAACGCTTCTCCCACAGCAGCAGGATCCGACAGGTCCGGCCAAACGCCCATGTATTCTCCCTCGGGGAACGCCTCTTTCAGCTGGGCCAGCGCTTTTTCCACCGTTTCCTGCCGGGAGCCGCAAAGAGCAACCTTCGCGCCATGCTCCAGGTACTTCTTTACGATGGCAAAGCCAATTCCTCTGGTACCGCCTGTCACGACGGCCACTTTTCCTTGCAGAAGCATAAAATCAGTCCTTATCTTTTTTTGATATCGAGTTTTAGTATATCACAGATGTTCAAAATAGTCCAGTGAAATCTATCCCTCGCTCTCCATATCCAGTCCCACCAGGCGGTTGAGCCACTTGGTGTAGATCAGACTGTTAATCATAAAGGGATAGTTGACAACGATCAGCTGGTCCACGCCCTGCTCCTGGGCAAAGGCCACCAAATCCAGAGACGGTTTGCCGTCCTGGTTAAATTCCCGGGGATCGATGGCAATGATCTTGCTGTAATGGCTGGTCAGAAACGGCAGGAAGGCGTTGCCGTAGGACTCCTTCAGAACCATGCAGACCGGCCCCTCCGCCGATGTTTCAATCACTGTCACGGGATGGTCGCCGCCGACAAAGCACAGATACTTGTTGGACAGCTCCTCCTGGGTATAGACTACGCTGACGGGATAGCCTGTGGAGTTTTCCAAATCCGCGTCGGCGTAATATTTGGCGTGAGTCTCCACGATGGGCAGATAATAAGTCAGAGTATCGGGATTCTCCTGGAGTACCGCGCTCTGGGGATAGCCGGAGGTATAGGTATACATGGAGCCGACAAAGTTCTCATACGTCCCGCTCTCAAATTCCTCCAGCTCCACCGCTTCCAGGTCCATGGCCCGGCAGAAGACCGTATAGGCATAGTACGCGCCCAGGGCCGTCCAATGGTGGTCCGTGCGGAAAAAGATGTACTCGTCCTGATGGTCCTCCAACGCGGAATAGGCGTCCACCTTGATAATGTCTTCCGCCATGGCTCCATAGCACAGGTCAATCATGGCCTTCTGATCATGGTCTTCTGTCCGGAAGTCCGCCGGCGCGTAAAATTCGCCGGAATTGGGCGTCAGCAGGGAGATGATCTGCACATCCGCGCCCAGCGCCGCATGGAGATTGTTGATCGCCTCGGCATAGCGCAGGATGATATCATTGGATGCCGTGGGGATATCCATGGCCCGGTCTTTGGTGATAATGATATTGCCCCCTCCAGCCTCGGTATAATCCTCATCGCCGGTCTTTTCCGGCTCCTCCGGTAGAACCGGGTCCGCGCTTTCCTCCGGACCCATGCTTTCCTCCGAGTCCGTGCTTTGCTCCGGGTTCGTGCTTTCCTCCGGGTCCGTGCTTTCCTCCGGGTCCGTGCTTTCCTCCGTGAGCGGGTCTTCCTCCTGCAGCAGCGTATCCACGGGAACCTGATCCGGCTCCAGGTCCACGTTATCCGGTATGGTGGCCCCGGGATCGTCCGGATGCCGGATGGACTCGCCCCCCTGCTCCGCGCCGCCCTGGTAGTCCAAAACCAGCAGATTGTCGCCGCCGACTCCGGAATAATAGTAGAATTGGTTCAGTTGCCTGTTCAGCTTCAGCAGTGTGTCGCGTCCGGGAAAGGTATCGGAATAATAGGTTTCCAGTGCGGAGATATAGCTGCCGTCCAGAAGCGATGCCCAAGAGAATTCCGGCTTTTCCGCCAGCTTCCGGTTTTCCATGATGGACTCGGTGGCATCCCGGTCCACCAGAGAATAGACGCCCACTGTCAGGAACGCTATCAGCAAAACCGCCAGCAGCAGAGTATACAGCTTTTTCAAAACGCCGACCTCCCCCTCAGAAGCGATAATACAAAAACGCACTGAAGCCGCTGCCCACCAGAGAAACGGTGGACAAAGCCAGAATCGCTGTACAGAACACAAAGCAGACAATCACATAGAACTTCTGCTTCCAGCCCTCCCGCGTCTGATCCGCACACAGGAGGCCGAACCAGTCGCCAATGGCTCTGGGCAGCGGCGACGCGCCAAGTATGCACACTGCCAGCAGCGGCAGATTGTTGACCAGCAGAATACGGACCTGACCGTTGATGAGGCCGCTGCCCGCCGCACCGAACAGAACCTGTAACGCCTGTCCCAGGCGGTTGAAATCCGTGAAATAAAAGATCGTCCAGCCGATGACCACCAGGAACATCGTCAGCAGATGGCACAGCGCCTTGGGCATTCTCCGCAGGACAGGTTTCATCTGCTTTTCCACCGCCAGCAGTGCAAAGAAATACAGGCCCCACAGAAGAAAGTTCCAGCTGGCCCCGTGCCATAGACCCGTCAGGGCCCAGGTTATCAGCAGATTGAGCCAGCGCCGCCGCCGGTTGCCGCCAAGCGGAATGTACACATAGTCCCGGAAGAAGGAGCTGAGGGAGATATGCCACCGCCGCCAGAAGTCCGTGATGGAATGGGCCATATAGGGCAGATTGAAGTTCTCGCTGTACTTGAAGCCGAACATACGGCCCAGGCCGATGGCCATGTCGGAATAACCGGAAAAGTCAAAATAGATTTGGAACGCAAACATCAAAACGCCCAGCCAGGTTCCGATCGTTGTGGCGGCGGTCAAGGAGCCGTCCAGCAACTGGCTGCACACGCCATAGGCATAGTCGGCAATCAGAATTTTCTTGCCCAGGCCGGTGCTAAACCGCAGGAGACCGTAGAAAATATCCTCCCGGGAGGAATGGCGTTCCTCCAGCTGGCTCTCAATGTCGGCATAGCGGACGATGGGTCCGGCAATCAGCTGCGGGAACAGGGAAATATACAGCAGAAATCGAAGCCAGGACCGCTGCGCCTTTACCTGGCCGCGATAGACGTCCACCACATAGGATATGGCCTGGAAGGTATAAAAGGAAATTCCGATGGGCAGCGAGATGTTGGGAACCGGAACCGCCAGACCGCTGAGCTGGTTGAATGTCTCCACCAGCAGGCCGGCATATTTGAACAGGATCAGTGCCGCCAGATTGACCGCCACGGAGAGAGCCAGTACCCCGCGCCTGCCCCGCGGCCGCTCTGCCCAGCGCGCCATCCACCGTCCCATTCCATAATTGAAGGATGCGGAGGCGATCAGCAGCAGCACATAGACCGGCTCCCCCCAGGCATAGAACACCAGGCTGAACATCACCAGGACCGCATTTTTAACAGTCATACGCCGTGCGCAGCAGTAGAACAGCAGGCAAAACGGCAGAAACAGATACAGAAAAATCAAGCTGGAAAATACCATAGCGCCAAACCCCAAGAAAAGCATTTACATAACTTTGTCCTTTATAATCTAGCAGACTCTCCTTTCTTTTGCAAGGGCTTTTTCGGAAAAATCGACATAATTTTATTTTGTGATGAAATTGTAAATATTTTCGACGAATTTATGACATTTTTGTTACATAATCCTTGCATTTAGAAACAGAAACGGGGCTTTGCAAATCGCGGTGTTTTTGAAAGTGCTTAACATAATTCTGTCCGCCTCACTGCCGTTTTCTTCCTTGACCGCCGCCCGCTTTCCCATCGGTTCATTCGCCTTCCGCTTCCAGCGACAGCGTTTCCCATTGCTCCATCAGCGCTTCCAGATCAGCCTCAGCTTCGGACTTTTCCCGGAGAAGACGGGTCAGCTCCTGGTAGTCGGAGGATGCGGCTTCGATCTGCGGGTCGTAGGATGCCACAAGCGCCTCCTGCTTCTCAACCTCCCGCTCCACGGCGCGGAGCCTTTTTTCCAGAGCCTTATCGTTGTTCCCGGCTCTGGGCTTTTCTTTTTTCTCCTTCTTCTCCGTAGTCTGGGTCTGCTTCTGGGCGGCCTCGTGCTCCTTGATAGCCCGGTACTTGGCATAGGCACACGGATAGTCCCGGACAGTCCCGTTTTCCAGTTCCCAGATTCGGGTGGCAAACCGGTCGACAAAGTACCGGTCATGGGAGACGAACAGCAGCGTCCCGTCATATTCATCCACGGCTGCCTCGATCCACTCCCGGGACGCAATATCCAGGTGGTTGGTCGGCTCGTCAAGAATCAGCAGATTGATCTTTTCATCCATGAGCATACAAAGCCGAAGACGGCTCTGTTCGCCGCCGGACAAAGACGCCACGGTCTTGAACACGTCCTCTCCCTCGAACAGGAACGCGCCCAGGCGGTCCCGGGCGGCCTGGGGGGTGCAGTTCTTTTCATAGAGCATGGTGTCATACAGCGTCCGCTCGGGATGGTCAAAATGGATGATCTGGGGGAGATAGGCGGCCTTAACCGAGGGGCCAAAGCGGATCTTGCCGGTGGTGCACGGCTCCTCCCCCAGGAGGATTTTCAGAAAGGTGGATTTGCCTGTGCCGTTGTCGCCCAGCAAGGCAATGCGCTCGCCGCCCTCGACCAACAGATTCACACCGGAGAACAGCGTCCGGTCTTCAAAGGATTTGGACAGATTTTTAATGGTGAAGATCTCGTCGCCGTGAAAGTCCCGCTCCTCAAACCGCAGACGCAACTGCTTTTCCTGTACCGGGCGCCCGGTCTTCTCGATGCGCTCCATGCGGTGCTGAATGGACATGGCCCGGCGGTAAAGGCTTCGGTTATTGATACCCCAGCCCTTCATACGCTCCACGGTGTAGCCCAGCTGCTTCAGCTTTGCCTGCTCCTGCTCATACTGCTTCAATTGCAGGTCGAACCGGGCCTGCTTTTCCTCCACATAGTAGGAGTAATTGCCGGAATAAAATTCCGCATGTCCCCCGGATATCTCAATGACCCGCTGCGCCACCTGATCGATGAAATAGCGGTCGTGGGAAATGGCCAGCACGGTCCCCTTGAAGGCATTGATGTACTGCTCCAGCCATTCCACGCTCCTCAGGTCCAGATGGTTTGTCGGCTCGTCCAGCAGAAGGATGTCGGTCTTCTCCAGCAACAGCCGCGCCAGGTTCACCCGGGTCTTTTCTCCCCCGGACAGGCTGGCAAACTCCTGGCCGCGCTGCCGGGCGGTGATGCCCAGGCCGTTGCAGATCTTGTCCGCATCCACGTCCATGTCATAGCCGCCGCCGGACTGGAAGCGGTTCGTCAGCGCATCGTACTCCCGCAGCTGCTCCGCCGTCGCGCCCTTTGTCATTTCGCATTCCAGCCGCTCCATTCTCCCCTTGATCCGCATCAGCTCTGCGTAAGCGGAGCGGAGAACATCTTCCACGGTGTAGCCCGCGGGAAACTTGGGAATCTGAGAGATCAGCCCCAGGCGCTTGTTGGGATTCACATAGACCTCTCCGCCGTCATAGTCCATCTGGCCGGTGAGAATGTTGAACAGCGTCGTCTTGCCGCAGCCGTTGCGGCCCAGAACGGCGACGCGCTCCCCTTCCTGAATCTCAAAGCTCAGGCCGTCCAGGATGTTTTCGCCGATGACGAAGAATTTTGTTAAATTTCTGACCTGTATATCAACCATTGTCGTTCTCCGTAAATAGCATCTCCCGCTCTCACAGACCGGCCCTTAGCCGGGTATCCCTGCCCGTAAAGCGAAAGCCCATTGTTTGATATAGCCGAATTGCGCCATCATGGGAAGTATAAACCGCAACTGTCTGCGGCAAGTTTTTTCAGCCGCCTGCTCGATTTTCATGATCATCTGTCAGCCGCAGAAGCTGCCTCAGTTCCTCCAAAGAATACAATAAATTCAGCGCCTCAAGCATGGCATTGGCGCTCATATGCGCCGGGAGACCGCATTGCTTCAGCAGCGCAAGACGCTTTGCACCGGCGTTTTTTCCGCCGGAAAGGCCCAGCTCCGCCAGGTCCTGCTTGGTAATGCCCCGGGACCTGGGGGCCTCCTCCCCCTCTATGGTGGCTCCAGCCCGCCGCAGGGCCTCCAGAATGATCTGCGGCGTCATTCCTTCCACGCCCAGCTTTCCCTCCCTGCCGGGGGCAGACTTGCGCCTTTCCTTGCCCGGAATGTCGGGAATATAGGCGTGGCGCACCTTGTCCTTGGGCAGGGCGCCCTTTAAATAATTGCGGATCACAAAGCCCGCTCCATCGGAGTCCGTCAGGATAATCAGGCCCCGGGTCTCCGCTACGGTCCGCAGAAAGGACAGCATGGCCTTGTCCCCCATGACGCCGAAGCCGCCGGTGGTAAAGACCGCCGTATCCACGATCTGGCGCAGGGTGTTCTTATCATACTTACCCTCCACCACAATGGCCTCCCGAATTCTAACCACGGCGCGCCTCCTGTGCCAGATTCAAAAGCAGCAGCTCCAGCACCTGCCGGCCACCGGCAGAGGAACCCTTCAATTGGATGTCCGCCTCCATGCACAGAGTCACAGCCCGGCCGCAAAACGGGTCCGTCACACGCCGGGCGGTGGCCATGGTCTTTTTCAGCACATAGGGATGGGGGGCGCGGCCTGCGGCGGCCTTCAGCATCTCCCCCAAGGCCCCCTCTCCCTTGCCCGCATTCAAACAGGCCCGGGCATAGAGCAGGCGGCGCATCTGGCTGCCGATGGCGGCCAACAGCAAAATCGGGTCCTCCTGCATCTGAATCAGGGTTCGCAGCTTCACCAGGGCCGTCTCATAATCTCCGTCCGCGATGGCGTCGGTGATATCGAAGATTTCCGCATCCAGCACCGGCGTCACCACGGCGTCGATGTCCTGGCGCGTGATCTCGCTGCCGGAGGCATAGGCGGTAATCTTTTCAATCTCCGCGTTCAAGGCCGCCATGCCGCCGCCGGTGATAAAGGTCAGGTATTCACAAAGCTGAGCGGAAATTTCCTTGCCGCCGGCCAGAAAATGCTTCCGAATCCAGCTGTTCAGCTCCTGGGGGCTTTGGTTCTCAAACTCCACGGTCAGTCCCCGGTCCAGGACCTCCTTCAGCTTTTTCCAGCGGGCATCGTATTTCAGCGGCACCGAGCCGAAGACAAATATCACGGTGCAATAGTCCGGAATATCTGAGAGAATTCCCGTAAGAACCTCCCGGCTGGACTCGGTCAGGCGGCTCAGGTCATAGTCGTCCACCTGAACCATGGTACGCTCTGCCATCATGGGCATGGCCTCCACCGCTTCGGCCAGTGTCTGCAAATCCATGTTCTCCTGGGTGAAGCGGTGGAAATTGAATTCCTCCGCCGGGCCGTCCAGGAGCTTTTTGCGCAGCATCTCCAGATAGTAGTCTCGCAGATAGTGTTCCTCCCCATGGAACAAATACAGCCGGCCAAACTGCCCAGTCTTCAGGTCTCGCTTCAGCTGATCCAGGCCCGAGGATTCCTTTTGGGCCTGGCCATATTTCTTTGCCACGGTCTCACTTCCTAATCGTGATGGTTCCCAGCTGGTCTGTGCGGCAGACCTCCGCGTCAACAGTCTCCAGCCGCTTCAAGGTATCCGGCGACGGGTGTCCATAGGTGTTGTCTTCCCCCACGGAGATCACCGCCATCTTTGGCCGCACCGTACCCAGCAGGGCCAGGGAGGCCGCGTCCTGCGCGCCGTGATGGCCCACCACCAGCAGGTCCACCTCCGGCAGGCTCCAGGTCCGCAGCAGGTCCATTTCCCCGCCGGTATCGAGATCGCCGGTTATTAGAATATCATATTCCGCCGCTGTTGCCAAGACACAGATCGCAGATTCATTTCCAACCTTCCCGGTTTCCGGGGGGAGCAGCTGGAGTTCTCCCGTTGGAAAGGTCACATTTGTCTTCCGGGATACCGCGATAACCTCCGTCCCTGCAGCCAGAGCGGCGGCCTCCAGCGCGTCCCGGACCTCCTGCCTGTCCGCCGTATCCGGCAGAAACAGGCGGTCCACCCGTACCCGGCGGAGCAGCTGGCAGACGCCGCCCACATGATCCAGATCATAATGGGTCAAAATCAAGGCGTTCAGACGGGTCAGTCCGGCGCTGTGGAGAAACCGGGCAGCTGTCTCTCCTGCTGCATCCTGCCCGTCGCCGCCGCAGTCCACCATGGCTGTAAAACCCTCCGATTCCAGCAGCAGACATTGGCCCTGACCCACATCCAGGGCGGTAAAGGACATCTCGCCCCGGAGAAACTGCCACCGGCTCCAGAGCAGGCAAAGGCAGAGGGCCATGCCGAGGATGCAGGCCGGAACTACAGGCCGCAGCTTTTTCCAAAGGAGCAGCGCCAGCACCAGCCCATAGGCGCACAGGCCCCAAATCAGCAGCGGCGAGCCGCGGTAGGCGGCGGCATAGGGAAACACCGCAATCCAGCGGCAGACCGCCAGGATATACTTGGCAAGCCCCGCCGTCACCCAGGCCAGCACACCGCCAAGCGGCCCCATCACGCAGGAAAGCAGCCCCAGCGTAAACACAGCGGTAACGGCCCACAGCACCAGCAGATTGGTCAAAGGCGCCGCCAGAGACAGCGTTCCAAAATACAAAACACCCAGCGGGGCCGTCAGGATCGTGGCTCCCAGCGTTGCCGAGAAGGTGGAGGCCAGTGTGCGAGCCAGGCGGCCGGGCCGCTTTTTTGCGCCCAGCAGACGGCGATAGACCCGTCCTGAGAACAGATACAGACCGAGGATCGCTGCAAAGGACATCTGGAAGCTGACGCTGGCAATGGTCCAAGGATTGTACAGCAGCAACAGCAGTCCGGCTGCCCCCAACGCCGTGGGCAGATCATATTCCCGCCGGAGCAGTGCCGCACCCAGCAGCAAAACCTGCATGAACGCTGCCCGCAGCGCGGATGGGGATGCGCCGGTCAGCAGCGCAAAGAACACAGTCAGCGGAATACCCACCAGCGCCGTGGCCTTAGGCCTCCCGCCCAGAAGCAGGGCCACCATGGTCAGCAGCATGGTCACATGCATTCCCGATACGGCAATGGCATGGCTGACACCGGCCACAGCCATATCATTGCGCTCCCCATAGGACAGCTCCGACCGGTCTCCGGTCAGCAGCGCCCGCAGAAGTCCGGCGGCTTGCCCCGCATAGAGGCTGTGAATCCGCTCCTGGAGCCACAGCTGCGCACGGGCGCTCCAGGACATGGTTCCGGCTGTTACCTCCAATGGCGAGACGGCATAGAGCCGCACCGCAATACCGCTGGAGCGGTCATACAGGCTATCTCCCGCCAGGAGCCTGCTTGCGGACGGTTCAATCCGGGCAACGCAGGAAATCGTATCGCCCGCCCAGGGCAGAGAATCCGGCAAATCGGCATAGAGCGCGGCGCGGCAGCTTCGGCCCTCCAACGTATAGCGAACCTCCACCGCAATTCCATAGTCCGTCTCCACCGGCTGGTCCAGCGCCCGGACCGTCACTGTCTGTTCCGTTCCGGCCAGGCTCTGCACCGGCGGCAGAATCAGCTTGCCGTATAAAAAGCACCACAGCACCCCGGCGCACAGGCCGAGGCAGACAACGCAGATCTGCCGGAACCCGCGAGGCCGCAGAACCGCCGTCGCCGCCCCGGCGCACAGCGCGCCGAGAACCGCCCAAACCGCGCAGGCGTCCTGCCACAAATAGACATAAAGACCAGCCGCGCCCGCAAAGGCAGCGGCAAACCAACCGAGCCGCCGCATTATCGGTCCTCCCGGAGGCCCAAAATGTAATCGGTAGAGGTCTGATACAGCTTGGCCAGCTCTACCACCGCCCAGACCGGAATCTCCCGCTGTCCCGATTCATAGCGGCGGTAGACGCTTCGCTGCATATGAAGATGGTCCGCCACCCACTGCTGTGACAAGTCTGCATCCTCCCGCAGATCCCGAATCCTTTGATAGCACATTTGCATCACTCCTAACTGAATGATACCAAACGGTGCCATAAAATAATTCATTTTGGCTCCAATTGGAGCCAAAATTTGTCGAAACAGGCAGCCTCTGAACGCTACTCCAGTCATGAAATGCTCAAAAAGCCGCCGATCCTGCCTCCGGATTGACCTTTTTCTGTTTTTTGCATTTCTGCTTCGCGCTCTGAGCCCGTCTGCTGTTATTGGGAAGAATTGGCCCGATCCGTCTCGATCTGCCGATGCAGATATTCCAGTGCGTCGCCGACGCTGCCCAGCTGGTCCACCAGCCCCACCTTTACCGCCTCACGGCCATAGACCACAGAGCCGACGTCCGTGGCAATTTCCCCGGTGGCCATCATATAATCCAGAAACTTCTGCCGGGAGATCCGGGAATTGGCCGTGACAAAATCCACAATCTGCTCCTGAATGCGGTTGAAATACTGGTAGGTCTGGGGTGCACCCACCACGACGCCGGTCATGCGCACCGGGTGGATGGTCATACTGGCCGTGGGCGCGATCATGCAGCGCTTCGCGGATACAGCAAGCGGAATGCCAATGGAATGACCGCCGCCCAAAACCAGAGACACGGTGGGCTTGCGCATACCGGCAATCATCTCCGCAATGGCCAGCCCTGCCTCGATATCGCCGCCCACGGTGTTGAGAAGAATCAGCAGGCCGTCGATTTCCGGGCTTTCCTCAATGGAAGCCAGCAGGGGCAGCACATGCTCATACTTGGTTGTCTTGGCCGTCTCCGGCAGAATCTGATGGCCCTCCACCTGGCCGATAATGGTTAGCGTGTAGATAGAGCCGTGCTCATTCCTCACCACAGAGGAACCGAAGTCGTGAATCTGCTGCCGCTCCTGTTCCAACTGCTTTGGGTCTTTTTCTTCCTGGTTCATATTGGCCACTTCCTTTGCTTTTTGGTTTAGTATGCGGGATTTCGGGACAATCATCCAAAAAAAATAAAAAAGCTGTTGACAAGGAAGCCCCTGTTATGTTAGAATTCATATTGCGTTGAGAAACGCCGGGAAGCATGCGCGAGTGGTGGAATTGGCAGACTCGCTAGATTCAGGTTCTAGTGTCCACTCCGGACGTGCGGGTTCAAGTCCCGCCTCGCGCACCAGGCCAAGATCATCCGAATCCGTTTCCGATTGGAGACGGGTTCGGATGATTTGCTTTTTGGACCGCCGGGAAAGTATCTGCCCGGCGGGAGAACAAGGGAGTCTGTCCGCTTTCATAAAAAATCGCAGCCCGTCATTTCCCGTTCTATTTCCCGACAGGTTCCTCCCACCCGCGGTGCTACACTTGGAGCATCTACGGAACATGAATGTGCGGGAGAAATGGAAACCATGAAGTCACGGATGAAAACCGCCGCCTGGCAGAACTTCCTGCAGCGGCTGCTCCGATGGAGCGAAACTCCTTTGGTCGCGCAGATTTTGCATTGTCTGGCGGCGCTGGCGGCTGGCTTTGTCCTGGCGGGTGCTTCGGCGGCAGGGACCTTTCTCACGCTGCCCATTGCTTTGGCTGCCGGCCTGGGCCTGGGTCTTCCGGCGTTTTCCGCCTACGCCGGGGGCTGTGTGGGCTATGTGGTCTTCTGGGGGATGGAAACCGCCATGGAGCCGATGGCGGCGGGCCTGCTGGTGGAAGCCTGCGCCTGTATCTTTGGGGACCAGCTGCCTCGGAAAAACCGCTGGTTTGGTCCGGGCTGCTCCATGCTGTTTACGGCGCTGGTCGGCTTCCTGTTTCTTCTGGAGCAGCGCTTTGCACCGCCGATACTCTGGCGGTATGTTCTGCGGATTGCCGTGGCTGGCGGCGGGGCTTTCTGCTTCCGGTGGGCTTTGGGCGGCGCGAAGCAGATCTGCCGGCTGATATTTTTGGCTTGCCTGTGCGCAGGCCTGTGCGCGGTGCGGCCCGTGGAGCTGCCGCTCGGCCTGATCGCCGGATGCCTGCTGAGCGCGGCGTCGGTACCTACGCCTCTGGCCCTGCCGGTGGCAGCGCTGTGCGGTTTGGCCCTGGATATTTCCTGGGGCGGGGGCTGTGCCACGGCGGTACTTCTGTTGTGCGCGCTGGCCTGCCGGGGCGTTTCGCGGCAGCTGCCCCGGCTGGGCCTATGGCTGGGCTGCGCGCTGGTGGGTGTGCTGCTGACCGGGACAGACGAACTTTTTCTTGCGGCAGCGCTGCCGGGCGCCCTTCTGGCGCAGTTTTTGCCGGGAGAGCGGCTGCTCGGTGTGACACCGGCGGCCCGGAGCAAAACGGAGCAGCGGCTGCAAATGGCGGCCGGACTTTTGGAGCAGCTGAGCCGCTGCCTGTCCCAGACCCGGTCTGCCCAGCCGGATCCGGAAACCGCCGCCGTCTTTGACCGGGCGGCGGATCGGGTGTGCAGGCTTTGCAACCGGTGGGAGGAATGCTGGGACGAGGAGCTTCAGGCGACCTGTGACGCGCTGAATCAGGCGGCTCCCGCCATGATGGGCCGGGGCAAAGCCCTGCGGGAGGATTTGCCTGCGGCTTTTGTCCAGCGCTGCCGCCACATGGAGGGCTTTCTCAACGCGGTCAACCGTGAGCTGGACGATGTCAGCTGCCGCCGCCAGTGCCGCAGCCGTCTGAAGGAGAGCCGTGAGGTCCTGGCCCGTCAGTATGCCGCCTTGTCCCTGGCCCTTTCCTATGAGCCGCCGGAGGAGACGGTCACCTGTCATTTCCGGCCGGAGCTGGGGTTTCGCAGTCAGGGCCGCCGGGGCGACAGCTTATCCGGCGACCAGGGGGCCAGCTTCCGGTGGGGCCGATGGTATTTTGTGCTGCTGTGCGACGGCATGGGTACCGGAAACGGCGCGGCGGCGGAGGCTTGTGCGGCCATCCGGGTTCTGAAGACCCTGCTGCAATCCGGCGTGAAGCCGGCGGAGGCGATGCAGCTGCTCAACGGCATCTATATTCTGCGGGACGACGGCGGCTTTTCCACCGTGGATCTGCTGCAAACGGATTTAACCACGGGAGAGGCCCGGCTGTATAAATGGGGCGCGGCTCCTTCCTATCTCAAGCGCCGGGGCATGGTGGAGAAAATCGGAACAGCCTCGCCGCCGCCGGGTTTGGGTGTGGGAGAGACACACCGTCCAGAGGGAGCAAGGCTGTCCTTGTCAAGAGGAGAAATGCTTGTGCTGGTCAGTGACGGCGCCGGTGGAGAGTTGGCCGAGCGCTTTATCCGACAGTATAGCGGACTGTCGCCAATGGAGCTGGCCGCCGGCGTCGTCAGTTGTAGCGAATTGCAGGGAGATGATGACCGGACCGCAGCGGTGCTGGCACTGCGCCCGTGTATCTCCCTATGACATCATAACACAAGATATGGGGCATTTTTTGTCGAAGTACCGCAAGAAAATGGGGTTTTGAAAAAAGAATTGTTCGGACCCATGCACC
>CAYTXW010000027.1:0-1933 GCA_964441575.1 uncultured Oscillospiraceae bacterium
GCCGCAATCGCGGAAGGATACGGCGGCACCATCAGCCAGCATGCCGACGTGCAGGCCTACCTGACCCTGCGTGTGCTGCGCAACGCCCTGGATGGCGTGGATATCGACACCGGCATCGGCACTGCTGATGACGCGGGCAATGTCCTGAGCGACGATGTGTATTACTACAACGCTGACGAGCGCTCCTACTATGCTCTGAACGTGGCTGTCACGGCTGATAACTATCAGGATTTCCTGGACTCCACCAAGGTCTATGACGCTGTTTCTGCGCAGCTTGACGAGTCCACTCATCCCACCAAGAGCGTGTGGCTGGACATCTACAATGCGGCGGATAACTTCCTCAGCGCTACCTATCAGCCCCTGCTTCAGAACTATGATGATCTGCTGAACCTGAAAGTGGAGTACATCGGCGGCGACGGCCAGACCGAGGGCAACATCACCAACCGTCTTTCCAACCCCAGCCAGTATGACGCCTTTGCCATCAACATGGTGAAGACGGATAATGCGGCTTCTTACACGGCTCTGCTGACCCAGTAAGCCCAGCCGGCGAAATCGGAGGAACACCTCTTCGCTGACAAGTAAATGACTTGCTATTGGGGGGAGGAATTCTCCGTGCGGCCGGGTATGTGCGCTGTACGGCAGAATAACCTCCCCCTGATACCATATTGAAAGGAAAACCTGGCGGGATCAGCCTTGGCTGAGACTGCAAATACGCATAACAGGAGTAACGAGAATGGCTGATGTAAAAGGCGATGTCGTCCTGTCGATTCGCGGTATGAGCAAGTCCTTTGGTCGAAACCGGGTGCTTGACCATATCAACCTGGATGTAAAACGGGGAACCGTCATGGGACTTATGGGCGAGAACGGAGCCGGTAAGTCGACCATGATGAAGTGCCTGTTCGGTACCTATCAAAAGGACGAAGGAAAAATTTATTTAAACGGGAAGGAAATCAGCTTTTCCGGCCCGAAGGATGCCCTGGAAAACGGAATTGCCATGGTTCATCAGGAACTGAACCAGTGCCTGGAGCGGAACGTAATTGACAACCTGTTCCTGGGCCGCTACCCCACCGGCGCCATGGGAATGGTGGATGAGGGCAGCATGAAGAAAAAGGCGGCGGAACTGTTCCGGAAGCTGGGCATGACCGTGAACCTGAGCCAGCCGATGCGGAACATGTCCGTCTCCCAGCGCCAGATGTGCGAGATTGCCAAAGCAATCTCCTATAATTCACAGGTCATCGTCCTGGATGAGCCGACTTCCTCCCTGACAGTGCAGGAGGTCAATAAGCTCTTTGAGATGATGCGGATGCTGAAGGAGCAGGGGATTGCGCTGATCTATATTTCCCACAAGATGGATGAAATTTTTGAAATCTGCGATGAGATATCGGTCCTCCGCGACGGCAATCTGGTCATGACCAAAAATACAAAAGACACCAACATGAACGAGCTGATCACCGCCATGGTGGGCCGTTCCTTGGAGAGCCGGTTTCCTCCGGTGGATAATACCCCGGGCGACACCATTCTGTCGGTGCAGCATCTGTCTACCAAGTATGCGCCCCACCTCCAGGACATTTCCTTTGATGTGCGGGAGGGCGAAATCTTCGGCCTGTATGGCCTGGTGGGCGCCGGTCGCACCGAGCTGCTGGAGACGATCTTTGGGGTACGCACCCGTGCGTCGGGCCGTGTCTATTTTAAAAACCGCCTGATGAATTTCAACAGTGCCAGGGAGGCCATTGACCATGGCTTTGCCATGATTACCGAGGAGCGTAAGGCCAACGGCCTGTTTTTGAAGTGCGACCTGACATTTAATACCACGATTACCAATCTGGAGCAGTACAAGACCGGTCCGGCCCTGTCCAACGCCAAAATGGTTAAGGCTACCGGCAAGGAGATTAAGACCATGCGCACCAAGTGCATGGGACCCGACGACTTGATC
>CAYTXW010000027.1:1943-15847 GCA_964441575.1 uncultured Oscillospiraceae bacterium
GAAGGTCATCTTTGGAAAGTGGCTGGAGCGGGAGCCTCAGATTTTCATGATGGATGAGCCCACCCGAGGCATCGATGTGGGCGCGAAGTATGAGATTTATGAGTTGATCATCAAAATGGCAAAAGAGGGGAAGACTGTGATTGTAGTCTCCTCTGAAATGCCCGAGATCCTGGGAATTACAAACCGGATCGGCGTGATGTCCAACGGCTACCTTTCTGGAATCGTAAACACAAAGGAGACGAATCAGGAAGAGCTTTTGAGACTCAGTGCAAAATACCTATAATGGGAGCAATTGCATATGACGACAGATAATACGAAAATTCTCACGGCAGAGCAGGAAAGCAAGCTCCGCCAACCCATTGACGAGTATGTGGGCGGGATCCAGGAAAAAATCAACGCCCTGCGCAAAGACGGCACGGACCGTGTGACTGAAATCCAAAGTGACCTGGACAACCTGAAGCGGGATCGGGTTTTTACGGCCCAGGAGAAGGCAGAGAAGGAAGCCCAGCTGAAAAAGGAGCTGAGCCAGGCCAAGGCAGTGGAGGCCGAGAACAAGGATCAGATATCCAAGCTTATTGCCGATGCCGAGGGCTACCTGAAAGCCCATTTTGACAGCGACTACTACCAGGCGGTTACAGCCAGCTGTGCAGTGGAAAAGGTCCAGGCCCGGGAGAAGTATCAGGCCACCGTAGAGCGTCTCAACAAGGAGCATCAGGAGGCCCTGTCCAAGCTCAAGGATTCCCGCGAGATCAAGGACGAGAAGTATGTCCACAAGAACCGCCTTTTCGATGCGAAAATGCAGCTGGAGAAGGATCTTCGTGCCGTGAAGGACCGCCGCCATGCCGCATATAGTCACAAGTATCACCTGATCGATCTGCTGCGCATGTCCAAATTCACCTTCGCTGAGTCTATGGCCCAGCGTTGGGAGAACTATAAGTACAGCTTCAACGGCCGGGACTTCCTGCTGCGCAACGGTCTGTATCTGGCCATTCTGGTCATCTTTATCGCCCTTTGCATCATTACCCCCATCGTCAAGAATGTTCCGCTTCTGACGCTGAATAACATCCTGAACATCCTCCAGCAGGCATCGCCCAGAATGTTCCTGGCCTTGGGTGTGGCGGGCCTGATCCTGCTGGCCGGTACGGATTTGTCCATTGGCCGGATGGTGGGCATGGGCATGACCGCCGCCACTATCATCATGCACCGGGGTATCAATACCGGCATGGTCTTTGGCCACGTCTTCGACTTCACCGGAATGCCGGTCGTTGTGCGGATGATTTTGGCCTTGCTGGTCTGCATTGTTCTGTGTACCATTTTCACCACCATTGCGGGCTTCTTCACCGCCAAGTTCAAGATGCACCCCTTTATCTCCACCATGTCCAACATGCTGGTCATCTTCGGACTTGTGACCTATTCCACCAAGGGCGTCTCCTTCGGCGCCATTGAATCGGACATTCCTAACATGATTATGCCCCGGCTCAACAAGTTCCCCACCATCATTCTTTGGGCCGCGGCGGCTGTGGCGATTGTGTGGTTCATCTGGAATAAGACCACCTTTGGCAAGAACCTGTACGCCGTGGGTGGAAATCCTGAGGCAGCGTCCGTTTCCGGCATTTCCGTGTTCGGCGTCACGGTAGGCGCGTTCATCATGGCCGGTATTCTGTACGGCTGCGGCTCCTGGTTAGAGTGCATCCGCATGGTCGGCTCCGGCTCGGCGGCTTATGGCCAAGGCTGGGAGATGGACGCCATTGCGGCCTGCGTGGTTGGCGGTGTCTCCTTCACCGGCGGCATCGGCAAGATCTCCGGTGTGGTAACAGGCGTGTTCATCTTCACTGCCCTGACCTACTCCCTGACTACTCTGGGCATTGATACCAATCTGCAGTTTGTGTTCTCCGGCATCATCATCCTGGTAGCCGTCACACTGGACTGCCTGAAGTACGTCCAGAAGAAGTAATTCGTTCGTATCCGGCGCAGAACCCTGCTTCGGATGAGAGATACAACCCGAAAATCCAAAAGCGCCAGCGTCTGTCTTCCGACGCTGGCGCTTTTGGCTGTCAAGCCAACCCGGAGGATAGGAATCAAGCGATGACCATTGGGATCGGGCAGACTGCTCACAGTCCGCCGCCGGTATTTCAACGCCTGCTCCTGTTTTGCCTGCCGCCGCGCAGAGGGACGCTAGCGCTCCTGTGAGAGGGCCTGCTGGATCACGCCGCCGCCCAGAACGCGGCTGCCGTCATAGACCACCACGGCCTGCCCGGGGGAGATGGCCCGCTGGGGCGTGTCGAAGTCCAGACGGACGCCGCCGGCGGCAGGCTGGACTATGGCAGGCTGCTCGGCCTGACGGTAGCGGATTTTCGCGGCGGCGCGGAAGGGCGTTTCCGGCGGCTCGGCAATCCAGTTCCAATCCCCGGCCAGCAGGGCGGGGGAGAACAGGGCGCTGTCGGGACCCACCGTTACAGTGTTTTCCGCCATGGATTTGCCGCAGACATAGACCGGGGTTCCCATGGCCAGGCCCAGCCCCCGCCGCTGGCCGATGGTATAGGCCGCCGCACCCCGGTGGGTCCCTACCACTTGCCCGTCCAGATCCAGCAGAGAGCCGCGCTCTGCCTTTTGACCGGTGTAGCGCTCCAGAAAGGCCATATAGTCGCCGTCAGGGACGAAGCAGATGTCCTGACTGTCATGCTTGCGGGCGTTGCGAAGCCCCTGCGCCTCGGCAATCTGCCGAACCTCCGCCTTGGTCAGCCCGCCCAGGGGAAACAGCGTGTGAGCCAGCTGCTCCTGGGTCATGGTGTAGAGCATATAGCTCTGGTCCTTGGAGCCATCCAGGGCTTTCAAAAGGGAGTAGCGGCTGCCATCCTCCCGGATGCGGGCATAGTGGCCCGTGGCGATGTAGTCACAGCCCAGCTCCCGCGCCCGGTGGTACAGCCGCTCGAATTTCAGATACCGGTTGCAGTCGATGCAGGGATTGGGCGTCTGGCCCTGCTCATAGGAGCGGACAAATTTGGCGATGACCTTTTCCTCAAAATCCTCCGTGAAATTGAAGACATAGTAGGGAATTCCCAAACGGAAGGCCACGCTGCGGGCGTCCTCCACATCGTCCAGGCTGCAGCAGGTATGGGATTTGGACAGCCCGATCATTTCATTGGCATAGAGTTTCATCGTTACGCCGATGCATTCATAGCCCTGGGCTTGCAGCAGATAAGCCGCCACGCTGGAATCCACGCCGCCGCTCATGGCGACCAGAACACGCTTCATAGGTCCATTCCTCCCGATAGTTACGTTTGTTAACGGAACCTATCATAAGGGAAGCGAGGCCGTTTGTCAAATGAGATTATGGCTCCGGCACGCAATAGCCGGAGAACGCGGGCTGCCGGGCAGGCCTTGACAAGTAAATATGGCGGAATTTGTTCACAAACATTTTGCACTTTCTTCCGGCAGTTACGCTATAATATTTTTCGAATGATTTATAGATGGTAATGGGGGATTCCCATGGATGGATTTGTGACCTTTGAGAACGTCTGTAAAACCTATAAGACCGGTGATGTGGAGGTGGCGGCGCTGCGGGACGCCAGCTTTACCATTGCCAAGGGGGAAATCTGCGTCATTGTGGGCCAGTCCGGCGCGGGGAAGACAACGCTTTTGAACATTCTGGGCGGCATGGATACCTTGACCAGCGGCAAGGTGCTTTTGGAAGGACGCGAGGTTTCGGCCTACCGGGGAAAGGAACTGGCCCGGTACCGCCGGGAGGAAATCGGGTTTGTCTTTCAGTTTTACAACCTGATTCCCAACTTGACGGCCTTGGAAAATGTGGAGCTGGCGGCGCAGATCATCAAGAATTCCATGCCTGCGGCAGAGGTTCTCCGGCAGGTGGGCCTGGGAGAGCGAATGAGCAATTTTCCGGCCCAGCTCTCCGGCGGCGAGCAGCAGCGGGTGGCCATTGCCCGGGCATTGGCCAAAAACCCCAAGCTGCTGCTGTGCGATGAACCAACCGGCGCGCTGGATTACAACACCGGCAAGGAGGTCCTGAAGCTGCTCCAGGATCAGAGCCGCAAAAATGGCATGACTGTGGTCATTATCACCCACAACTCGGCCCTGACCGCTATGGCGGACCGGATCATTCGGGTGAAGTCCGGGAGCATCCGCTCTGTAATGCAGAATGATCATGTGGTACCCGTGGAGGAAATCGAATGGTAAGGGCCGGTTCCGCTTGGAGAAAGAATAACCGCCGGGAGCTGATGCACACGCTGGGGCGATTTCTGGCTATTTTTTCGATTGTGGCTTTGGGCGTGGGTTTCTTTACCGGCTTGAAGCTGGCGCGGCCCGCCATGCTCCATATCGGCCAGATGTATCTGGAGGATACCCGGTTTTATGATTACCAGCTGCTGTCCACATTGGGTCTGACGGAGGAAGACCGGGCTTATTTCGCGGCTATGGACGGCGTGGAAGCGGCGGAGGGGTCTGTGACGGCGGATCTGCTGACGACCTTTGAAGACTCTCAGACCGTGTTCAAGGCGCACCAACTGCTAAGCACCATAAACCAGGTGAAGCTGACGGCGGGAAGGATGCCGGAGGCCCCCAACGAATGCCTGGCTGATGATCTGCGCCTGACCGAAGATGTGCTGGGAACGGTGCTGACGGTGGAAAATGATCCGGAGGACTCGGTCTTCTCCCAGGAGAGCTACACCATTGTTGGCCTGTGCAATTCGCCCCAATACCTGAATTTACAGCGCGGTACCACCTCTCTGGGCAATGGAACGGTGACGGGCTTTTTGATGATTCCGGAGGAGGGCTTTGACGCAGATTACTATACGGAAGTATTTCTGCGGATGGAGGGCGAACACAATGCCTTTCAGGAGGACTACAACGAGGCCATGGACGCCTGGGAGGAGCCGCTGACCGAAGGGCTGGAGCTGCGGGGCAGTCTGCGGAAGGACGAGGTGGTGGCGGACGCCGAGGCGGAACTGCGGGACGCGGAGACGGAATATAACGACGCTCTGACGGAATACAACGACTCCAAGGCCGAAACGTATGCCCAGCTGGACGACGCGAAGCAGCAGCTGGATGACGCGGCGGCCCAGATCGAAGACGGCCGCCGGGAACTGGAGGACGGCGAAGCGACGCTGGCGGCGCTGGAGGCGGACCCCTACAGCAACGAGGACCTGGCGGCGGCGCGGGAAGAACTGGATGACGGCTGGCGTCAGCTGGAGCAGGGCGAGGCCCAGTACCGGCAGGGGCTGGCGGATTATAACAAGGCTCTGGCCGAGGCTCAGCCCCAGCTGGCCGAGGCAAAGCAGCAGCTGGATGACGCACTGGAGCAGCTGGAGGATGGAGAGGCCGAATATTCTGCGGGCCTGGATGAATATTCCCAGAGCAAGGCGGAGGCTCAGCGGGAGCTGGCCATTCTGCGCAGGCCTGTGGATGAGATGCAGCAGCAGCTTCAGGAGGCCGAGCTGACCCTGTCCCAGCGGGAAGCGGAACTGAGACGGCTCCAGGCTGATTCGGAGGCCAGCGCGGCAGACGTGGCTGCGGCCCAGCTGGCGGTGGAAACGGCCCGTGGGGAGGTCACGGTGCGGCAAACGGCCTATGAGACGGCCCTGTCCGTTTACAATCAGGTTGCCGCGGAAATAGAAACGCAGCTGAACGATGGCTGGGCCGAGCTGCAGGATGCCAAGACCCAGCTGGACGAGGGCCGCGCCCAATATGAAGACGGCCTGCGGGAGTATGAGGACGCTGTGGGACAGCTGGAGGATGCAAAGCAGCAGCTAAACGACGCGGCGGCGCAGATTGCCTCCAGCCGGAAACAGCTGGAGGACGGCGAACAGACGCTGCAGGAGAGCTATGAGACGGCAGTGGAAGAAGGACGGAAGGCCCTGGATGACGGCTGGGCCGAGCTTCAGGACGCCCAGCGGCAGTATGAGGACGGCGTTCGGGAGTACGAGGACGGCAAAGCCGAGGCGGACGCGGCGTTTGCCGATGCCAAGGCTCAGCTGGATGATGTAAAATTCCAGCTGAACGATGCGAAAAAACAGGTGGAGGCGCTGAAAACGCCCTCCTATTACGCCCTGGACCGGATGTCCAACACCGGCTATGCCAGCTTTGACAACGACACCAATATTGTGGAGGGCATTGCCACGGTCTTCCCGATTTTCTTTTTCCTGGTGGCGGCGCTGGTCTGCTCCTCGACCATGACCCGTATGGTGGAGGAACAGCGGACTCAGAACGGAACCCTGAAAGCGCTGGGATACAGCGATTTGCAGATTATGTGGCGCTACGCCTCTTACGCCGGCGGCGCGGCGGTTCTGGGCTGTGTGGTGGGCTTCCTGGTAGGTTCCTGGCTGTTTCCTGCTGTGATTTGGAAAGCCTACGGCATGCTGTATCACTTTGGGGAAATCCAATTTGTGCTGGATTGGAGTCTGGCACTCATTTCCATAGTGGTTTCCCTGATCTGCTCTGTGGGCGCGGCGTGTGCTGCGGCCTGGAATGAAATGCGGCAGATGCCCGCCGAGCTGATGCGTCCCAAGGCGCCCAAGGCAGGCAAGCGCATCATTTTGGAGCATATTCCGTTTCTATGGAAGCGCCTGAGCTTCCTGCAAAAGGTGGCGGCCCGGAACATCCTCCGCTATAAAAAGCGGCTGTTTATGATGATGTTAGGTGTTGGCGGCTGTATGGCTTTACTGATTGCGGGTCTGGGCCTGAAAAACTCCATCTCCAGCGTGGTGGACGACCAATTCGGCGGGATCACCACATATGACTATATCGTCACCTTCCGGCAGGGCCAGGATGCAGAAAACCGGGAGACCTTTACAGAGGAATTTGCCGATGACCTGTCTCACTGTGTCTTCCTCTCCATGGAGACCCATGACGCCCTGACGCTCCAGGGAACCAAGGCCGTCTATGTGGCGGCCACAGACGACCCGGCGGTAACGGAGGTTCTGCATCTGCATCGGGACGGCAAGGACCTGGGTTATCCCACCGGCGACGGCGCGTATATCAGCGCAAAGCTGGCGGAACTGGCTGGCGTCCAGGTGGGCGACACGCTGACCCTCCAGCTGGAGAACAAGGAGCTTCTGGAGATTCCCATCACGGGAATTTTTGAGAACTATGTCTATCACTATATGTTCCTGACGGGCGAGGGCTATGCGTCCTGGTTTGGCCAGGAGCCGGAGTATAATACGGTCTATGCCTCCACCGATTCGGAGGACATTTACGGCGTCGGCTCCCGGCTCCAGGGCTTCCGGGAGGTGGTCAGCGTCTCCGTGACCGAGGATGTGCGGTCCGGATTTAATGACACCATATCCAGCCTGAACGCGGTCATTGTCCTGGTGGTGGGCTGCGCCCTTGCGCTGTCCTTTGTTGTGACGTATAATCTGATTAACATCAACATCACGGAGCGAAAGCGGGAAATTGCCACCATCAAGGTTCTTGGCTTCTACCAGGCGGAGACCTACAGCTACGTCTTCCGGGAAGGGCTGGTCCTGACGGCACTGGGGACCTGCGTAGGGGTGCCGCTGGGAATCTGGCTCCATGGATTTGTGATGGAGCAGATCCAGGTGGACTTTGTTACCTTTGCCATTTACATTGCCCCCTGGAGCTATTTTGCGGCGGTGGTGCTGACCTTTGTGATCACCATGGTGGTGGACCGGATGCTTCGAGGGAAGATTGATAAGATCGACATGGCGGAAAGCTTGAAATCGGTGGAGTAACAATGTGATTCTGGCGGAATGCCTGCGTTATACTTGCGGATAAATGAACAGGAGGTATTTATGGCTTTCTTGCGTATTCTGGAGCAGCTTCGCACCCCGTTTTGGGATCGGTTTTTCTCCATTGTCACATACCTTGGCTCTGAGCTGGTGTTCATGGTCCTGGCTGTGGCCCTGTATTGGTGTGTCAGCAAGTCCCGGGGAATGTATGTGATGACCGTGGGCTACTTTGGCACGGTTGTCAGCCAGATTCTAAAGCTGACCTTCCGCATTCCACGGCCATGGGTCCGGGACCCGTCGTTCACCATTGTGGAAAGCGCCCGGGCCGATGCCGGCGGCTATTCCTTCCCATCCGGCCATACCCAGAACGCGGCAGGAACCTTCGGCAGCCTGGCCATGGACTGCAAGCACCGCTGGGTCCGGGGCCTGCTGATCGTTTTGGTGCTGCTGACGGCATTCTCCCGGATGTATCTGGGCGTCCACACCCCCTTGGACGTGGGGGTGGCGCTGGTGCTGGCGATACTGCTGGTGCTGGTTCTGCATCCGGTGTTTCGGGACATGGATGCCCATCCGAAACGGTTTTATCCGGTTCTGGCCGCCATGCTGCTGTGCGGTGTGTTGTATATTCTATATGCCGAATACTGGCCCTTCCCCCCGGATATGGACTGGGAGAACTATGCCGAGGGTCTGGCCAACGCCTATAAGCTGGTTGGCGCGTTGATCGGATTGGCCGTTGGCTATACGATAGACCTGAAATGGATTCATTTCCGCACCCGGGCGCCGATGGCCGGGCAGATCTGCAAATGTGTGCTGGGTCTGGCGCTGGTGCTGGCAGTGAAGGAGGGCCTGAAGGCTCTTCTGGGAACCGGAAACCTGGCCAATCTGGTCCGGTATGGCGCGGTGATTCTGTTTGCCTCCGCCGTCTGGCCGCTGACCTTTCCGTTCTTTGAGAAATTTGGCAAAAAGCAGGTGAAATCATGATTGCGATTTGGATTTTTCTGGGGCTTTTGGCGCTGCTGTTGGTCCTGGGCCTGGGTCTTTTATATTTGGTGTCCTGGCGGCGTCCGACGGCAGACCTCTCCACCCCGGAGGCGCTGGAAAAAAGCCGCTGGAGTGCGTTCAGCCGGTATATTTTAGCCGGATGCCGGTGGGTGGAAAGCCAGGAGGTCCAGCCAATGCAAGTGATCAGCTACGACGGCAAGCTGCTCTATGGCCGCTTCATCCCCTGCGAGAATGCCCGGGGAACGATCGTGCTCTTCCACGGCTACCGGTCCTCCTACGTCATTGATCTGTCCGCGTCCCTGGATTTTTATCACAGCCTGGGGCTGAATCTTCTGATCTGCGATCAGCGCGCCCACGGGCAGTCGCAGGGACATTTCATCACCTTCGGCGTGAAGGAGCGGTATGACGCGCTGTCCTGGGTGACGTATCTCTCCATGATGCTGGGGGAGAAGCATCCCATTTTCCTGGGCGGTCTCTCCATGGGAGCCACCACGGTTCTCATGGCCTCGGATCTGGAATTTCCCGCCAACGTCCGGGGAATCATCGCCGACTGCGGATTTACCTCGCCGGGGGATATCATCCGCCATCTGCTGCGGACCCGCTACCATCTGCCGGAAAAGCCTGTTACGGCGTTTCTGAATGTCTTTACCCGGGTCTTCGCCGGATTTGGCCTGGACCAGTGGTCCACGGTGGAGGCGGTGAAGAACACCGAGCTGCCCATTCTGCTGTTCCACGGGCTGGAGGACCATTTCGTTCCCTGTTATATGAGCGAGGCGGCCTATGAAGCCTGCCGGAGTGAAAAGACGCTGATTGAGGTCCCCGGGGCCAATCACGGCGTCAGCTATCTGGTGGATACGCCCCGCTATCAGCAGGCGCTCCGGGAGTTTGTGGAGCGGCACATGGAGGAGGGAGGCTAACAATGCAGATTTGTGTTTACGGTGCATCCAGCAATACCATTGACCCCGCCTATATCCGGGCGGTGGAGGAGCTGGGACGCGCCATGGCCCGGCGGGGCCACGGCCTGGTGTTTGGCGGCGGCGCACAGGGACTGATGGGTGCGGTGGCCCGCGGAATGACGGAGGGCGGCGGAACAATTCTGGGCGTTGCGCCCCGCTTCTTTGACGTGGACGGCGTGCTGTACCGGCATTGCACCGAATTTCTCTACACGGACACCATGCGGGAACGCAAGGCCATTATGGAGGAGCGGGCGGACGCCTTTGTCATGGCTCCCGGCGGCATCGGCACCTTTGAGGAATTTTTCGAAATTCTGACCCTGCGCCAGCTGGGACAACACAACAAGCCAATAGCCGTTTTAAATCTCAATGGCTACTATGACCCCATGAACGTCCTGCTGGAAACTGCCATTGCCCAGAATTTTATGAAGCCGGAATGCCGGGCCTTATATGCCATGTTCCGGGACCCGGAGGCGCTGCTGGACTATCTGGAAAGCAGCGACGCCGTGGCGCTGGATGTACGGCACCTGAAAAACATCTAGCAATTGCGCATGATTTTTATTCTGGCGTCTGTTCCGGTTTCATAAACCGACAATAGAATTCATTCATCAAACATTAAGGAGGAATCATCATGCCTGGTCCTGGTCACGGTCCTGGTCGCGGAGGCGGATTTGGTCCTGGCCCCGGAGGCGGGCCGGGAGGCGGCTTTGGCCCGCCTCCGCCCCGGCACTTCGGACGCCGCCCGCCGCGGCGACATGGCTGCTGTTTGCCCGGCTGCTGCACCTTTGTGATTGGCGCAGCTGCCATTGTGGGCGGCATTATCGCCCTGCTCTGCGCAATTTTCTGAGAGCATAGAACACCCTGTACCCCCAGGCTGAAATAGGTCTAGTACCCGTTTTTCCTGCATACATTTTCTTAGAACGATGTGCAGGGAGTGTTGGCTTTGAGAGACAACATGGAGAAACGGGCCTGCGATCTGGCCGTGTACATCATTGATAACAACGCCACCATCCGTGCCGCCGCCAAACAGTTTGGCGTTTCCAAGTCCACGGTACACAAGGACATTTCAGAGCGGTTGGACCGGTGCAACCATGGGCTGTACTTGCAAGTCAAGCAGGTCCTGGAGGTCAATAAAGCGGAACGCCACATCCGGGGCGGAATCGCAACACGGAATAAATACAAGGGGGCAAGGGCGAACAGCCGCTGACAGTCCCGATGGAACAAAAAAGGATACCGCGCAGGCGGTATCCTTTTTTGTTCAGATCAGTCTTTTGCTTCAAAAACCGCTTTCATGGCGCGGTAGGTCATGTAGCAGTCCAGCTTTGCAACGGTTTCATAGGGGGCATGCATGGCCAGAACCGGAACACCGGCGTCCAGTGTATTGATATTCCGCTTGGCCATGAACTTGGCCACCGTGCCGCCGCCGCCGGCGTCAACCTTGCCCAGCTCGGCCATCTGCCAGGTCACGCCGTTGTCGTTGAGCAGCTTTCGGATGCGGCCGACTACCTCGGCAGACGCATCGGATGCGCCGCTCTTACCGCCGGAGCCGGTGTACTTGCACAGACCGACGCCATAGTTGAGATAAGAACTGTTGCGGCGCTCAAAGACCTCTGCAAAGTTGGGATCGTAGGCGGCTGTCACGTCGGCGGACAGGCAGAAGGAGCGGGCGAAGCATTCGCGAAGGGCCGTACCCTGGGTCCGGCACATATTTTCAATAAACCGGTCAAATGCCTCGGAAACCATGCCGGACACGCCCTCAGAGCCGATTTCCTCCTTGTCGGCAAAGATGCACACGGCGGTCTTTTCCGGCACATCCAGCGCAAACAGGGCCGCCAGCTCTGCGTAGGCGCAGACCCGGTCATCATGGCCGTAAGCGCCGATGAGAGACCGGTCAAAGCCCAGTTCCCGGGCCTTAGCGGCCGGAACAACCTCCAGCTCGGCGGAGATGAAATCCTCCTCCGTAATGCCGTACTTCTCATACAGCAAATTCAGAACGGCCAGCTTGACCCGGTCGCCGCTCTCGTCATCCTTCAGAGGACGGCTGCCGATCAAAATATTCAGATTTTCCGCGGGAATGGCCTCGTTCAGCGGCTTCTTTCCTTGCTCACGGCCCAGATGGGGCAGCAAATCCGTGATGATGAACTGAGGGTCGCTGTCCTTGTCGCCGATTGTGACCTTGACAGAGGAGCCGTCGGCCCGGACCACGACGCCGTGCAGTTCCAGCGGAATCGTGACCCACTGATATTTGCGGATGCCGCCATAATAATGGGTCTTGAAATAGGCCAGCTCCGTATCCTCGTACAGAGGATTGGGCTTCAGGTCCAGCCGGGGGGCGTCCGTATGGGCCGCGCCGATGTTCACACCCTCCGCCAGAGGCCGCTTGCCGATGACGGCCAGCATAATGCCCTTGCCGCGGTTGTTCACATAGACCTTTTTACCGGGTTCCAGTGCCATACCCGGCTCATAGGGTACAAAGCCACGGGCCTCGGCCAGTTCCACGGTGTAATCCACGCAGTCCCGCTCGGTTTTGCCGTTGTCCAAGAACTTCCGGTAGTCGGCGCAGTACGCCTCCATCTCCTGCTCCTCCGCAGGAGACAACCGGTCGAAGCCGTTCTTGGGTTTGTACATGAGTTTTTCGCTAAGTTCGCTCATTTTGCTGTTTCCTCCTTCAACATTTCAGAAAAAAGTGCTTTGCAGTGGGCGGCAAATTCCGCCGCGCTGTCAAAATGGTTCTCTATGGTCACGCCGCAGGCAGCGGCGAAGACTTCATTGGATTTCTGCGCCCGAATTCGCAGGCGGGCATAGTCCTCGGAGATTCCATCCCGGGCCATCAGCCGCAGAACTCTGACGTCCTCCGGCGCGGTAATGGCCACATGGACGGTACACAAGTCGCCCAAGCCGCTTTCCAGCAGGCCGATGGCGTCAATGGCGCAGGGCTGCGGCGCATATGCTTCCACTTCCGCTTGAACCGCCTGGCAGATGCGGGGCCAGATGACGGCGTTCAGCCGGTTCAGAGCATTGCGGTCCGCAAAAACCAGCTGTCCCAGGCGCTTTCGCTGGAGATGTCCGTCTTCCACCACACCGGGGAAGGCGGCGTCCAGCGCGCCAAGCATCGCCCGGTCCGTTTCCAGCAGACGGTGATACACCGCGTCGCAGTCGATGATATGGACGCCCAGCGCGGCCAAGGCCTCCAGCGCAGTGGTCTTCCCGCACCCGGTCCCGCCTGTGATACCGATGATTGTTTGCATGGTTATTCCTCAATTTCAATCACATGGAACCCCGCCGCTTTTTTCAAACGGTTGCCTATGGCCAGACCCAAGCCGCTGTCATCAGGGCATTGCGCCCAAATCTCCGGCACATTGGTCCCGTCAAAGGTCCGCAGGGCGTCAAAGACATGGCGGGCCTGCTCGGCCTTGTCCAGCGTGTGGCCCAGATCATGGACGATGTGGCCCCGGAACAGGCCGGTAAATTCATGGAAGCAGATGACGCCGGAGGCGGGGGAGAGGTGGGAAGCTATGTAAGCGGCGCTTTTGGCCGGGCTGCCCGTCACCACAGTGACAGGCGCTTTGGGCGCATAGTGGCGGTACTTCATGCCGGGAGCCTTGGGTTTTTCACCGTCGGCCAGCTTGGACACCACCGCCTTATCCACGGCGACCTCCCCCAGCACAGACTCCAGGGCCTCCAGGGGCAGTCCGCCTGGACGAAGCAGCCGGGGCGGCGTACAGGTCAAATCAACAATGGTCGATTCTACGCCCACCCCACAGGGGCCGCCGTCCACGATGCCGTCGATTTTCCCCCACATATCCTCGATCATGTGGCCCGCCGTGGTGGGGCTGGGCCGTCCGGAGGTGTTGCCGGAAGGAGCCGCGATGGGAACCCCGGCCCGACGAATGATCTCCAGCGTCACAGGATGATTGGGACAGCGGACGCCCACGGTTTCCAGCCCGCCGGTGGTGCGCAGAGGCACGGCCTCCCGCCGGGGCAGAATCATGGTCAGCGGCCCCGGCCAGAAGGCCCGGGCCAGGGCATAGGCTGCGGCGGGAATGTCATGACAATACCGGGGCAGCCAGCTTTCGTCCGGAATATGGATAATCAGCGGATTGTCCTGCGGCCGTCCCTTGGCCTCAAAAATATGCAGTGTCGCCTCCGGGTCCAGCGCGTTGGCGCCCAGGCCGTAGACAGTCTCTGTGGGAATGCCCAGCAGCCCGCCGGAGCAGATGATTGCAGCCGCCCGATCCAGCTGGGAATC
>CAYTXW010000028.1:0-15762 GCA_964441575.1 uncultured Oscillospiraceae bacterium
CGTTTTGGCTGCTCCATCCCTCACAAATTCCTTTCATTCTCTTGACAATTCCATAATCTTCCGCATTCTGTGGTTGATGGCGGATTTGGACAGGGGCGGGGTTTCCATCCGGGCCAGCTCGGACAGGGTGGCTTCCGGGTATTCCTTGCGCAGGAGGGCCGTTTTCTGCAGCTTTTCCGGCAGCTCCTGGAAGGTTCCCCGGGCCTCCAGGCGGCGGATAGCCGCCAGCTGCTCCTGGGCAGCGTCCACCACCTTGGTCAGGTTGGCGGTCTCGCAGTTGACCCGCCGGTTGACGCCGTTGCGCAGGTCCTTCTCCACCTTGGCTTCCATGATGCGCATGGCGCACACCGGCGCGCCCAGCGTGGTGAGAAAATCCTCAATCGAATCGCTCTGCTTGAAATATAAAATATAATTGCCCGCCCGGGTCGTCTCCTTGGCGCCGAAGCCCATTTCCATCATCAGGCAGTTCACTTCCCGGCTGACCCTCAAATGGGAGGTGGCCAGCTCCAGGTGATAGCGCTTTTCCGGGTCCGTCACGGAGCCGCCGGACAGAAACGCCCCCCGCAGGAACGACACGCGGCAGCATTCCTCCTCCAGGATACTCAGATTGACATGGAGCGTCACCATTGTTTCCGTCTCCAGGCCGAAGGCGGAGAAAATCCGCCGGAGCTTCTCCCGGTCCTCCAGCACAAAGGCCATCTTCCCCGTCTCTCTCTCCGGAAGCTGGTCAAATTGCATGCCAAAGGCCCGCCGGAACAGCCTGGGCAGACGGGCGGCAAAATCCCGGCTCTCCGTCACCACGCGGATTCCCGCAGGGGAAAAGGTATTGCAGAACAGCAGCACACCGTAGACCTCCGCCACGGCGCAGCAGTTTTTATGAATCGGCAGGCGGCAAAGCTCTGCCTTGACATCGGAGGAAAAAGACATGACTCCACCCTTCTTACTGATTCTCATTCTTCCGTTTTTCCCGATACAGGTCCATCAGCACCTTGGCCAGCGCGTTGGGATCGTGGCGGATAAACCGGCTGCCGGAGGCCAGGGGATACTCCCGGACCTCAATGCCCATGGCCTCGATGGCCTCCCGCTCCAGCCGAAGCGGCTCCACGCCCTCCTGACGGTAGGGAATCAGGCGCTCCTCCGGAATCGGGGCGTTGTTGGCGACGCACAGGTCCACAATTCCCGGCAGGCTGTGGCGCAGCAGTGCCTGCACATGGTCCGCGCCGGTGTAGCCCTCGGACTCGCCGTCCTGGGTCATGATATTCATAACCAGAATTTTCAAGGCCCTGCTGGCCGCCACAGCCTCGGAAATGCCGTCCACCAGAAAATTGGGGATCAGGCTGGTATAGAGGCTGCCGGGGCCGATGACAATCAGGTCCGCCTCCCGGATGGCCTCCAGGCTCTCCGGCAGGGCCCGGGGATGCTCCGGCGCCAGGCGCACCTGTTTGATTCGGCAGCCGTTGACCTTTTTGGCGTAAAAGATCTTGCTCTCCCCCAGGCAGCGGCTGCCGTTGACAAACTCCGCTTCCAGATGCACATTCTGATTGGTCACGGGCAGGACCCGGCCCGTGATGGCCAGAACGTCGCCCATGCGGTGGACCGCCTCGTCAAAGGAGCCGGAAATGCCGTTCATGGCGGCCAGAAACAGGTTGCCGAAGCTCTGCCCCGCCAGGGAGCCCTCCGTGAAGCGGTAGTTCAAGAGCTCCCGCATGGTCGGCTCCGTGTTGGCCAGGGCCAGGATACAGCTGCGGATATCCCCCGGCGGCAGCATCCCCAGGTCCTCCCGCAGCATTCCGGAGCCGCCGCCGTCATCGGCCACGGTGACGATGGCGGTGATATTTTTCGTATAATTTTTCAGGCCACGCAGCATGGTGGACAGGCCGTGGCCGCCGCCAATGGCAGTTACCCGCGGCTCACGGCAGCCCGGCACATACAGCCGTATGTTCTCATTCACAGCCAGGTCCCTCCGTCAGCGGCGTCCCAAATCCCGGTGGCTGACTGTGGTGGCGTAGCCCCGTCTGGTCGTAAAGTCCCCCAGCTCCTTGGCCACGGCCACGGACCGGTGCCTGCCGCCGGTGCAGCCCACGGCGATGACCAGATTGGTCTTGCCCTCGTCCACATAGGCGGGCAGACAATAGGCCAGCAGATCCTCCACCTTCGCCATAAAGTCCTTGGTCTGCTGATAGGAAAAGACGAAGTCCCGGACCTCCTTGTCCAGGCCGGTCTTGGGTTTCAGCTCCGCAATATAAAAAGGGTTCGGCAGAAACCGCACATCGAACACCAGATCCGCTTCCATGGGCAGGCCGTATTTGAAGCCGAAGGACACCACGCTGACGCTCATGGCCCGGTCCTTCAGGTCTCCGGCCACCAGGTTGATGAGCTCTCCGCGCAGCTTGGCTGTGGACAGCGCCGATGTGTTGATGATGGCGTTGGCCCGGTTTCGAATCGGCTCCAGCAGCTTCCGCTCCCGCTCCACGGCCTCGAACAGGTCGCTGCCGTCCCGGGTCAGCGGGTGCTTCCGGCGGGTTTCCTTATAGCGCTTGATGATGACGTCGGTGTCCGCCTCCACAAAGAGAATGCTGTAGGCCAGGTGCATCTGATCCAGGCCGTCCAGGGCCTTGAACAGGCCCTCAAAGGTCAGGCTGCCCCGCACATCCGTCACCAGAGCCACCCGTTCATAGCGGCCCTTGGTCGCCAGGCAAAGCTGGGCAAACTGCGGGATCAGATCCGCCGGCATATTGTCCACGCAATAAAAGCCCAGGTCCTCCAGGAAGGAGGCCGATTTGCTTTTTCCCGCGCCGGAAAGGCCGGAAACAATGACAAACTGCATAAAAATCACCTACCAAATCCGCACCTCCGGCTCCAGGCGGACGCCGGAACGGTCCCATACGGTCTTCTGTATCAGGTCAATGGTGGCCAGCACATCGGCAGCGGTGGCGCCGCCCAGATTGACCACAAATCCGGCATGCTTCTCCGAGACAGCCGCGCCGCCCACGCCTCTGCCCTTCAGGCCCGCCTGCTCGATCAGGGCCGCCGCGTAGCCGCCCGCGGGCCGCTTGAAGGTGCTGCCCGCCGAGGGAAGCTCCAGAGGCTGAGACGCCCGCCGCCGGACCGCCAGGTCCTGCATCCGGGCTGCAATGGACGCCCGGTCCCCCGGCTTCAGGGCAAAGACGGTTTTGAGAATGACGGCCCGTTTTTCCGCAAACGCGCTGGCGCGGTAGGAAAAACCCTGGTCCTCTCCCTCCGCCTCCCACAGGCTGCCGTCGGGCAGCAGCGCCGTGGTTCTCCGGGCGGCCTGACAGATTTCGCCGCCGTAGGCCCCGGCGTTCATATAGACGCCGCCGCCCACGGTTCCGGGAATTCCGTGGGCAAATTCCAGGCCGGTCAGCCCCAGCTCCCGGGCAAACACCGCCAGCCGGCTCAGCATCACGCCGCACTGCGCCTCGATGATTCCGCCGCCCAGATCCCGGAGGCCGGTCATCTCCCGCGTGCAGATCACCAGCCGGTCCACGCCCCGGTCCGGCGCCAGCACATTGGTCCCGGCTCCCAGCACCAGCGGCTGCATCCGATGCGCCAGACACAGCCGGTACAGGCCGGTCAATTCCTCGCAGGAGGACGGAAACGCCATGGCCGCCGGACCGCCGATCTGAAAGGAAGTGTGCCTTGCCAGCGGCTCTGCCTCCAGCCACCGCATTTGGGGCCATTTTCTTTGGATTTCAGCATAAATTGTAGAAAGCACCGGCTCAATCCCTCCGTATGGATACTGGCGTTATGATACCACATTCCGCCGCAAAAAGAAACCGCATTCTGCGCCCGCGGCTCCCTTTGCGGGGCGGCGGCGCTCATAACGGGTCTATGCTTGCCTCGCCGTCCTGGGAACCGAAGAAATTGGTCAGCTGGTCCGTAAATTCCACGGCGGCGTTGTAGCCCATGCGCTTCTGGCGGTTGTTCATGGCGGCCACCTCGAAGATCACGGCCAGGTTCCGGCCAGGGGTGACCGGCACGGTGATGGAGGGGACCTGGACGCCCAAAATCTCCGTATATTTCGATTCCAGCCCCAGCCGGTCATAAATTTCGCCGTCCCGCCAGGGTACCACGCTGATAATCAGATCAATCCGGGCCTTATCGCGGACGGCGCCCATGCCGAACAGCTTGGCCACATTGAGAACGCCGATGCCGCGCAGCTCCACATAGTACCGCAGCACATCCGGCGCGCAGCCCTCCAGCTCGGAGGAGGAAATCCGCTTGATCTCCACCGCATCGTCCGCAATGAGCCGGTGGCCGCGCTTGATCAGCTCAATGGCCGCCTCGCTCTTGCCGATTCCGCTCTCGCCCAGCACCAGAATTCCCTCTCCGTAAATCTCCACCAGGACGCCGTGGCGGACAATGCGCGGGGCAAGCGCCGCCTTCAGATAGGTGATCAGGCTGGAGATGATGTAAGATGTCGTTTCATGGCTGCGCAGGACCGTGATATTGTGCTTGCGGGCCATTTCCAGGCACTCCGGCGAAGCCTCCAGATCCCTGGCGATAATCAGGGCGGGGATTTTATAGGAAAACAGGTGGTCGAAAATAATCGTCCGCTGCTCGCTGCTGAGCTTCTGCAGATAGGTAGTCTCCACCGTACCCAGAACCTGCAGGCGCATCGGCTCAAAATGGTCGAAAAAGCCGGCCAGCTGGAGGCCGGGACGGCTGACGTCATCCACGGCGATATGCAGCTTGTCAAAATCCGTGGCCTTAAAAAGCGGAATCAGGCCGAATTCCTCCACCAGCTTGGAAAGCGGAATACTGTAGATGCGTATCATAGAAGTCTTCACCTCATTCTGATTATATCCTGTTTTGTGCGCTTTGGCAACGGCAGAAAAATTTTTCGGGCGCGCCGAAACTTTTCCTTGCAATTTCCGGCCGCATCTGCTATCATATTAAAGCGTCTTTAGGATGCTTCGTCAAATCCGTTACGGCAAGGAGGTGCAGCAAGTGGCAAAGTGCGATATCTGCGGCAAGGGTGTGACATTCGGTATCAAGGTCTCTCACTCCCATAGACGTTCCAACAGAGCTTGGAAGCCCAACGTCAAGCGCGTAAAGGCTATTGTTGACGGTACTCCTCGCCATGTGTACGTCTGTACCAGATGCCTTCGTTCCAACAAGGTGCAGCGAGCGATTTAACAGGCCTGCAAATAACAAGTCAGCTGCGGCATGATGCCGCAGCTGTTTTGTTTTTTCCCGGCGGCGCAAGGGCGGCGGGCGCGCTGACTTTTGAAAAAAGCCGGAGCAAGCTCTGTATCGCTTGCTCCGGCGTGGTGCCGGTGGCCGGACTCGAACCGGCACGGTGTCTCCACCGGTGGATTTTGAGTCCACTACGTCTACCAATTCCATCACACCGGCACGGTGCAAATATGATTATACGGCATTTTTGGAAAAAAGCAAGCCCCTAATTCTCTTTTTCCTGCTGCGCTTTTTCTTTCTCGATCTGCTCGGACAGGTGCTTGGACAAAAGCGCCAGAGACGCGGCCATGTTTTCGGACTGGACCAGAATATTCTCCGGCACATCCAGATGCTTCGGCGCGAAATTCCAGATCGCCTGAATGCCGTTGGCAATCAGCTCGTCACAGACCGACTGGGCGCACTCGGCGGGAACCGTGATGATTCCGATTCGGATCTGACGCTCCTTGCAGAAGTCCTTCAGCCGGGACAGGTGCATAATGGGCTTGCCGGATTTGCTGGTGCCGATCAGCGCGTCATCCGAATCGAAGGCCGCCACAATATTCAGCCCATATTCCGCAAAGCCGCCATAGCCCAGCAGCGCCCGGCCCAGCTTGCCCGCGCCCACCAGAACCGCGTCCTTTGTGTTGCCGCAATCCAGAAAATGTTCAATATCCCGAATCAGGCTCTCCCGGTGATAGCCGACCTTGGGCCGCCCGCCGCTGCTGACCAGAGCCAGATCCTTCCGCACCTGGACCTCCCCCATTCCGAGAGCCGCGGCCAGCGCTGTGGCCGAAATATGGACCGCGCTGTCCTCGGGCATGCTTTTCAGATACGTTAAATATGTGGGCAGCCGTCTCAGTGTGGATCTGGATATTCCCCTCGTTGGCATTGACTGATTCCCCCTTTGATAATATATTAATATACCAGATTCTTCACTGCTTTGCAACAGAAATATCGCGATATTTCCATCTTTTGACCGATACAGCCCCGGATTCGCGTCCGGAACGGGCCGGTCAAGCGGCTGCCCCGTCCGCTAGACACAGATCTGGCGGCTGATCTCCCGGCGAAGGCGGAGCATAATGCGCTTTTCCAGGCGGGAGATATAGGATTGGGAAATTCCCATGATATCCGCCACCTCCTTCTGGGTCTTCTCCTTGCCGCCCTCCAGGCCGTAGCGCAGGACCATGATGGTCCTGTCCCGCTCCGGCAGGCGGTCCAGCGCCTCCCGCAGAAGCCGGTGATCCGCGTCGTCCTCCATGGAGCGGATCACCGTGTCGCCATCGGTCCCCAGGATGTCCGACAGCAGCAGCTCGTTGCCATCCCAATCGGTGTTAATCGGCTCATCCAGACTCAGCTCTGATTTCCGGCCGGATATCTTGCGGATGTGCATCAAAATCTCATTCTCAATGCAGCGGGACGAATAGGTGGCCAGCTTGATCCTCCTGTCCGGCTGAAAGGTGTTCACCGCCTTGATGAGGCCGATGGTGCCGATGGAGATCAGGTCCTCGATGCCGACGCCCGTGTTCTCAAACCGCCGGGCAATATAGACCACCAGGCGCAGATTCCGTTCGATCAGGGTCTGCCTGGCCTGCGCGTCTCCCCGGGACAGGGCGGCAATGCAGGATTGCTCCTCCTCCGGTTTTAAGGGCGGCGGCAGGACGTCGCTGCCTCCTATGTACATGATTTTTTCGGGCTGCCACAGGCCCAGGGACATCAGCAGCTTTTGCCATTGCAGATTCATGTCATCGCTCCTCCCAATAACGCTTCAAAGCGCCCGCCGGCGGATACTCCCGTCGGGCTGAATGCCACCAGAATTTCTTCTGTGCGCTTCTTCCGGGTCAGGCGGCACCGCACCGCCAACAGCAGCCCCGTCTCCACACCCACGGCCCGGTATGGAAGCAGCCGGAACCGCAGCTTCGGGTACCGGGCCGCCAGCACGGGCAGCAGCCCCGCCGGGTCCCGCAGCTGCGCGGCGGACAGGTCTGCCTCGGGCAGCAGCCGGTTCAGCGTCTCCCAACCCGCCACCAGAACGGTCTGCCCCGTCAGCGGGTCGCGGAGGGTGTTGCCCGTGTCCCGCAGGGCCCGCAGATTTACCGTCCGGTCCCCCAGGGACAGGGTCATGGGAATCACGTCGCCGCCGGTGTGGGTCCCGCATCCCGCCAAAACCGCCGCCGCCAGGCCGTAGCTCAGACCCGCCAGCAGCAGCAGGGCCGGAACGGTCACGGCATAATAGGCGCGGCCTCCCAGCAGAACAAAATCCGGCTCCGCCAGCTGCACGGCCAGCAGCACCAGCCCGCTGAATGCGAAGCTCAGCGCGAAGAAAAGCAGCCCCTGCTTCACCGTGCTGCGCTTCCAGCCAAAGGCCAGCAGCAGCATCCCTCCCGCGCACAGGCCCTGACAGAAGACGCCCTGCAGGCGCTCCAGTCCCGGCAGCACGGCCGCGATGGCGTAAAGCCCGCCCAGGGCGGCGGCCCCCGCCAGCCGGAGCCGCTTGGCCGGACAGCCGCCCAGCGCCGCGCTGCCCCGCAGAAGCAAATAATTGATGACCGCATTCAGGCCAAACAGCAAATCCACATACACTGTCACCGGCATCGCCTCCATGGGCAAAGTATACCCCTGTCCGGGGAAAAAACCGGTCGCAATCCCGGCCGGAGCCGCCGCCTGTTTTCCGGTTTCATTCGAGAAAAACCGCGCAGCCCGGGAATAATTTCCAAATTCTGCAATTTGTCTCTTTTCATTTGGGCCGAAATTTGGTATACTTGGGAAAGCTACCAAACAACAGCAAAGGAGAGATCGAATATGGCACTGCCCACACGAAAGGAAGTCCCGGCGGAACAGACCTGGGACCTGTCCTTGCTTTACGAATCGGAGGAAGCCATGTATCGGGACGCGGAAAAGGCGGCGGCCCTGAGCGTCCGCATGGCAGAGACCTACAAGGGGAAGCTGAACACGCCGCGGGCCATCAACGCCTGCCTGGACGATCTGCGGGAGGTCCGCCGCCTGATGTCCTGGACCATCAGCTACTGCGACAACGCCGTGTCGGTGGATTATTACGACGCCCGCATCCAGGAGATGGACGGAAGAGTCCGCCGGCTGTACGCCGAGATTTCCAGCCGTCTGAGCTTTCTTGACAATGAGATCGCCGCGCAGGATGAAGCGGTCCTGCGCGGGGCCATCGACTCCGCCACGGCGAACAAGCTCTATCTGCGGGACATTCTCCGCAGTAAGCCCCATCAGCTGCATCCGGAGACAGAGCGCACCCTGGCCGCCCTGTCCCGGACCATCGACGCCCCCTATTCCCTCTACAACATGACCAAGCTGGCCGACATGAAGTTCGACCCCTTCACGGCGGACGGGAAGGAATATCCTCTGAGCTACGGCCTGTACGAAAACAGGTACACCTATGAGAAGAACACGGCCATCCGCCGGACGGCCTTTGACGCCTTCTCCAGGAAGCTGTGCCAATATGAAAATGTGACGGCCGAGATTTACAACACGCAGGTTCAGACGGAAAAGACCCTGGCCACGCTCCGGGGCTTCCCCTCCGTGTTTGACGCGCTGCTCTTTGACCAGAAGGTCCCCCGGGAGCTATATGACCGGCAGATTGACGTGATTATGGAGGAGCTGGCGCCCCATATGCGCCGGTACGCCCGCCTGCTGAAGCGAATCCACAAGCTGGACCGCGTCACCTTCGCGGATTTGAAGCTGGCCGTTGATCCGGACTTTGTGCCGAAGGTCACCATCCCGGAGGCCCAGCGCTACGCCGAGGAGGGGCTGTCCGTTCTGGGCGAGGACAGCAGAGATCTGATTCGCAAAGCCTTCCGCGAGCGGTGGTTCGACTTTGCCAACAACCAGGGCAAATCCACGGGCGGATACTGCGACACGCCCTACCGCAGGAATTCCTACATTCTGCTGACCTGGACCGGCCATATGTCCAACGTGTTCACCATCGTCCATGAGCTGGGCCACGCCATCCATTTCGACGCCTGCAACCGCGCCCAGTCCATTTTTGATACCAACGTCTCGACCTATTTCGTGGAAGCGCCGTCCACCATGAACGAACTGCTGATGGCCCACCATCTGCTGAAAACCGGCAATGATCCGCGCTTCCGCCGGTGGGTCCTTTCCAGCATGATCGGCGACACCTACTACCACAACTGCGTCACCCATCTGCTGGAGGCCGCCTATCAGCGGGAGGTCTACCGCATTGTGGACGCGGGCGGCAGCGTCAACGCCGAGACGCTGAACCGGCTCATGAAGGAGACGCTGCAAAAATTCTGGGGCGAGGATGTGGAAATTGACGACTACGCCGCCCACACCTGGATGCGGCAGCCCCACTACTACATGGGCCTGTACTCCTACACCTACAGCGCCGGTCTGACCGTGGCCACGCAGGTGTGCAAGCGCATTGAAGCCGAGGGCCAGACCGCCGTGGACGACTGGAAACGGGTTCTGGCCGCCGGCAGTACCGAGGACCCCGTGGGCCTGGCGAAGATGGCCGGGGTTGACATCACCACCGACGCGCCCCTGCGCGACACCATCGCCTATATCGGCCAGATTGTCGATGAAATCGAGCGGCTGACCGGCGAACTGGGACAGTAAGGCCATAGAAATTAATCAAAACAAGCGCCAGTTCTCTAAGTTACAGAGAACTGGCGCTCTTTGTACGCACCCACCCATTTGCCGTAGGGGACGGCCTCTGGACGTCCCGTATGCTGGCAATTCCGACACTGCATCGCAAACGGGGCGTCGTCCTCGTGCCCCCTACGAACGCCCTCGTGCCCCCTTCCAGGGGGCTCCGCGAAGCGGTGGGGGTTGTGACAAGTTTGCAATTTTACCGTATGATCATACCGCTCTATTGTCCAACAACCCCCTGCTGTGCATGGGCATCCGTAAGGCAGCAAGCTGCCAACGGCTGCCTCAAGCCTCGGCTTCGCCGTGCCAGCCCCCTCAAAGGGGGCACGAGGGATGGTGCAGAATTTTAATCCGTCCGCGTTAGCGGACACCTTCATTGTCAATTGCTTGCTAGTCCAACTGAATAATCTCATGATACAGGGCCGCGTAGCGGCCGTTTTGCCGCAGCAGCGTCTCGTGGTCGCCGCGTTCGATGATGCGGCCCTGCTCCAGGACCATGATGGCGTTGGATTTTCGGACGGTGGACAGGCGGTGGGCGATAACGAAGGTGGTGCGGTCGCGCATGATGGCATCCATGCCTTCCTCGATGTGCCGCTCGGTTCGGGTGTCCACGGAGCTGGTCGCCTCGTCCAAAATCAGAATCGGCGCCTTCGAAATGGCGGCGCGGGCAATGTTCAGAAGCTGCCGCTGGCCCTGGGACAGGTTGGCCGCGTCCTGCTCCAGCATGGTGTCGTAGCCATGCTCCAGACGGATGATGAAGGAATGGGCCGAGGCGATCTTCGCCGCCTCCTCCACCTCCTCGTCCGTGGCATCCAGGCGTCCGTAGCGGATGTTCTCGCGGACCGTTCCGGTAAACAGGTGGGTATCCTGCAAAACCATGGCGATGTTGCTGCGCAGAACGCTGCGGGGAATCCGTTCAATGGGAATGCCGTCCACCGTGATGGTTCCCTCCCGGATATCATAGAACCGGGAGAGCAAATTGGTCACGGTGGTCTTCCCCGCGCCGGTGGAGCCGACAAAGGCAATCTTCTGCCCCGGTTTGGCATACAGGGAAAGATCGTGAAGCACCGTCTGGTCCGGCGTATAGCCGAAGCTGACATGGTCCAGAACAATGTGGCCCGTGATCTTCTCCACCGGGACCGTACCGGGCAGATCCCGTTCCGGCTCCTGGTCCAGGACCTCAAACACCCGCTCCGCGCCGGCCAGGGCGGAGAAGACATTGTTCATCTGCATGGAAATCTCATTGATGGGCCGGTTGAACTGCCGGGTATAATTGACCGAGACGGTCAGACCGCCCAGATCGAAGCCCCGGGTCACAACCAGAATCGCGCCCACACAGGCGGTCAGGGCATAGCTCATGTTGCACAGCTGGTGGGTCACAGGTCCCAGAACCGAGGACTGGAACTGGGCCTTGATCTGCGTCTCCGTCAGCTCCTGATTGAGATACGCAAACTCGTCCTTGGCGATTTCCTCATGGTTGAAAATCTTCACCACCTTCTGCCCGGTGATAATCTCCTGCGAGAAGCCGTTGAGAACGCCCAGGCTCTTCTGCCGGGCCGTATAGGCCTTCCGGCTCCGTTTCACAAACCGCTTGCTGACATACACCAGGACGGGCGTCATCAGAATGGTCATCAGGCCCAAAATCACATTGGTGCAGAGCATCAGGACAATGGTCCCCGCAATGGTAATCGCGCCGGAGATCATCTGAATCAGGGTGGTATTCAGCATTTCGCCCACCGCGTCCACATCGTTGGTGAAGCGGCTCATAATGTCGCCGGTGGCATGATTGTCAAAATACCGGATGGGCAGGGTTTGCAGCTTGTCAAACAGCTCCTTGCGCATCCGGCGCAGGGAGCGCTGGGACACGCTGAGCATGATCCGCTGCTGGAGCCACTGGCTCAGCACCGACACGGCATAGACCGCCGCCAGGCCGGCCAGCGCCCCCGCCAGGCCCGCAATCCGGGCGCTTATATCGCCCTGCGCCGGATCATAATAGATAAACCGGTTGATAATGGGCCGCAGGAGATAGGACGCGGCCAGAGAGGACACGGTGCAGAGCACCGACATGGCCAGCGCCAGCGCAATCCGCTTCTTTTCGCCGCCCAGATACCGGATCAGCCGCAGCATGGTTCCCTTGGCGTTCTTGGGCTTCCCATGCGTGTGCATATTCTGTCCCCGGCCCGGGCCTCTTGACACATTGATCTCCGCCTTCTCCCGGCTCTGCTGAAAGGCGCTGTATTTTTCCCGAAGGCGTGCTGCGCGTTCTTCATTCATTTCCGGTTTCCTCCTTCTGGGAAGCATAGATCTCCCGATAGGTGACGCAGCGCTGCATCAGCGCCTCGTGCTGTCCCACGTCCACAATCCTGCCGCCGTCCATCACCACGATCTGGTCCGCGTCCATCACGGAGTTGATCCGCTGGGCAATGATCAGCTTGGTCATGCCCTGCAGCTCCTCCCGGAAGGCCCTGCGGATTCCGGCGTCGGTGGCCGTGTCCACCGCGCTGGTGGAATCGTCCAGAATGAGAATTTTCGGATGCTTCAGCAGCGCTCTGGCAATGCAGAGCCGCTGCCGCTGGCCGCCGGACAGGTTGGTTCCGCCCTGCTCCAGCTCGGTCTCATAGCCGTCGGGAAACTGCCGGATGAATTCCTCCGCGTGGGCCACTCTGCAGGCCCAGGCCATCTCCTCCAGAGAGGCCTCCTCCCCGCCCCAGCGGAGATTCTCCGCAATGGTGCCGGAGAACAGGGTATTCTTCTGCAGAACCACGGCCACGCTTTCCCGCAGATGATAGAGGGCATAGTCCCGCACATCCACGCCGTCAATCCGCACCGCGCCCTCATCCACATCGTAAAGCCGGGAGAGCATGGAAATCAGGGTCGTCTTGCCGCTGCCGGTGGAGCCGACAATGCCGATAAACGCCCCGGCGGGCAGGCGGAGGGTGATATCGTCCAGCACCTTCTCCCGGTTATGCTTGAAATAGCGGAAGGACACATGGTCAAACTCGATCTCGCCCCGCTCGATCTGCCGGTCCTTCCGGGCGGCCTGCGCATCGGTCAGATCCACTCTGGCATTCAGGACCTCCGTGATGCGCCGGTCGGAAGCCGCCGCACGGGTCCCCTGCAGAATAATATTGGCCAGGAAGTTCAGGGCAGTCAAAATCTGCGAAAGATAGGTAATAAACGCCGTCAGAGCGCCGATTTCCATGCCGCCGACCATAATCTGCCGTCCGGCAAACCAGACCACCGCCAGCGTCGTCACATTCACCGCCAGCGCGGAAATGGGCTGCAGTAAAATCATCGTTTTCAGGGCCGACACGCTTTTCTCCATCAGCACATCGTTGACCTTGGAGAACTTTTCCTTCTCATATTCCTCCCGGACAAAGGATTTGATGACCCGTTCGTTGGTAATCGTCTCGTTGATCTCATTATTCAGCGCATCCAGCTTGTTCTGCATCTGGGTATAGCGGGGCGAGGCCATGCGGATAATCAGCGCAATGGCCAGAGCCAGAAACGGCACCACGACACAGATCACCAGCGCCAGCCTCGGATTCATGGCAAAGGACATGCACACCGCGCCCACCAGCATGACCGGGCTTCGGAAGCAGCCCCGCAGCAGCGTCTGCCCGAAGTTCTGAATCTGGGTCACATCGTTGGTGATCCGCGTAATCAGGGAGCCGGTGGAGAAGTCGTCGATATTGGCGAAGGAGAAGGTCTGAATTTTGGCAAACGTCTTCTCCCGCACATCCGCCGCCAGAAGGGACGAGCCTTTGATGGCAAAATACGCGCCGAACACGCCGCCCGCAATCATCACCAGCGCCACCAGCAGCATATAGAAGCCGTTTTGCAGAATATAGGGAATGTCCCCGTTGGCCGCGCCCACATCGATGATATTCGCGTTCAGATAGGGCAGGATAAACTCTCCGCATGCCTCGATAATCATAAAAACAGGGCCCAGGATGAAGCAATAGGCGTATCTCCCGATGACCTCACGATATTTATCCATTGCCGTTTTCGCCTCTTTCCCGTTCGCAGTCCTGCGGCCCCCTGCCGGTGTGAATCTGCGGGTTCTGCTTCCACGCGCCGGTCAGCTTGGTCAGCAGCGCCAGAAGCTGTTCCTTTTCCGCCGCCGACAGCGGCGCAAACAGCATGGACACCCGCTCCTGCCGGCGTTTGCGCACCTGCTCCGCCTCCTGCCATCCCGCCTCCGTCAGCGTCACGTCCACATTGCGCTTGTCCGCCTTGTTCTTCTCCCGGCGGAGGAAGCCGTTTTCCTCGATTTTCCCGACAACCTCGCTCATGGAGCCGGATTGAAGCCCCGTAATGTCCATCAGCTCCCGCTGGGTCACCGTGCCGCGGCGGCGCAAAATCAGCAAAATCCGCTCCTGGCTGCATTTTCCGCCCATACCGTGGTGCAGCGTCTTCCCGCAAAAGCGGAGCATGCCGGTCAGCTGCTCCTCAATCGGTCTTGTCTCATTCTGTTCCATTCCGTTTCTCTGCCTTTCCGCACATAGAAATACTCGGTACCTCGCATTTATAGTAGCACATGCCGCTCTAAATGTCAAGGTACCGAGTATTTTTTTATTCCGGCGCCGTCTGCGCGTTATTCCTTCTCCACCGGCATACCGGCGCGGAGAATCTGCCGGATGTTCTTCTCCGCCTTGCCGCGGGGCAGCAGCACCTCATGGCCGCAGCCCCGGCAGCGGAGGCGGAAATCCATGCCGGTGCGCAGAACAAGCCACTCCCTGCAGCCGCAGGGGTGGGCTTTTTTCATGACCAGAACATCCTGTAAGCGAACATCCATGTGTTAACGCCGCCTTTCTTTTGCATATAGTGTTAGAGAAAAAGGGGGAATGTTTATGAACGACTATCTGCCCGAGGGTATGGGGCTGCGCCGGGGCGGCTTTACGCCGGAGCTGCTGCGCCGGGCCAAGGCGGACGGCGCCATTCTCCAGGCGCCGGTGCTGCTGTGTGACGAAAAGCACGATCTGGCAGTGGATCTGGGCTGCTGCACCGGGCATATGCCCCGGGCGGAGAGCGCCATCGGCATCGCGGAGGGCGAAACCCGGGACATTGCCATTCTGTCCCGGGTGGGCAAGGCCGTCAGCTTCCGCATTCTGGATTTTCTGCCCAGTGGCACGCCGCTGCTGTCGCGGCGTCTGGCGCAGGAGGAAGCGCGGGCCAATCTGTTTGAAACCCGCCGGCCCGGAGATATTCTGCCTGCCGTTGTGACCAGCCTGGCCAGCTTCGGCGCGTTCTGCGACGTGGGATGCGGCGTCCCGGCGCTGCTGGGCATGGAACACATCTCCGTCTCCCGCATCGCCCACAGCCGGGACCGGTTTCGGGAGGATCAGCCGATTTTCGCCGTCCTCCGCAGTCTGGACCCGGACACATGGCGCATTCAGCTGAGCCACAAAGAGCTGCTGGGAACCTGGGCGGAAAACGCCGCCCGGTTCCGGCCGGGCCAGACCGTCACCGGCATTGTGCGCAGCGTCAAGGATTACGGCGCGTTCATCGAGCTGACGCCCAACCTGTCCGGTCTGGCAGAGCCGAATTTCGATCTGCGTTCGGGCGACGCGGTCTCGGTGTACATCAAGTCCATGATACCGGAACGTCTGAAAATCAAGCTGGTGGCCCTCCGCAAGCTGGACTCCGCCGCCCTGCCTCAGCAACCCTTACACTATTTCCGCACGACGGGACATATAGACCGCTGGCGGTATGGGAGCGAGGGGTTTGCAAAGACATCGTCGGTGTTCTAGAAATTGATCATTGAGAATTGACAATTGACAAGGAAGGTGTCCCCTTCGGGGACGATTGAAAATTTTGTACGCACCCTCGTGCCCCCTTTTAGGGGGCTCCGCGAAGCGGTGGGGGTTGTTGCAAGTTTGCAATTTTACCGTATGATCGTACCGTTCTGTTGTCCAACAACCCCCA